>JBAXER010000044.1:0-23015 GCA_037140375.1 Actinomycetota bacterium
AAGCGAACCACTGGGCGTTTCTTCCTTGAGCAGGTCGCCGAAGGCGGCACCGAGAACTGCGACTATCTCATCGCCTGCGATATGGATAACAATCCAGTGCCGGGCTATCGCTTTACCAGTTACGAGCAGGGGTACGGCGACATGCTCGCCACCGCCGATTGGGACACAATCCGCATCACTCCGTGGGTGCCGAAGACGGCGATGATCATGTGCGATCTCTACGACGTCGACACCAAAGAACTCATCGAGGTGGCGCCGCGCGCGGTGCTGCGTCGTCAGGTCGAAGCTGCTGCTGCGCTTGGCTTCTTGCCGATGGTGGCCAGCGAGATTGAGTTCTACTTGTTTAAGGACACCTACGAAGAAGCCCACGACAAGGGCTACCGCGACCTCAAGCCGCACAGCGCGTATCTCGAGGACTATCACGTGCTGCAGACCACCAAGGACGAATACATCATCGGCCAACTTCGTCGTGGCCTCGAAGCTGCTGGCGTGCCCGTCGAGTTCAGCAAGGGCGAAGCGGGCCGCGGTCAGCATGAGATCAACCTCGACTACACCACTGCCGTCGAGATGGCCGATCGCAACGCGGTGTACAAAAACGGAGCGAAAGAGATGGCTGCGCTCAGTGGACGCAGCATCAGCTTTATGGCCAAGTACGACTTCAACGACACGGGTTCGTCGTGTCACATTCACTCAAGCTTGTGGAGCCTCGATGGCACCAAGGCGTTGTTCGACGGTCACGACGAGCACGGCGCCCACGGGATGAGCAAGCTGTTCCGCCACTACCTCGCTGGGCTCATCGCTACCTCACGTGAGTTCTCGCTGCTGTGGGCGCCAACCATCAACAGCTACAAGCGGTTCCAGCTTGGCTCGTGGGCTCCTACCGGCATTGGCTGGGGCATCGATAACCGCACCTTGGGCTATCGCCTTGTGGGCCATGGCAAGGGCACGCGAGTTGAGTGTCGTATTCCGGGCAGCGATGCCAACAGTTACTTGGCGTTTGCCGGCACGCTCGCCGGCGGTCTCTACGGAATTCGTAACGAGCTTGAGCTTGGCGAACCGTTCTCGGGCAATGGTTACGAGGCGCCCGACATTCCGCGCATCCCATGGAACATCAGCGACGCTATTGCGTTGTGGGAGAACAGCGCCATCGCCAAAGAATGCTTCGGCGACGATGTGCATCATCACATCCTCACCACGGCCAAGGCCGAGTGGGCGGCGTTCAACCAGAGCGTTACCGATTGGGAACTGCGCCGCTATTGGGAACGCGTGTAACCACACGTACTGCAACTAGCCTTTGCCCAACGTTGTTCAAGTCTCGGAGGCATGTGTGGGTCGGTTAAGTGGCAAGGTTGCGCTGATTACAGGTGCGTCGTCGGGGTTGGGTCGCGTTGGCGCCGAGCGTTTCGCTCAAGAGGGCGCGCAGATCGTGATTGCCGACATCAACGATGGCGACGAAGCAGTCGAGGCAATCGCTGCTGCCGGTGGCGAGGCCACCTTTGTGCGCTGCGATGTCACCGACGAGCAGTCAGTTGAGTCTGCTGTTGCGCACGCGGTCGAGACCTTTGGCGGGCTGCACGTGTTGTACAACAACGCTGGCGTCATGCTCGGCGACGACGACGGTCCAACCAACACCTCGATCGAGACATACAACCTGACCATGGACATCAACGTGAAGGGCGTGCTGCTTGGTTGCCGCTACGCCATTCCCGCAATGCTCGCCAGCGGTGGCGGCTCCATCGTGAACGTTGCGTCGTTTGTGGCACACATGGGTGCGGCAACTCCGCAGATTGCCTACACCGCATCGAAGGGCGCAGTGCTGGCGATGACACGCGAGATCGCCACCATTTATGCCCGTCAGGGCATTCGTGCAAACGCGTTGTGCCCTGGGCCAATCATGACCCCGCTGCTTGCCAAGTTCTTGTCCGACGACGAAAAGCGCAACCGCCGCTTGGTACACATCCCGATGGGCCGCTTCGGGGAGCCAATCGAGATTGCTAACGGTGCACTGTTCTTGGCCTGCGACGAGAGCAGTTGGATGACGGGCCAGTCGCTCATCATCGACGGTGGCATCACCAGCGCGTACGTCACGCCGCAGTAACGCGCTCGCTCGCCCAGCAACGCGAATGAGTGCGGTGGCCGTTGCCGCGGCATGTCAGAATCGTTGGCATATGGCACAGGTCGCGTTCATCGGTTTAGGAGTCATGGGCACGCCAATGGCGCGCCACCTCAGCGGCAAGGGCCACGAAGTCACGGTGTACAACCGCACCGCGGCGAAGGCCGACCAGTGGGTTGAGGCCAACGGCGGCTGGTGCGCCGCGACGCCGCGCGAGGCTGCCGAAGACGCCGACTTTGTGTTTGTCTGCGTTGGCAACGACGACGACCTTCGCTCGGTGGTCTTGGGCGCCGATGGTGCGCTGGCGGGAATGAACGCTGGCGCTGTGCTCGTTGATCACACCACCGCCAGTGCCGATGTGGCTCGCGAGTTGTCTGTCGCTGCGGCCGCGGTTGGTGTTGGGTTTGTCGATGCTCCGGTCAGTGGCGGCCAGGCCGGTGCCGAGAACGGCGTGCTCACAGTGATGTGCGGCTGCGACGATCTGCTGGTGTTCGGTAAGGCCAAGGCGATCATTGCTGCTTACTCAAAGGCATGCGAGTTGATGGGCGACGCAGGCGCAGGGCAGCTCACCAAGATGGTGAATCAAATCTGCATTGCTGGCTTAGTGCAGGCCTTGGCTGAGGGCATCAACTTTGCGCAACGCGCTGGCCTCGATGTCGACAAGGTGGTCGAGACCATCGGCAAGGGTGCTGCGCAAAGCTGGCAGATGGACAATCGTGCCATCACGATGTCGCGTGGCGAGTTTGAGTTTGGGTTTGCTGTCGAGTGGATGCGCAAAGACCTCGGTATCTGCCTCGACGAAGCCAAGCGCAACGGAGCACGACTTCCGGTTGCCGCCTTGGTCGATCAGTTCTACGAGCAGGTCATCGCTCGTGGTGGCAAGCGCTGGGACACCAGCAGCCTGATGCACCTGCTTGCCAACGACTGACCGCGCGCGCTTGACCGTGAGTGCTTGACCAAGTGCGCCCGGCCTACAGCGATAGCGGCAGGTGATCGACTCCGCGGATGGTGAGTCGATCTCGCCAACCTGGCTCGCCAGCAAGGCTGAGATTCGGGAAGCGCTGCACCAGCGAACCAATAGCAATCTGCGCTTCGAGCTTGGCCAGCGCCGAGCCGAGGCAATAGTGAATGCCGCCACCGAGCGCCAGGTGTCGCGCAGCGTTGGGGCGATCGAGGCGTAGCGCGTGTGGGTCATCGAACACGGCTGGGTCGTGATTCGCTGCGCCGAGTAGAGCCATCACAACCGTGCCGGCCTCGACGCGAACATCACCGAAGTCGACCGGCACCAACGGCACGCGAACGGTGAGTTGCACGGGCCCGTCGAAGCGCAAGAGTTCGTCGACCGCGACTGCGCCGATGGCGGGATTGTCGCGCCACATCTTGATCTGATCTGGGTGGCGCAGCAGCGCCAAGGTGCCGTTGCCAATGAGGTTCACGGTGGTCTCGTGGCCGGCGACATACAGCAGCAGAACGAACGAGATGAGCTCGGCTTCGGTCATCCGGTCGCCGCTCTCTTCGGCCTGAATAAGCGCCGACAAGATGTCGTCACCGAGGTTGCCGCGACGATCGTTGATGACCGAAACCAGATACGGCACGAGTTGATTGATGGCATTGTCGGCGTTGTCGAGATCTTCTTCGGTGGCCGTGGGTTCGAGCGATGCGGTGATGTGCTGTGACCATTCGCGTAGCTCGGCCGCGCGGTCGGTTGGCATCATCAACATGTCGCTGATCACCTGAAAGGGAAGCGGGAAAGCGAGTTCGTCGACCAACTCAATAGAGCCCTTGTCGGCGGCGCGATCGAGCACGTCGTCGACGAGTTGTTGGATGCGCGGACGCAGTTGCTCAATCGCAGACGGCGTGAACGCTTTGCTCACGAGGCGACGCAGGCGAGTGTGATCGGGAGGATCGAGATTGAGAATCGACTTACTGATCGACTCGGATCGACGGTCTTGTCGCGCCTGCTGAAACGGAGTGGGTGGACCGGTGACGCTCTTTTCGATATCGCGGCTGAACTCGTTGCCGCGCAGCGTTGTGGCGACGTCGTCGTATCGCGACAGCACCACGGTTCCGAACGGCGTGGGGTACGCCGGCGCAGTGTTGCGCAGCACGTCGTAGAACGGATAGGGATTGGCTCGAAAGGCCGGATCGAAGGGGTTAAACAATAGCTCGGTCATGTTGGGATCAATCCGTGAAATGGGGGAGTGGGTTCGTATTGCGTAATGGGCAGGTCGCCCCACACCGCCCACACGGAGCCGGGCTTGTTGGCTTCGATAGCGGTGATGACGGTGTCGGCCACTCGCTCGGGCGACATGATGGGGACTCCGATGACGCCAAGCATTTGGCGGGCTTCGGTGGACACGATCTTCGTGTCGGCAAAGCCCGGACAGATGGCGCTGGTGCACACGCCTCGAGGCCCAGCGGCAACGCCGAGCGACTTGGCGAAGCCAACAACGGCGTGCTTCGTGAGTGCATAGATGGGGTCGAACTGCACGGCTCCGAGGCCAGCCATCGATGCGGTCATCACGATGTGGCCGCGGCCACGCTGGAGCATCTTGGGCAGCACTACGCGGGAGCCGAACACAACGCCATCGACGTTGGCACCCATGATGCGGCGATAGGCCTCGTCGGTGACTTCGCTGAGCAGTTCGTCGCTGAACTGCGAACCGGGCATGCGGGTGCTGACGCCAGCGTTGAGGAACGCAATGTCGAGTGCGTCGAGCGGATCGATGAGGTCGTGCCACGCCTGGGCATTGGATACATCGAGGTGGTGATATTCGCCGCCAATCTCGTTGGCTACCGCTGCACCATCAACATCGTTGAGGTCGGTGACGATGACATGTGCGCCAAGCGAGGCGAAGCGTCGTGCGACTGTGGCGCCGATTCCGCTGGCGCCTCCCGTGACGAGGGCCCGTTGTCCGGTGAGATCAAGATTCATGCTTCGACTGTAAGCGCCCCAGCGACTGATCTACGAAACACCAGGGGGGATTGGTGTTTCGTAGATCCAGTCAGAAGGGTCGAGACGTGATCACAAGCGACAGCATTGCCGCCAATGTGAATGCCACGAACGTGAGGCTAGGGAGCACACTTTTTTCCACGCTTTTGTATCGGCGCGGATGGCGGCAGTCTTGAGAAATTTGTTTTGGGGACTACTGCGCCGCAGCGGCGGTCGCGAAGATGTCGAGCAGCCGATCGAGTTGCGCGTCGGTGATGACCAACGGCGGACAAAAGGTGTTGGTATCGGCGTTGAGCGCACGCACGATGCCGCCGC
The DNA here is from genome assembly GCA_037140375.1 of Actinomycetota bacterium. GTDB lineage: Bacteria > Actinomycetota > Acidimicrobiia > Acidimicrobiales > Ilumatobacteraceae > WLMZ01. Next base: position 5,382 of record JBAXER010000044.1, read on the forward strand.
TGGCGAGCATGCGATCGCGGATGGCCAATGCGTTCTGATCGGGTCGCAGTCCGGCAGCCCACACGGCACCCTCGCCACGAGCGTGGTCGATGATGCCGTCGGCTGCCAATGCCTGCAGTGCCGATCCGAGGCGGGCCCCCACGTGCTTGGCGCGGTTCACCAGGTCTTCGCGTTGCATGATCTCAATGTTCTTGAGGCCTGCTGCACACACACTGGCGTGGCCGCTGTAGGTGTAGCCGTGGCGCAAAATGAACGTCGGGTCGGACTCGAGCGCGTCGAGTGGTTTGCGACCAACGATCACGCCACCGAGGGGCTGATACCCAGAAGTGACCGCTTTGGCGAACCCGAGGAAGTCGGGGGTCACGCCGTAATGCTGCGAGCCGAACCATGAACCAAGCCGGCCAAAGCCGGTGATGACCTCGTCGAAAATCAAGTGGGCACCATGCTGATCGCACAGTCGTCGCAAGCCCGCCAAGTAGTTGTCGGCGGGCGGGAACACTCCACCTGCGCCCTGCAGCGGTTCGGTGATGACGGCGGCGATCTCGGCGCTGCGCTCTTTCATCAACGATGCCAACGCCTCGATGTCATCGCTGGGTACCTGCACCACGTCGGCCAGTAACGGGCCGAAACCAACGCGGTTCGGGGCGATGCCTTGAGCGCTCGTGCCGCCGTAGTTGGTGCCGTGATACCCGCGTGTGCGGCTGATGATGAGCGTGCGCTCGGGGTGTCCGGCCTGCACGTGTGCGAGGCGCGACAACTTCATCGCGGTGTCTACCGACTCGCTGCCGCTATCGCAAAAGAACACGCGGCCATTGGGCATGGGGCTCAACGCCAGTAATGTCTCGGCGAGTTCGTCGGCCGGTGCGTTGGTGAAAGGGTCGAAACACGAGTAGGTCTCGAGCGTGCTCATCTGCGCGTGCACGGCATCGGCCATCTCGCGACGGCCGTGGCCGATCGCGCAGTACCACAGGCTGGCCATGCCATCGATGAACTCTTTGCCGTCGGCGTCCCAGAGCAGAGCGCCCTCGCCGCGAACAATGCGAATGAACGACTCGCGGGTGGGTGAGGCAAATGGGTGCAGAAAAGCCGATGGCATAGAGGCCAACGGTAGCCGGTTGAGCGATCGGCAGTTTGCCTTCATCCGGCGCTCGCCAAACCATTCAGCGCAGCGCTGGCAGCAAGCGCCATTCCCCCATAAAGCGTGAGCGCACTGTTGCCGTGCGCTCACGCTTGATGGGGACGAGGGTGGGTTGTCAGTGGCTGGGGGTTCCCGCCACGGCAACTTCGCCGGCCTGGAACAGACCGAGCGCACCCTTGCCGACGTTGGCAAACTTGTGCGTCACGATGGGATATAAACCGGCGGCGTCGAAGCTGAACTCAACGAACCCGCCTTGGGCTGGCTGCAGATCGAGCGCTTGTGAGCCGCCCTGTCGGGCATCGGGCTGCAGCGTGTACGAACCCTCTTTGAACACTGTGTCGAAGATGGTGCCAACGATGTGGAATGACGAGTTCTCAGATGGGCCAGCGTCGACGACCCAAACCCGAACACGTTCGTTCGGCTCAACCCTGATGGGGTGAAACTTGTACTGGCTCACATATCCGTTGAAGACAACAGCATCAGGCGCCTCAGCCATCATCTTGGTCAAGTCGCCAGGCTGGCCCTCAGGGCCGGTGTAGATCTCGGATTGCACAAGCAGGTATTCGTGATCGACCGGCGCGAGCACAGGTGGGTCGATGATGATCGCTCCGTACATGCCGTTGCCGATGTGATGCAGAGCTGGCGCAGTGCCGCAGTGGTACATGAACGCTCCGGCGAGCTTCGCCTTGAATTGGTACACGATCGACTCGCCTGGATTGATCGACTTCATCTCTACGTTCCACGCAACTTTGCTGGCGTGCAGGTCGATGGAGTGCGCAAGCTTGCCGTCGTTCACCAAGGTGATGGTGAACAGGTCGCCCACTTTGCCGCGCAGGGTTGTGCCGGGAACCTTGTCGTCGAAAGTCCACATCTGTTGGGTGACGCCTGGCGCGATTTCGAGAACCTTCTCGGTTGCATGCATGGTGAGTTTGTGCTCGGCGGCGCCATCTGCGGGCTTCAGCGTGGGGTCGTACGGTGTCCAGTCGGCCGCGGGTGTGGACTGGAAATCGATCGACGCTCCAGGAGCCGTAGCGGGCTGGGTAGTAGGAGTGCCCGATGCATTATTCGAGCCTCCGGCAGCCGTGACCGACTGCGAATCCGATCGTCCAAGTGCAATCGACGCCATGAATACTCCAGAGATGGCAATGATCGCAGCGAGGCTCCACATCGTCCACCCCACTGGGTCGCGACGTGTGCGTCCTGATGAGAATGCGTCAGGTTCTGTTGCACTGTTGGTCTCGGACGTGGGGGCGTCCTCGTTGACCTGAGTTGGTTCCATGGGGGAGTGGTCCTCGCTGCTGTGCCAAATGGGCTGTTGACATCAACACTGAGCCACATATGTACGAAGCGAAAGGGGCTTAGGTCACCTGTTTGGCCCTGCTGAAGGGCCTTTGGTCACTGCGCAGCGACCTTCTGCAGCACTCGATGCTCTCCGAAAAGCATCAGCGCACGGTTGGCGTGCGCTCACGCTTTATGGAGCGGGGAGCGGGGCGAACTGTTAGTCGTTGGGGGTGACTACGGCGCGGCCGCGCAGGTGGCCGTGGTGCAGCGCTTCGTAGGCCTGGGTCACGTTGTCCAGCGTGAACAGGTCGGCGTCGCTACGGATGAGGCCTTGCTCGGCGAGACGGACCACATCGTGTGCATCGGACACGCTTGAGCCTTGGAAGTTGATGACCTCGCCGTCGCGCGGGAGCCCGCCGTACCACTGGCGTTTGAGGGTGCCACCGTTTGAGCCGATGATGGCGTACGTGCCGAAGGGCTGAACGCTGCCGACCCCAACATCGATGGTTGAGTCGATACCTACGAAGTCGAGAACTGCGGTGGCGCCTTCGCCGTTGGTGATGCGCCGCAATGCGCCAGCCGTTGTCTTGTCGACTCCGCTGATGGTGTGGTGTGCGCCGAGCTCGGTGGCGTACGCCAAGCGAGGCTCGTTGTTGTCGATGGCGATGACGGTGGCTGGGCTGAGCGCACGAAGGATCTGAATTGCGAAGGCACCAAGGCCGCCTGCGCCGATGACCACAGCGGTGGATCCGGGCGTGAGCTTGTGCAGCACCTTGCGCACACCGTGATACGAGGTGGCGCCGGCGTCGGTGAGTGGGGCTGCCACGCGTGGATCGAGCGAGCCGATGGCAACCACATCGCGAGGGGCGCGGGCCTTTACGAATTGGGCGAGGCCACCGTCGCGCCCGTAGCCGCGACCGGCAAGACCGTGAGGGCAGGCGCTGTCGTGGCCGCGCAAGCAGAGGGCGCACACGCCACACGAACTTGGTGAAACCAAAGCGACTGCTTGGCCGACTTCGAAGCCGTTGACGTCGGCGCCGATTGCCGCGATCCAGCCGCCCACTTCGTGACCGAGCGTGAATGGCATCTGCCACCCAATGAGCTCGCCAATAGAGCCGGGTAGTTCCATCATGGTGAGGTCGCTGTGGCACAAGCCGTTGCCAGCGACCTTGATGAGTACCTCACCCGCGCTAATGCTGGGAACGTCGGTCTCGACAAGCTGCGGTGGCTGCTGCCATTCGAGAAGCCGATACGCGAGCATCGTCTTGGGTAGCGAGCTGATCATCGAGCACCCGGCCAATCGGTGGCGCGCAGTGCGGCGTCGGTGCCGCCGTCCATCACCACAAAGCTGCCAACAAAGAACGACGCCAGTGGCGATAACAGATACGCGAGCAAGCCGGCTACTTCTTCGGGTTGCCCGGCTCGCTGAATAGGCACCGGATAGGTGTCGCCAAGGCTGAGCACGAAATCGATGCCACCCTCGGTCATTGGGGTTGCAATGAGGCCTGGTGCGATGGCGTTGAGCCGAATGCCCGAGCCGATCCATTCGGCGGTGGTTGCTCGAGAGCGCACCCAATGGGCGAGCGCCATCTTCGAAGCCGGGTAGCCACCCATCGGCGAGCCAGCGGCAGCCTGACGTGCGCCTGCTTCGTCGTCGGCCAGGCACGCAGCCACGGCCGCAAGCGGTATGCCCTGTTGCGCAGTGGTGCTGTTTGAGCTGATGGCCACAGCGCTGGCGTTGGTGCCTCGCTCAAGCAAGGGGCGCAAACCATCGAGAGCAGCAATCGCGCCGAAGTAATTGATGGAGACAACGAGTTCTTCGTTGCTGCCGTTTGAGCTGATGCCCGCACCGGCAACCAGACCGTCGAGCACGCCGTCGCAAGCAACGGTGACTTGCTCGACCATCGCAGCGCGTCCTGCTGGGGTAGATACATCGGCGATGACTTCGGCATCGCGGATATCGACACCAATGACGCGGTGCCCCTGAGCTTCAAGCGCAGCGCGAGTGGCAGTGCCGATGCCGCCGGATGAACCGGTGATGACAATGGTGCCCACTGCTACGCGCCGACGAGTTCGATGCGCGCTGACTTGAGCCCAAACACAAATGCGTTCGGGAGCGCCTCGATGGTGTCTTCGATAATGCGGAACGATTCGACACGGCGAATGAACTCCTCGAAGAACGTGCGAATCTCGAGTCGGGCCAACGCTGCGCCAAGGCAGAAGTGGGTGCCGAAGCCGAAAGCGATGTGCTGGTTCGGGGTGCGGGTGATGTCGAACGTTTCGGGGTCAACAAAGTGGGTGGTGTCGCGGTTGGCAGACGAATACATCATCAGCACCTGATTGCCGGCCGGGATGATGGTGCCGTTGAGGTCGTAGTCGGTGACGGCAACGCGGCACATGTTGTGAATGGGTGTGACGTAGCGGATGAACTCTTCGACCGCCACGGTGAGGTCGGCGCCGTTCTTGAGGCGTGCCCATTGCTCGGGGTTGGCGTGCAAGTTGAGCAGTGTGCGGCCGATAACGGTGCGGGTGGTCTCGGCGCCGCCATCGAGCAACAACAGTGCGTCGGAGATGGCTTCGTCGACACCAAATGGGTGACCGGGAATCTCGACGGTGGTGTACAGACTCATCAGGTCGTCCATCGGACAGCCCTTCTTCGTTTCGTACAACTCGGCAGCGGCAACAGCGAACTCGATCGCTGCGTTCATGCCGTCGTCGTTGAAGTAGCGCGGGCCGCCACCAAGCGCAATAGTGCGCTCTGACCAGTCGCGCAGCTTTGGCCAATCGGAATCTTCAAAACCCAACAGGCGGCCGATCATCAGCGCAGGCAATGGCGAGGCGAGGTCGGCGATGACCTCGACGTCGTCTTTGGCGAAGGCTGCATCGAGCAGACCGGTGACGACCGAGCGCACTGCCTCTTGCTTGTCGGCAACGGCTTTGTGGGTGAACCGGCGAGACACCAAGTTGCGTCGCAAAGCGTGCAGCGGATCGTCGAGGCCGATGATGGCCTGGTCTGCGGGAAGGTTGGGGCGGTAGCCACCCTTCACCTGATCGCCGCTGATGAAAACGTCTTTGCGGCGCTCGATCTCGACGATGTCGTCGTAACGCGAGATTCCCCACAACTCGTTGATCGAGTCCCAGTAGGCAGGTGCGTTTTCGCGCATCCATGCGTAGGTGCTGTACGGGTTGTTGATGTAGAAATCGCCATCGAGGAGGTCGATAGTTCTGGTGCTCATGCGCCGATGGTAACTGACGGGGTACCGCCGTTCAGCCTTCGGTACATCGCCCGCTGCGACTTGGCGAGACGCACGAACTCGGCATAGAGCGGAGCGGTAGCCGCCATGCCGGCGATGCTGGGTTCGAACACGCGCGCCGTGGGGGCGCGAGATGTGATTTCGTCGAGCGTGAGGTGTCCCAGATGCATTGCTGCGAACCACGCAGCGCCGCGCACGTTGACGTTGACTGGGTCGGCCACTTGATGAATTGGTCGGCCAATGACATCGGCGTGGATCTGACACCACAGATCTGACTGAGCGCCGCCACCAAGCAAACGCAGGCCATCGAGTGGTCGGCCTGCAAACTTCTCGGTGGCCTCGAGCAGCCAGCGCGCATTGAAGGCGACACCTTCGAGCACGGAGCGCACAAGGTGGGCCCGTGTGGTGGTGAGCGACACGTTGAGGAAGCTGGCGCGCAGATTGTGATCTTCGACCGGCGAGCGCTCGCCGTTGAGCCATGGGCAGAAGATGACGCCGCCGCTACCTGGCGCAACTGCAGCGGCCTCGAGAGTGAGTTGGTCGTAACTGGCGTCGGCGCCGGCGTCGGAGATGACCGCGTCGCGCAGCCACCGCAACGCTGCGCCGCCGGTGTCGTGGTTGTTGGCGATGAGATATGAACCCGAGCGAAGCCCTGGCACTGAGGCCATCTGTCGAGCGATATCGGTCTTCTTGAACGGCACCGGGGCCGACACCCATGCGGTGGTGGAGATTGAGATGTGGCCAGCGAAGTCGGCCACCGCTCCTGCGCCGATTGCGGCGGTGTGTAGGTCGGGTACGCCGCAAACAACGGGGGTGTCGGCAGCGAGGCCGATCTGGCTGGCCACGGCGGGCAACAAAGGACCCAACACACTGCCGGTGGCAACGAGTTCGGGGAGCGTGGCTGCGTTGCGGCGAGCCAACTTCACTAACGACGGGTCGTAGCGCGGGTTGGAGGCGCGGCGGTTGTCGGTAAGCCACGACAACACCATCGAGGCGGGTGTGGCGGCAACGCGACCGGTCAGACGCAGCCCGACAAAATCGACCGGCTCAATGAAGGCGGCCGCAGCGTTGTACACGTCGGCACGTTGGTGTTGCAGAAACTGATTGTGTCCGGTGGGATCGGCGCCAACGGGACTTGGTGCGCCGCCGGCCTTGCGCAGCCAACGCAGAATCTTGAGCGGCCCATAACCCGCCACATTGACAACGCCGCCAACAAGCGGCTTCGACCATCTGCCGCCGCGCGTGTCGGACCACAGCAGGCAAGGGCCCAACGCATTGCCATCGCCGTCGACGGGCACAGTGGAGCCCCACTGCCCGGTGATGCCAACACCTGCGCACGCAGATGCTTGCGCTGCGCCACGCACTACCTCGCGCGCTGCATCGACAATGCCTGACCACCACTGGTTGGTGTTCTGCTCGGTGCCTCCATCGGCGGTGAGTGCGGTGTCGATGGCTCGAAATGCGCTGGCAAGAATGCTGCCGTCGTCGCCGACCGCGGCCACCTTGGCTCCGCCGGTTCCGAGGTCGATGGCGAGATACCAGCGATTGTGCATGGCCGTCATTGTCGCGTAGATCGGTGCCTGCACACGACCGCTATGCGAGCGATGTGCAAGGCTCGCAGACATGAGCAGTTACCCCTATGCCGATCGTTATCCTGTGTTGCGTGTTCTCCCCGAAGAGGGTCGAGACCGCGAGAGCATTCTCAACGAATTGCGTGAGATGGCCACCGCCGAAGACTCGTTCTGGCACACCGGTAAGGCCAGCGGTTCGTTCTACTGTGGCGACACCGATCACTACGCCTTCATGTCTGAGGCGTTCGGTATGTACGGCCATATGAACGCGCTGCAGCGCGATGTGTGCCCAAGCGCCACGCGCTTTGAGGGTGAGATCATCGCGATGGGTCTCGACCTGTTCAACGCAGCGTCGGCAGGTGCCGATAGCGAGCCCGCTGGCATGATCACCAGCGGCGGTAGCGGCAGCATTTTGCACGCGATGCTTGCGTACCGCGATCAGGCTCGTGCCGTACATGGCATCACCAATCCCAACTTTGTCAAGCCCGAAACTGGCCACCCGGCGTTCGATAAGGCGTGTCACCTGTTGGGCATCGAGGTTCGCAATGCGCCCATCGATCCGGTCACGGCTCAGGTCGATGTCGCGGCGCTCGAGGCGCTCATCGACGATCAGACAATCGCCATCATGGGTTCGGCATCGAACTACGGCTACGGCACCATCGACCCCATTGCCGAGCTTGGACAGGTGGCCCTTGCTCACGGTGTTGGCTTGCACGTAGACGGTTGCCTCGGCGGTTTCATCTTGCCGTTTGGCGAGCAATTGGGTTACCCGATTCCTGCGTTCGACTTCAGGGTTCCCGGTGTCACCACGCTGTCGGCCGACACCCACAAGTACGGCTACGGGTTGAAGGGAACTTCGCTGTTGATGTTCCGCAACCGCTCGCTCCGCGACGGCCAGTACTTCTTCCAGACCAACTGGTCGGGTGGCAAGTACTGCTCGCCAGGCATTGACGGTTCACGCTCAAGCGGACTCCTTGCGGCAACGTGGGCGGGCATGGTGGCAACCGGTCGTCAGGGCTACTTGCGCTACGCCAAAGAGATCTTCGCTACCGCCGCTTCGATGATTGCCGCTGTGCGTAGTCACCCAGAGTTGCGCCTCATCGGTGACCCCACGTACTTGTTTGCGTTCACCTCAGATGAGTTCGACATCTATCACGTGAACGATTCGCTGCGCAGCCGCGGCTGGCGCATGAACGGCCTGCAGTACCCCAACGCAATTCACATGGCCGTCACGCGTCCGCAAACGCAAGCTGGCGTGGCCGAGGCATGGGCCGCCGATCTGGCTGTGGCTGTGGACTACGCAAAGGCTCACGCCGATGCGCCAGCCAAGAGTTCGGGTATCTACGGCGGTGTGTCGGGTGGCTGGACCGAGGCCGCCGACGATTTCATTCGCAACATCATGAGCGACATGCTCGACAAGCATCAGGGCCTGCCTCCGCTGTGAGACGTGGCGAGGGCAATGCCCTCGCGGTCTACATCACGACTTCGCCGTACATCTCGCGCAGCGGATCGCTGATCAGTTCGAGGCGTGCGCCGTCGGGATCGTTGAAGTAGATCGACGAGCCATCGATGTGCACGTAGGGAACGTTTGCTGCGTCGAGTTTGTCTTTGAGGTATTGCCACTTGGTGGGCTCGACCGCGATGGCGAGGTGGTGTAACCCGCCGAGTACTTCTTTGTAGGGTCCGAGATCGAGACCTGGTAGGTCGAAGAAGGCCAACGCCGTGTCGTTACCGACATCGAAGAAGAAGTGGGTGGATCCTTGATAGTCGCGGTTCTCCCACATATGGGTCAGCGGGAACTCAAGCAGGCCATGGTAAAACTGAATGGTCTGCTCAACATCGGATGACAGCAGCGCAAGGTGATGAATGCCGCGTGCCGCTGAAGCGGGGCGGGTGTCGCGAGGCGCCACGTACTTGGTGCGGAGTTGTTCGCGTATTGCAGTGAGCGCTTCGCGGTCGTTCGTGGTCATGTCGGCTCCTGTGCGCGGCGTGGGCTTGGCGGTTCGTTGGGAAGATCGGGCACCCAATGGGCGCCGTTGATGTGGCCACCACCGTCGACAAACACCGTACTGCCGGTGACGACCGCAACTCGATCGTGGGGCAGTGCCACCGTGAGTAGACCGCAGAGGGCGAAGATGGGCAGCACTGCAGTTGCCCAACCGAGGCCAACGCTGTCGGACAGAACGCCGAGCAGCATCGGGCCAAACGTGATGCCAATGCCCGATGCCATCGCCGACAAGCGTCCGAGCGCGGCAGTGTCGTTGTGTAGCTCGAACAGTCGGGTGAGCGACAGCGGGTAGGCCGGCGACAGACACACGCCCAGACCGGTGAGGCCAAGCATGCGCACGATCAGACTTGGCCCGACAAGAAACGGAACAAAGAACACAATCGATCCGATGAATGCCATGCGCAGCACCACTTGTCCGTTGAATCTCAGCAGCACCTGCGCGAGCGCGAGGCGGCCGAAGAACATGGCGATGAAGAAGCCGACTGTGAGCGAGGCGGCAGTTCCCTTGGCGGCACCGCCGAGGTCGTGCATGATCGATGCGCCCCAAGTGACCGTGCCGACCTCGGCCAAGGTTGCGAATACCAGCACGCTCCATCGGCGCCAGAGGTGAGGCACGCGCACGAGGTCGGCGATTCGTACAGGGTTTTCAACAGGACTCGGAGGTACCGACGCCTTCGCCGTGGTGAACGCGATAACCGCGCCAAGTGCGAGCACTGGCCCGAGATAGGCCACGCGCCAACTGATCGCAATTGCTGCTGCGCCAGCGACCGAGAGGGGCAGCAGCGTGGACGACACCATTGGAAAGGCGTTGAGTGTGGACATGGTTTGTGTTGGCGCTTGAGGTTGATGCGCATACACAATTCCGGGCACGACGATGATGAACAGCGCGGCGCCGGTGCCGGTGAGAACGGCACCGCCCAAGGTGAACGCAATGGAGTGGCCGAAGCCAAACAGAACCCCACCACCAACCATGAACAGAGCGCAGAGTCGTAGCGCGAGGCCGTTGGGGAGCGCAGCGAGAAATCGACTGCCGAACACCGATAACACGAGCAGGCAAACGCCGAACACCGAACCATGCATGGCGGCGGTTGACGCGGAGAGATGTAGATCGTCGCGAAGTTGAGGGAGCACCGAGCCATAGCTGAGACTCCACGACAACAGAGCGAAACTGAGGCCGATGCCGCATGTCAATCGATCCCAACGCACCGCACCGAGGCTATGGCGCAGCGTCGGGTAAGTGGTGAAAGCGCCCAGATTCACTGCTTCGCCGGTAAGGTTGTCGACGCATCACCGTCACCCCCGACACGATGCGGTCGAGTGCAGCGCCTCAGGCGCAAGATTTTGTTCCATTGAGCGGACAGCCATGCATCAACGGCCAACCGATCTGGAAGGAAATCTATGTCAACAACCACACCCTCATCTGGCGCGGCGCGTCGCAACCCACGTCGTCGCGGGCCACGCGATAACGAATCAGGTGCGCCCCGTCGTCCGTCTACCCCAGGCGCCGCTGCACAGCCCGCCCAACACGCTGTCGACCTGTCGCCTTCGACCGCACCGGTCATTGATGCAGCCGACTTCGCTGTTCTGAACGTGCCTGCGCCCATCGTGGCCGCACTGGCCCGTGGCGGCGTCACGGCTCCGTTCCCCATTCAGAGCGCAACCTTGCCGGACTCGTTGGCCGGACGCGACGTACTCGGCCGCGGCAAGACCGGTAGCGGCAAGACCATTGCCTTCGCTATCCCTACCGTGGTGCGTTTGTCGACCTCGGGTGGTCGCCGCGAAACCAAGCGTCCTCGTGCCCTCATCTTGGTGCCAACCCGCGAACTCGCGAACCAAGTTGCCGAAACGCTTGCACCGATCGCCAACGCAATGTCGTTGAAGGTCACCACAGTGTTCGGTGGCGTGGGCCAAGGCCCACAGGTCACTGCGCTACGCATGGGTGTCGACATTCTCGTTGCGTGCCCCGGTCGCCTCGAAGACCTCATTGCTCAGCGCCACTGCCGCCTCGATCAGGTCGAGGTCACCGTGCTCGACGAAGCCGACCATATGGCCGACCTCGGCTTTTTGCCGGCCGTGAAGCGTTTGCTCGATCAGACCCCAGGCGATGGTCAGCGTCTGTTGTTCTCGGCCACGCTCGACAACGGCATCGATGTCTTGGTGCGGCGCTACCTCACCAATCCGGTTGTCCATTCGGTGGACCCCGAGGTTGCGCCGGTCTCAACAATGACTCACCACGTGTTTGCAGTCAGCGCCGCCGACAAGCCAACGATCATTCGCGAGTTGGCCCAAGGGCAAGATCGTTCGCTGTTGTTCACCCGCACCAAGCACGGCGCCAAGAAGCTTGCCAAGGTGCTCACTGCTGCAGGCATCCCCGCGGTAGAGATGCACGGCAACCTGTCGCAGAACGCCCGCGAGCGCAACCTTGAGTCGTTCTCGGCTGGCACCACACGCGTGCTCGTCGCTACCGACATTGCTGCGCGCGGCATTCACGTTGATGACATCGCGCTTGTTGTTCATGTCGATCCACCAGCCGAGCACAAGGCCTATCTGCACCGTTCGGGTCGCACCGCTCGCGCTGGCGCCGAAGGCGTGGTTGTCACGCTGATGACGCCCGATCAAGTTGGCGACGTGAAGTCGTTGGCTCGCGCCGCACGCATCGAGCCGATCATTACCCGCGTTGCGCCGGGGCACTCGATGCTCGAAGCGCTCGTTGGTCCTGCGGCCGAATACGTGAAGCCATCGGCAGTTGCATACGACGAGCCCGCCGCTCGTGGTCCGCGTCAGCCGTCGACACATCGTGGAGCCCGCCCCGGCTCGTCGGGTTCAAAGTCGGGCTCGGGTCGCTCAAGCACCGGCCATTCGGCATCAGGCCGTCAAGGCTCGGGTCGTCAGGGTTCTGGCCGCTCACGCTGATCTGGCGGCGCCTCGTCGGCGTCACTGATTGAGTGGTTCTACACTCGTCGCATATGGAACACGATGGAGTCGAAGAGATCATCGACGGCGACACCGTGTGGCGTTTCGATCGAGCCTTCATGCTGTCGAACTGGACATGCATTTGGGGGAGAGGTTGCCAAGGCATTCTGCCCACACCTGCCGAACACCTTGGACACGGTTGTTGCTCGTTCGGTGCCGAGATCGATGGCGACGACGAAGCGCGTCTTGTCGAGGCAAGTGCCGCCGCATTGCGACCCGATCGGTTCGAAAACTTTGCAGCGGCCGCCGATGGAGTGTTCAGCGACGACACGTTCACGAACACTCGTGTCGTCAACGGAGCCTGCATCTTTTTGAATAGCCCTGGATTCTCTGGTGGTGCCGGATGCGCGTTGCATCTGGCGGCAACCGACGTCGACGAATCGCCCATTGATTGGAAGCCATCGGTGTGTTGGCAGCTGCCAATCCGCGTCGAGTGGGAAATGCGCGACGACGGTGTTGAGCTTGCCAATGTGCGTGGTTGGCAACGATCAGATTGGGGTGCCGACGGCGAGGCGATGTCGTGGTGTTGCACCGAGGGCACGGCTGCATACGTGGGCGATCAGCCGGTGTTCGAATCGCTTGCCGAAGAACTCGGTGCGATCACCGGCAAAGCCGTCGCCGTCGAGCTTCGTCGGCGCTTCGCGCAGCCGGAGTAGTCGTGATGAGCCGTCGGTCTGCGCGCGAGAGCGATGTCGAACTGCTTGGGCTGTCGTTGTTGTTAGGGCGTCACGTGCGGTCACTCGATGGTCATCGAGTCGGTCGCGTCCTGGAAGTGACCGCCATCATGGCCGGGCCACATCCGCGGCTCGATCGCGTCGGAATCGGAACCCATCGTGTTGTGTCCACCGTGTGTGGGTTTGGCGATCTCGTAGACGGCGATCCTTCGTCGGCCCTCGGCGATGGCGATCTTGTGCTGCGTGCCTCGGATGCATTGGCGCAGGTCACTCCCGACTGGGCCGAGGGCACGCTTCGGTTGAATCGCGATGTCCTCGATTGTCAGGTCATTGATCTTGCTGGCAAGCGAGTGGCGCGAGTGTGTGAGGTGTTCATCGAGCGCGCTGAGCGCGCCAGCTTTGTGGTCGGCGTTGAAGTCGGTGCCGCCGGCGTGCTGCGACGCCTTGGCTTGCGGCGCATCGCTGCATTGATCGCGAGCGAAGTTGTTGATTGGGATGAACTGTCGCTCACAAAGCGCCAAGCGCGAACGCTGCAACTCGCTGATGCCGCGTCGGCAGTGCAACGACTCGAGCCAGCACAGTTGGCCACGGTTCTGGCCCACGTGCCTGTCGAGCACGCCATCGAGATCTTGCACACGGTTGTTCCAGCCGCTGCGGCGGACGCCCTATCGGTTGCGCATCCGAGCCTTGGAACGCGACTGCTGCATGCGTTGCCGCATCGGTCGGCGGCCTCGTTCGTTGATCACATGCATGTTGACGATGCGGCTCCGCTCTTGCGCAACTTGCCCGCTCACGATCGCGACGCTGTGCTCGATTCCGTTCGCGCAGCGCACGCCAAAACGCTGCGCGATCTCATGGACAATGACGATTCCACCCACGGTTCACTCGAACAGGTGACCGGCCGCGGTCGCTTCGCCGGAGTGAAACGCGGTCACGCGAAGATCCCGCACATCCGTGCCCGAGCCACGCGCTCAAAGGTGCGCTGATGAGCCGTCGCACACGCTTTGCTGTGCTCGCCGCTGTAGCCGGCCCGGGCTTGCTCGCAGGGCTTTCCGACGATGATCCCGCTGGCATCACCACGTACTCATCGCTTGGAGCCGAGTATGGCTATCGACTGTTGTGGGTGTTGTTGCTGTCGACAATTGCGCTCGCGCTGTTCCACGATCTCGGTGCGCGCATGGGCATTGTTACCGGGCAGGGCCTTGCTGGGTTGATTCGTGAGACGTATGGCGTGCGCCGCGGTGGCGCCGCGTTGGGTCTGTTGGTCGTGGCCAACACCGGCACCACCTGTGCCGAGTTCGCAGGTATTGCTGCAGGCTTCGAACTGTTCGGCATCACTCGATACGTAAGTGTGCCGCTCGCGCTCATCGGTGTTTCGTATCTGGTGCTGCGCGGCACCTTTCATCGCGTTGAGCGTGTGCTCCTTGCCGTGAGCGCAGTGTTCGTTACATACATTTTGTCGGGCATCCTCGCTCATCCAGATTGGAGCGCGGCACTACGCGGCACGGTGGTCCCGTCGTTGCCCACGAGCCGTCAGGCAGTGTTGTTAGTAACCGCCACGGTGGGAACAACGCTGGCGCCTTGGGGGCTCAGCTTCATCCAGTCGTACGCCGCCGATAAGCACCTCACGGTGAAAGACCTTCGCTACGAACGGGTCGATGTGGTGGTGGGCTCCGTGCTCACCGGCGTCATCGGATTCTTCGTGGTGATCGCGTGTGCCGCCACATTGCACAAGGATGGCATCACGATTCGCGATGCATCCGATGCGGCGCTGGCGCTGAAACCGTTGGCGGGATCGATGGCGTCTTCGCTGTTCGCGGTAGGCCTGATTGGTGCAGCGGTGTTGGCGGCGTCGATCTTGCCGCTCTCGACCGCCTATTCGGTGGGCGAGTTTGCAGGCCGTGAAACGGCGCTGAACGACGGTCCTCGCGAGGCGCCGTTGTTCTACGGCACCTACGCAACCATCGCACTTGTCAGCGCTGGCATTGTGTTGATACCAGGCGCGCCGTTGATCCCGATTCTGATCCTGACCCAGGTGCTCAATGCCGTGCTGCTGGTCCCTCTGTTGGGGTTCATGTACGGCATCTCGCGAAACAACGATGTGATGGGGCAACACGCCGCTGGCCGCGTCGCTCGTGGTGCGTATCTCGTGGGCATCGCCGCCATCGTTGTATGCATTGCGGCGCTCGCAGTTCTGAGCCTGACATGATCCACTCATGAACGTCGACGAACTCTTGCGCAGTCGTCACGTCGACGACGCCGATGCTTTTCTGCAGCACATCGGCCCGGGCGCCGATCTCATCGTTCCAATCGCCAATGGTGAGCCCGTCACCTTGCTCAATGCGCTTGAGCGGCGTGCAGCCCAGAACCCCGGGAGCTTGCACGACGTAACGGTGCACCAGATGCACGCGCTTCGTGATCGGCCGATGATGCATCTGGAGTTTGGCGATCATCTCGTGCACCGCTCGTACTTCCTTTCGCACGTGACGCGTCCATGCTTTTTGGCGGGCACCGTCGACCTCGTTCCGAACCACTTCTCCGAGGTGTACGACGTGTTGCGCCGTCGGGCGGCGAAACCGCTTGTGGTTGCCGCAGTGTCGCCTCCCGACAAGCACGGCAACTTCTCACTTGGAGTCAGCGCCGATTATGCGGCGAGTTTTATCGGGCGAGCCCCGTTCTTCGTTGAGGTGAATCGGCAGATGCCGCGCACCACTGGGCGAAATCAGATCCATGTTTCGCAGGTGCTCGGTTGGGTCGATGCCGACTATCCGCTCATTGAGCTGGCACCCGCTACGCCGAGCAATGTCGATGCTCGTATCGGAGCGTTCGTGGCCGAGCGAATCCCAAATGGTTCAACCATTCAGGCTGGCATCGGCGCCATCCCCAATGCGGTGCTCGGTCTGCTTGATACCCATGTCGACCTTGGTGTGCACACTGAGCTGATCTCCGATGGTCTCATCAACCTCATCGAACGCGGCGTGATCACGGGCGTGAAAAAAGCTAACAACCGCCTCAAGGTGATTGGCACGTTCATCTTGGGCACACAGCGGCTGTACGACTTTGTGCATGACAATCCCACCATCGAGATGTGGTCGGCGCGATACGTAAATGATCCGCGCGTGATCTCGCGTGAACCCAACTTCGTCTCGATCAACGCCAGCCTTGCGGTGGACTTCATCGGCCAATGCGCGAGCGAAACGATCCAGGGTCACTACTACTCGTCGTCGGGTGGTCAGAGCGATTTCGCTCGTGGCGCTGCATATAGCGAGGGCGGTCAGAGCTTCATCGTGATGCAATCCACCGCAAAAGACGGCACCGTGAGCCGCATCGTGCCGCAACTCGCTGCCGGCGATGTGGTCACGACGCAGAAGAACACGGTTGACAAAGTGGTCACCGAGTACGGCGTTGCCGAGTTGCGCGGTCGTTCGATTCGCGAGCGCACCCGAGCGTTGATCAACATTGCTCACCCGCGCTTTCGAGACGACCTCGAGCATTCGGCCCGGCAACTGAACTACCTGTAGTGAGCGCCGCTCAAGCTGCGCCGCAGAAATGCGGTGCGCTACGGTCGCATCCATGCGTACACCAATCTGTGACCAGCTCGGTATTGAGTTCCCGTTGTTCGCGTTCTCGCACTGTCGCGATGTTGTCGCTGCGGTCAGCAAAGCCGGCGGCTACGGCGTGCTCGGAGCGCTTGCGTTTAGCCCCGACCAACTCGAGATCGAGCTGAGCTGGATCGACGAGCATGTTGGCGGCAAGCCATACGGCGTCGACTTTGCGATGCCCGAGAAGTTTGTCGGCAAGGGTGATGGCGCGTTCAGCCTCGAGTACCTGCAATCGCTGGTGCCCGAAGAGCACCGCGATTTCGTCGAGATGATTCTGGCCGACCATCACATTCCACCGATGCCCGAAGGTGTTGAGGGCACGATGAAGGCCGCAGGCCTTGGCGTAGAAGTAGAAGGTCCGGGTCAGGTTGAGATCGCGCTGCGCCATCCGGTGTCGATGCTCGTGAATGCGCTCGGCCCGCCCCCCGCATACGCGATTGAGGCAGCGCACGCCAAGGGTGTTCTCGTTGGTGCGCTGTGTGGCTCGCCGCGTCACGCGCTGAAGAACGTAGAACTTGGCGTCGATGTGCTCATCGCTCAAGGCACCGAAGCCGGCGGTCACTGTGGTGAGATTTCCACGATGGTGCTCATCCCCGAAGTTGTCGACGCTGTTGGCCCAGACATTCCCGTGCTCGCTGCTGGCGGCATCGGCCGTGGTCGACAGATGGCGGCGGCAATGGCACTCGGTGCCCAGGGCGCATGGACCGGCTCTATCTGGCTCACCGTTGCCGAGGCCGACACCCAGCCATGGGTTGTTGAGAACTTGCTCGCTGCCGGCTTCACCGACACGGTTCGCTCACGCTCGATGACCGGTAAGCCTGCCCGTCAGTTGCGTACGGCGTGGACCAATGCGTGGGAAGCGCCCGACGCGCCCGCTCCGTTGCAGATGCCATTGCAGGGAATCTTGTATGCCCCGGCGGCGCACCGTTTCTCGCGTGCCCGCTCGAAGGCGCTCGGTGGTTCGCCAGTGGGCCAGATCGTTGGCCTGATGAACTCGGTGCGCCCAGCTAAAGACGTGGTGTACGACATTGTTGAAGAATGGATCGAGACAAACGAGCGTATTGCTCGCGGTGTACACGGGTCGTAAGCGCAACGACCAACGAAGCGGGTGGTTCGGGGTTGTTCAACGGCCT
>JBAXER010000045.1:0-22638 GCA_037140375.1 Actinomycetota bacterium
AGACGTAGCTGCGGAAGATGATCTCGGCGACGCACGCTGGCTTGGGGTTGCCTTCGACTTCGAAGGTGAACTCCATCGTGGTCTGGATGCCGCCGGCGATGTCGTCGACTGCGAGCAACTTCACGCCGAGACGCAGGTTGGCGCCGACTGGCACTGGCGACATGAAGCGGATTTTGTTGGCGCCGTAGTTGACGCCCATCGAGAACCCGCGGATCTGCACGACCTGTGGGTAGAGCACGGGGCCGAGTGAGAGCGTGAGGTAACCGTGCGCAATGGGTCCGCCGAACGGGCTTTCCTTCTTGGCGCGCTCGACATCAATGTGGATCCACTGATGGTCGCCGGTTGCGTCAGCGAACAGGTTCACGCGCTCTTGCGTGACCTCAAAGTAGGGGCTGTAACCGAGGTGCTCGCCGATTACTGCCTTGATGCCATCGATGCCGTCAATCACTCGTACTGTCATGCGCCAAGTGTTGCAGGTGCCGAAGCCAGCAACGCAAACGGGCGGTCAGAGATTGCGCGACGAGTACCCTTCGGACATGGTTCGATCGATGTATCGCCGAGTTCGCCGGATTCGCCGACTCCTCGATGTTCCGGGCGTGCTCGCCTCGATGGCTCGAGATGCAGGTGGCGTCGCCCTGCGTGCTAGGAACGGGCGCATGCCCGACTTCCTCACCGCGTATTCGCAGGTCCAGCCCAATAAGCCTGCCGTGATTGACGACCGGCCCAACGGCCAAGTCACCTCCGTGACGTTCGCCGAATTGAACGAACAGGCCAACCGATTGGCCAACGTTCTCATTGCATTTGGCGCCCGGCCCCCGGAAACCAAAGTCGTGTGGTGCGGGCAGAACTCGATCGGTCTCGTGACCATGATCAACGCGGCGCGCAAGCTCGGAGTCACCGCAGTGCCGTTGAATTACAGACTCAGCGACGACGAAGCGGCCTACGTCACCGATCACTGCGACGCCACCATCGTGTATGTCGACGCAGAGTTCGCCAGCACGTTCGAGCGCATTCGTGATCAGATCCCACAGGTGCAGCACGTCCTTGTGTTCGACGGCCCGGCCCCACTAGGTATGCAGAGCGCCGACGCGCTCATGGCTGCCGCCAGCACCGACGAGCCAGAGATCCCCGCCGCCACCGAGGCGGGCGCCACGATGATCTACACCAGCGGCACCACGGGCAAGCCCAAAGGTGCGCTGCGGCGCGGTGCCGGCAACGCCGAGCAATCAGCGGCTCTCGTAGCGCTGGTCGGCTACACCTCCGAAGACATCTACGTACCCACGGGACCCCTGTATCACTCCGGTCCTGGTGGGTTCATGGGCATGGCCCAAGCGCTCGGGCAAACCGTGGTGCTGCAACGCAAGTTTGCGCCCGAAGATTGGCTGCGCATCATCAGCAAGTACAAAGTGACCTCTACCTTCAGTGCTCCCACTCCCATCAGAATGATCTGCACGCTGCCTGCCGAGACCAAGGCAAAGTACGACACGTCGTCGCTCAAGCGCATGATCGCCAACGCCGCGCCATGGAGCTTCGCGCTGAAGCAGATGTACCTGGCCGACTTCCCGGGCGATTCGCTGTGGGAGGTCTACGGCAGCACCGAGCTTGGTGTGAACTGCGTCCTTAAGCCACACGACCAACTCCGCAAGCCCGGCTCATGCGGACAACCCTCGCCGATGGTTGAGGTGAAGTTGTTCGACGACGACGGCAATGAAGTCACCGGCTTTGGTCCGAGCAACACCGGCGAACTGTTCGTGAAAAGCCCCAGCGTCTTCGCCGACTACTACAAGCAGCACGACAAGTTTGAAGCTGATCAAAAGCACGGCTACCAGACCGTCGGCGACATCGCCTACCGAGACGATGAAGGTTTTATCTACATCTGCGACCGCAAGAAGGACATGATCATTAGCGGTGGCATGAACATCTATCCCGCCGAGATCGAAGCAACGCTCGAGGCTCATCCCGACGTGTACGAGGCCGCCGTATTTGGCATCCCAAGCGATGAGTGGGGCGAAACGGTGCACGCTGTCATCGTGGCTCGTGAAGGCTCCGGCCTCAGCGACGCGCAAGTCACCGCCTACGCCCGCGAAAAGTTGGCCAGCTACAAAGTGCCGCGGTCGATCTCGTGGATGGACGAGCTACCCAAGACCGGCAGCGGCAAACTGCTCAAGCGTGAGCTGCGGGCCCCGTTTTGGGCTGGCCGCGACAGTCAGGTCTGAAGGCAAGCGAGCCGGCCCGCACGCCCAGCTCAAACTGAAGCACCACCCGACTCCGGTAGCGTGCTCTCTACATGAAATCTGGCTTTATCACCTTTGTAGGTCGTCCCAACGTGGGCAAGAGCACGCTGCTCAACGCCGTCTGTGGCCAAAAGGTCAGCATCGTCAGCGACAAACCACAGACAACACGCACTCGAATTCGCGGCATCCTCAATCGCCCCGACGCTCAGCTCGTGTTCGTCGACACCCCAGGCTTGCATAAGCCCGTCACTGCATTGGGAAAGCGAGTCAACGCAACCGCCCTCGAGTCAGCCGAAGATGTCGATGTCGTGTGCCTCGTCATTGATGCCACCATGCCGTTTGGCAAGGGTGATCAATGGGTTGCTGATCGCATCGACATCAGCAAAGCCGTGCTCATCTTGAATAAGGTCGACGCCGCATCGAAGCAGGCCGTACTCAAGCAGCTCGTGCGCTCAAGCGGGCTTGACGCCGCTGCCTACTTCCCGGTTTCAGCCTTGAGCGGCGAAGGCATTCCCGAACTGATCGATTACCTCGTCACGCTGTTGCCTGAGGGCCCCATGTACTACCCAGAGGGCACGGCAAGCGACGTCGAAGAACACACATGGATCGCCGAGCTGGTTCGTGAACAACTGCTCGCAATCTTCGAAGACGAACTGCCCTATTCCATCGCCACCCGAATCACCGAGTGGGAAGGCAAGCGCATTCGCTGCGAGATCATCGTGGAGCGCGAAAGCCAAAAGGGAATGGTCATCGGTAAGCACGGCGCCATCCTGAAAGAGGTCGGTATCCGCGCCAGAGCACAGTTGCCCCCAGACACCTTCCTTGAGCTGTTCGTCAAGGTCGACAAAGACTGGCAGCGTCGCCCCGCTCGTGTCGAGCGTCTCGGCTACTAGCCCTGCGGATTGCCAGAAGCCGAGCTGCTGAGCAGTTGGCTGTAGTCGGCGCTCACTAACAACTGCCCCGGCCGCGTGAGATCGCCGCCTCCGCGCAACACGCTGATCGGCACGCCAGCCTGAGTGAACGTGACCTGTCCGACGCCGCGTTGGTTGGTCAGTGTGAGCACGATCTGGCCGATTGCGAGCCGCTGATCTTGTGGTGCCATTGCGTTGAAGAACGTGAGCGCCAAGTCGACCGTCACGACGCCGCCAACCGTGGTGAGGACGCTCTGCGAACCTTCTGGAATCGCTGTGCGCAGGCCAATTCCAAACTCGCGTGGCGGGCCTGTCTCAAGGACCGACATTGTCTGCGCCAACGATGCGGGCCGCGGCAACAATTGTGTGACGCTGACGAGTTGCGTGCCGGCCACGAAAAACAGCATCACCGTCTCGGTAGCGATGGTGGTAGCGGGCTCGACAACGGTTGTAGTGCTGGCCGGGGCGATGGTGCTTGATGTCGTGGGCACAGCCGTGGTTTCGCTGAGCCCGAAGGGAATGTTGCGCTTGTCGATCGTGGTGAACTGGCTTGAAGCGGGCACGCCGCACGCGGCAACCGCCGTAACCGCAATAAAGAACAACGACACCAGAACCACCCGCGGCTGACGCATCAGTACCCCGATCCTTTGCGATCAAAAGGGAAGCGAACAACGAATCGCGCCCCGCCGCCAATGCGGTCTTCGACCCACGCATCGCCGCCCAGCGCGTGAGCGTGCTCGGCGACCAAGGCGAGCCCAAGCCCGCTGCCCACTCGATGGCGTGCCGCCGTACCGCGAGCAAAGCGCTCAAAGATGCGCTGCCGTTCGCCTCGCGCCACCCCAGGGCCAGAGTCTTCGACAGCGAGCAACAACCCCTGGTCGCGATCGGCCTCGATGCTGACTCGCGTTGGTCCACCGCCGTGTTGGCGAGCGTTGTCGAGCAGGTTGGCGACAATGCGCTCGAGCCGAAGCTTGTCGATCCACAGCGTCTGGTGTGTATCGGGATGTACCTCGATCGTGACGTCGCCGAACCCGTAGCGCTGAGCGATGCGCGGCACGACTTCGTCGAGTCGCAATTCCTCGGAGTTGACATCGCTGACCCCAGAATCAATGCGGGCGAGCTCAAGCAAATCCATCACCATCTGATCAAAGCGGCGAACCTGATTGACCACGACATCGAGCGCTTGTTGAGTGCGCTCGGGCAGGTCGGCGCGGCGAGCGTCGAGCACCTCGACAGCAGCGGTCAGCGCAGTGATCGGTGAGCGAAGCTCGTGACTGACGTCGGATGCAAAACGGGCCTCGCGCTCAATGCGGGTCTGTACTGCGTCGGCCATGTCGTTGAACGACTGCGCGAGCCGGTTGAGCTCAGGGTCGCTCTCGGGTTCCATCCGAATGTCGAGACCGCCAGAAGCAATACCCCCGGCCGCGATTGCGACGCGACTCACGGGTTTGAGTAGCCGGCGGCTTGTCCACCATCCGAGCGCCGCAGCAAGCAGTGTGATTACCGCCGACCCTGCGAGCAAGGCGGTGCCGATGACCCACAGCACGCGATCGGTGCTCGCCAACGGAAACGCTTCGATGTAGTTGGCGTTTGATTCGCGAATGCTCACGCCCACCGCAAGGTACGGCTCGCCGCGCAGTTGGAACCGCTGTTGACCGCTGCCGCCGCCGAGTACTTCGCTCACGAGATCGGGAGGAAACGAGTCTTGGCGGTACTGCACTTTTTGCGGATATGAGGTATCGCCCACATACAACAGCGCGAAGCCGGCGTCTTCGTTGCGGATGCTGGTGATGAAGCGACCGAGGTCGGTCTGGCCCAGACGCAGTTCGTCGCGCGCCGCTTTGGCGTTGGCAAAGGTCTGTGCCCGGGCAACTGCCGACCGTTGGCTGAGTAGGTAGTTGCGGGCCGCCGTGTAGGTGAGCAACGTGAGCGACATCGAGGCCACCAGTGCGGTGAGACTCAAGAACAACGTGACGCGAGTACGCAGGCTGAGCGTTCGTCTTGGTTGCTTCACCCGTGGCACCCCGTCAGTGTTGCTGGTTTACGCAGCGGCAGCAACGATCTGGCAGGCCTGCGACAGATTGTGCAGTACCGGCGCGAGGCAATCGAGATCGCTCAAGATCAGATTCGCTCGAACATCAAGCGACTCGCTGACCAGGATCAGCCTCACTCCTTCGGCAGTTGCTGAGCCAGCGAGCGCACGCAGACCGCGCAGGCCAGCAGTGGACAAGGTGGTCATCTCGTCCATCTCAATGATGAGGCTGAAGCCTCGGGGAACGAGCGCCAGAGTGTGTTGCAGACTGGCAATGTGATCGGGAGTGGTCAATGGACCCGACACAGTAAGAATCACGGCTCCCAGACCGAAGTCGGTTCGTGAACACATCACAGGATCAAACATTTCGATACCTCCAGCATCAGTTGGCGATCCGAACACTGAGGTTCGAACCAACGTTGATTGCCCGCTGGGCTCTCGCTGCCGGTGAGGTATCAAGGGGAGGGAGATACCCCACCGAAGCAGCGTGAACACATGTCATGATGGTGCCCGTGTGTGACGGCTTGGCGTTCGCATTGTGCGTTTTGTGTAACAGAAACGGTGATCTGTGTATTCGCTGCTTTTCATAGAAGACGATGACTCAATCCGCCTTGCTCTGCGCCTCGCGTTAGAGGACGAGGGATACGAGGTGCGCGAGGCTCCCGATGGCCGTTCGGGCTTGGCGGCGTTCGCCGAACGCGAGCCCGACCTCGTGCTACTCGACCTTCGCTTGCCCGACCTCTCTGGATTCGAAGTGTGCCGCGCGATCCGGGCGAAGAGCATCGTGCCGATCATCATCGTCACGGCTCAGACCGACACGCACGATCTCGTCGTCGGACTCGAAGCCGGTGCGGATGACTACGTCACCAAGCCTGTGGTGCCGAAGGAACTCGCCGCGCGAATTCGCGCCCAACTCCGACGGGTGCAACTGCATGAGACACCCACGAGTGGGCCCGCGTCTCGCCGCTATGGCGACATCGAAGTTCGTCACGAGCAAGGCATCGTGCTCAAGGCTGGCGAAGAACTCGGACTCACCAAAACCGAGTTTCGGTTGATGTGCGAGTTCAGCGACCATGCTGGTGCCGTGCTCTCGCGCGACCAGCTGCTTGAACGCGTGTGGGGCTACGAGTACCTCGGCGATAGTCGTCTCGTCGATGCGCATGTGCGCCGCCTGCGCGTGAAGATCGAAGACCAACCCGATGAGCCGAAATTGCTCATCACGGTTCGTGGTTTGGGCTATCGCCTGCTTGGGTGATCTCGGCTAAGAACGTCTCGACCTCGGCTCGGTGGCGCGTGCGCTTCATCGGAGGCAACGCCTTCACGATGTCCCAGCGATAGTTGGCCGTGCCGAGCCGCGAGTCGAACACGGCAACGACGCCGCGATCAGTGGCCGTGCGAATGAGCCTGCCGGTGGCTTGTGCAAGCAACGTGGCGGCGCGCGGGATATCGATCTGGGCAAAGGCTTTCGCACCGAGCAGGTCTCGACGCGCTGACAACAGTGGATCGTCGGGTCGAGGGAACGGCAAGCGGTCGATGGTGACCAGCGACAGCGTGCGCCCCGGAATGTCGACGCCTTGGAAGAAGCCGGCGGTGGCGAACAGACAGCTGCGTTCGTCGTCGATGAACGCCTTGACGAGAGCGGTCTTGGGTAGGTCGCGCTGGGTCATCACCGGGAATGGCAACCGTGTGCGCGCCATTTCGGCGGCGGCCTCCATCGCCTTCCAACTGGTGAACAACGCCAAGGTGCGTCCACCCGCGGCAGTGATGAGCGCGACGAGTTCGTCGTGCATCGCGGCGGTGAATTTTGGCGAGCGAGGCTCGGGCAGATGCACCGCGCAATAGAGCATTGCGTTGTGCTCGTAATCGAATGGGCTTCCGACATCGACCACATCGGCGAGTTCGGCGGGGAGGCCGACCCGCTCGGTAAGCGATGCCGGAATAGTTGCGCTGGTAAGTACGGCGGTGTGCTTGTCCCACACGCCGGTGCGCAGCGTTGGCCCAACATCGAGCGGTGCAATCTCAAGGCGCGGCTGATCTGCGGCGCCGGATACGTATGCCACGTAACCGGTGTTCATGCTGATCGCCGTATCGATCTGCTCCATCAACCGGGTGGCCTGCGTCTGCCCGCGAAGCTTGCGTTGCTTGGCGTCTTCGACGTTGGTGTCGATGGCTCGAAGCGCGGCCTGGGCAGTGTCGATGCGTGTGCGTCCCACGATGAGCGCGTCGGCAATCGTCTCCGGAAACGGAAGAGGCAAGCGTTGCCCAACGAAGGGAGCAAGCGACTCGCGCAGGGCAACGCCGGCATCAACAATCGATCCGAGCAGGACTGGATCTTCGATGATGCGTTTCAACGTGGCGGTGAGGCTGATGAATCGTCCGCTGCCGAGAGACACCCCGACCGTGTCGCTCATGATGTCTTCGAGCGAATGCGCTTCGTCGATGATGACCACATCGTGTTCGGGTAACAGCACGCCGCCGCTGGCGATGTGTAATCCGTAGAGATGCGTGTTGACCACGATCACGTCAGCCTGTGCGGCGTTCATCCGTGCGCCTTCAGCGAAACACGATGGCCCCATCGGGCAGCGAGTGGCGCCGGGGCATTCGTCGCTGCCTACCGACACTGATTGCCAGGCTTTGTCGCTGGGCATCCAATCGAGTTCGGCCACATCGCCCGATCTCGTGGTGCCAGCCCACTCGCTGAGTCGCTTGACCTCGAGCTTCACGGTGGGGGCGAGGTCTTCGATTTCGAGTTGGCCGTTGTCGGTGGCCTGCACCTCACGCACCCGCTGCAAACAGATGTAGTTGCTGCGGCCCTTCAGGATCGCCCAATCGAACGGAGCCCCGAGGTGTTCCTCGAGAAAGGGAAGGTCTTTGCTGGCGAGCTGGTCTTGCAGCGCTTTGGTGGCCGTGGCAACGACTACTCGTTTACCAGCGAGCACGCTGGGCACGAGATATCCCATGGTCTTGCCGGTGCCAGTGCCTGCGGCGACCACAAGGTGACGCCCGGACGCCAAGGCTCGATCGACGGCGATAGCCATTTCGAGCTGTCCAGGGCGGTTCTCGGCGGCAGGCAACGCGCTGGTGACAGCAGCGAGAGCAATGCGCACAGCTTCGGCAGACATAGCGAACGACCCTACAGGTGCTTACTTGCGCAGCAGTGACAACGCGAGTTCGAGCTCGTGCTCGTCGAAATCGGGCCATGCCTTGTCGGTGAAGTGCACGGCGCAACCAGCGATCTGCCACAGCAGGAAGTTCGAAATGCGCATTTCGCCTGAGGTGCGCACCAGCACGTCGACATCGGGAAGGTCGGGCAGATAGAGCCGTTGCTGCAGGGTGTCGACGGTGGCGGGCACGTTGTCGGCCACAATGCGCTGGGCCGCGTTCGCAAGTTCGGCGCGGCTGCCGTAGTCGAAGGCGATGGTGAGGGTCATGCCTGTGTTCGACGCTGTATCGGCGATTGCTTTGCGGATGGCGCGCTGCACGTATCGAGGCGTGCGCGCATCGGGGGAGTCGAAGGGGCGCCCGATCCATTGGATGCGCACGTTGAGTTCGTTCAGTTCGGCGACACGGCCGAAGAGCTTTTCGTGCAGCCCGAGAATGTGGCGAACCTCGGCGCGCGGCCTCACCCAGTTTTCGGTGCTGAACCCAAACGCGGTGAGCCAGCCCACGTTGTGCTTCACCGCAGCGCGCACAACTTGAGCGAGATTTTCCTCGCCCTCGGTGTGGCCGGCGGTTCGGGCGAGACCTCGGGCCTTGGCCCATCGGCCATTGCCATCCATGATGCATGCCACGTGCGGCCCCGTATGGGCGCCCTGTAGCGATGAGTTGGACGGCTGGGCGGAAGTCGACACGGTACGGCCACGTTAGTAAGGCCACAGGCGATCATGTGGGTTCCGCACCGCTCCTTCGTGCGAGAATCTCGCCGTGGCGAAGAAGCGTTTGCGAATTGAAGAACCAGGCGAGGGTGACGAGTCGTCGCTTCGTCACGTTCTGGTCGTGGGCGGAACCCTTGAAGAATGGCAAGCGCTGAGCGAGGCGCAGTGGGTCCAGCGCCGTCACGAACTGAGCGCGATCGCTTCTGGAGCGGGCGCATCGTGGCTCACGTTGCGCCCCTACGAGCGCGGCGCGAGCGCTGCAACGACCACACGCATCGTCGAAGACCACCCCGGATGCACGCTCATTGTCGACTGGTGTGCCGATGGGCGCGATCGGTTGCTCGCGGCTATTGAGCAACTTCGCGTTGGCGGCCCTAGTCACCGCCACGGACACGTCGACGAGGCCGCGCTGGCGGCTGCCCTCATGGCGCCAGCGCCGTGCGAGCCAGACCTCACCGTTGTGCTCGGACCATCTGATCGCTTGCCTCCTTCGTTGGTCTGGGAGTTGTCGTATTGCGAATTGGTGTTCATCGATGCCGCATGGGATGAGTTGTCCAGTCCGCATCTCGAACACGCCATCAACGAATACGCGTTACGTCATCGTCGCTTCGGCGGCATCACGTGAGTCGTATGTATCGCACCACAGGTGTCGTGTTGCGTACATACAAGTTGGGCGAATCCGACCGCATCATCGTGTTACTCACCGAGCAGCACGGCAAGGTGCGCGCTGTGGCCAAGGGTGTCCGAAAGACGAAATCGAAGTTCGGTGGTCGGCTCGAACCGATGAGCCACATTCAGTTGCTGCTGCACGAGGGTCGTGATCTCGACATCGTGAACCAGGTCGACACCGTCGAGTCGCTCGCCCCGCTGATGGTCGACCTCGACCACATGACACGCGGCATGGCCGTGCTCGAGGCCGTCGATCAGATGGCAATGGATCGTGAGCCGAATCCGCAGCTGTATCGAATGTTGGTCGGCGTGCTGCGCACGATTGCCATCAGCGACTCGCCGTTGGTTGTGCCGGCCTTCTTCTGGAAGTTGCTGTCGCTTGAGGGTGTTCGCCCTGAGCTCGACGTCTGCGTGCGCTGTGGCGACGCTGAGCCGTTGGTTGCCTTCGATATGGATCACGGCGGGGTGCTGTGCCGCACGTGTCGCAGCGGGGCGCCCATCAGCGCTGGTGCGATCGAGCTGATGCGGATGATTTTGGGTGGCCAGCTCAACGCAGCGTTGGCAGCGCCCATTACGCAGTCGTCGCATGAGGTGAGCTCGCACGCAACGAGGGCCGTGGAGCATCACATCGAGCGGAAATTGCGCTCGGTTGCAGTGTTCGAGCGCCATTAGGGCAAG
The DNA here is from genome assembly GCA_037140375.1 of Actinomycetota bacterium. Lineage (GTDB taxonomy): Bacteria > Actinomycetota > Acidimicrobiia > Acidimicrobiales > Ilumatobacteraceae > WLMZ01. The sequence goes on from JBAXER010000045.1 coordinate 10,400, forward strand.
CGGGGGCGCACTGCGTGGCTCGTTGCACTTTTCGATAAAGGCTTCGTAACCGTGTAGCTGCGACATAGCCTCTAGAGCTATGCCCGCAACCGAGCTCGACCAAATCGTCAACCTCTGCAAGCGCCGTGGTTTTGTGTACCCATCCGCCGAGATCTACGGCGGGTTCCGTTCGAGCTACGACTACGGCCCGCTCGGCTCGTTGATGTTGCGCAACGTGAAAGACGCGTGGGTCCGCTCGATGGTGCAACAGCGCGACGATGTCGTGCTCATCGACGCATCGGTGCTCTCGCCTCCTCAGGTGTGGGAGGCCAGTGGCCACCTCGCCAACTTCACCGATCCGCTTGTCGATTGCACCAAGTGCAAGCAGCGTTTCCGTGAAGACCACCTCACCGACCCCAACGTGTGTCCCAACTGTGAAGCCACTGGTTCGTTCACCGAGGCACGTGCGTTCAACCTGATGTTCAAGACCCAGGCCGGCCCCGTTGAGGGTGCTGGTGCCGATGTGTTCTTGCGCCCCGAAACAGCACAGGGCATGTTCTTGAACTTCGCCAATGTGTTGCAGACCAGCCGCAAGAAGCCGCCGTTCGGTATCGCCCAAGTGGGCAAGAGCTTCCGTAACGAAATCACGCCTGGCAACTTCATCTTCCGCACCCGCGAGTTCGAGCAGATGGAGATGGAGTTCTTCGTTCCTCCCGCCGACGGCCCGAAGTGGTACGAGTACTGGTGCGAACAGCGCCTCAACTGGTACATCGACTTGGGTATCCCAGCCGACCTGTTGCGTATGCGTGCGCACGACGCCGACGAACTCAGCCACTACTCAACCGGCACCAGCGACATCGAATTCAAGTTCCCATGGGGCTGGGGCGAGCTCGAAGGTGTGGCTCAGCGCACCGACTACGACCTCAAGCAGCACGCTCAGCACAGCGGTCAAAAGCTCGACTACTTCGATCAGGCAACCAACGAGCGGTATGTGCCATTCGTGATCGAGCCAGCAGCTGGCGCCACGCGCACCATGGCTGCGTTCCTGCTCGCGGCATATGACGAAGACGAAGTCGGCGGCGAGGCGCGCACGATTCTGCGTTTGCATCCCCGCCTGGCTCCGTACAAAGTTGCCGTGCTTCCGTTGTCAAAGAAAGACACGTTGTCGCCGTTGGCTCGTCAGGTATTTCAGACCCTCAGCGAGCGCTACATGGTCGATTACGACGACACGCAGTCCATCGGCCGCCGCTATCGCCGCCAAGACGAAGTGGGCACCCCGTTGTGTGTCACGGTCGACTTCGATTCGCTCGAAGACGATGCCGTCACCATCCGCGATCGTGACACCACCGAGCAGGTTCGTGTTCCGATCAGCGCCTTGCTCGGCGAGATCACTACCCGCCTGGGCTTCTAACGAACGGCTCAGCCGAGACGGTAGCCAAAGCCCCACACGGGGGCCAGCGGCAACTCTTCGCCAAGCTTGTTGCGTAACTGTCGAATGTGCACGTCTACCGTGCCCTCGTCGCCGTACCAATCGCCGCCCCACACGTTGTCGAGCAGTGCTCGGCGCGCCAGAGCGGTGCCCTGATTCGATGCCATGTGAACCAACAGGTCGAACTCGCGGGTGGTGAGCGCGACGGCCTCGCCCTTCACGTGTACTACGCGACCGGCAAGGTCGATGCGAAAGTCGTCGCCGATGGTGATGATGTCGGCGTCGCTCGTGGCCGGTGCGTGGCCGCGCCGCAGCATCGCTTTTGCTCGGGCCACGATTTCGCGTGGTGAGAATGGTTTGGTCACGTAGTCGTCGGCGCCGAGCTCGACACCGAGGGTTCTATCGACTTCGCCATCGCGACTGGTGAGAAATAACACGGGGATCACGCGACTTGTCGGAAGCCTTCGGCAGACCTCGAAGCCGTCGATGTCGGGCAGAACGGTGGCCACGACGACCAATGCGGGGGAGGTCTGGTTGATGATCGTGAGGCCTTGCTCGCCGGTGGAGGCGAGAATCACCCGGAATCCTGCGCTGCGCAGGTAGGTGTCGAGTAGGTCGGCAATGTTCGGATCGTGTTCGACAACGACAATCGTCTGTGCGTCAGCCATCGATACATCGTGACACCTCAATGAGGTTTCGTGGGGTATTTCACGTGTACCGTCGGGAGTTCCAATCGCTCAAAACCCCTTCTTGGAGTCGGTCATGTCACAGGTAGCACTCATCGTAAAAATCCCCGCATTGCCCGGCCAGCGCGCCGAATTGGCTGCTGCGATGGCCGCTGGCCTCGAGACCGCCAAAGGCGAAGAGGGCACCCGCTATTACATCCTTCACGAAGATGCCGTCGATGCCGACGTGCTCTGGGTCTATGAGATGTACGAGAACCAAGAGGGCCTCGCCGCTCACGGCGGAAGCGAAGCATTCAAGCTGCTTGGCGCAGCAATGAAGCCATTCATGGGCGGCCGCCCAGAGATCACGTTCACGAACCCAATCGGCGGTAAGGGCTTCTAAAGCCCTTCTCCGAGGCACCCGTCAGCATCACCCGCTAACGTCGGCGCGCACATGGCTACGTATCTCGATCGCATTCTGATTCGTCATCGCGAAATTGCCGCGCTCGATCAGCGCCCCATTGAGGCGCTGATCGAGCAGGCATCGCAATGCGCTCCGGTGCGCGGTTTCGCGGGGCCGTTGCGCGCCGCGGTATCGAGCGGCGAACTCGCCGTGATCAGCGAGATCAAGCGACGCTCGCCGTCGAAGGGTGCGCTCAACATCGATCTCGATCCGGCGCTGATTGCTCAGGCCTATGCCGCTGGTGGCGCTGCAGCGTTGTCGGTACTCACCGACGAAGAGTTCTTCTCCGGCTCGGTTGCCGACCTGCAAGCCGCACGTGCAGCAGTGTTGTTGCCGGTGTTGCGCAAAGACTTCACAGTCAGCGCTCACGATGTGTGCGATGCCCGTTTGATGGGCGCCGATTGTGTGTTGCTCATTGCTGCGGCGCTGAGCCCCACTGAACTGATCGAGCTGCATGCGTTAGCCGATCACATCGGCATCGAGGTGCTCGTCGAGATCCACGACGAACGCGAACTCGATGCTGCCCTTGCCGCGCAGGCTCGCATCGTTGGGGTCAACCAACGCGATCTCGTCACGTTTCAGGTTGATCATGCGCGGGCTTTGCGGATGGCCGGGGTCATCCCGAACGAGCTTGTGAAGGTGGCCGAGAGCGGGGTGCGCGGAGGCGACGACGCGCGTGACCTTCAGGCGGCTGGCTATCACGCTGTGCTCGTCGGCGAAACGTTGGTCACCAGCCCTCATCCAACGGCCACGTTGCGCGAGTTGCGCGGTACTGTGGCAACCGAATGTTCGTAAAGATCTGCGGTATCACCAACGAAGACGATGCGTTGTTTGCGGTCGCAATGGGCGCCGACGCAGTGGGGTTTGTGTTCGCCCCATCGTTGCGCCAGATCGCAGCGCAGCAGGTCTACGACATCACCCGTCGGCTGCCTCCGGAGATCCTCACCGTTGGCGTGTTTCGCGACGAAGTGCCGAGCCGCGTGATCGACATCGTGAACCGCTCGGGTGTGCGCGCCGTGCAGTTGCACGGTCACGAAACGCCGGCCGATGTCGCCGAGGTTTCGGCGCGGGTGCGTTGGGTCATCAAAGCTGTTGCGGCGGGCACCTCCGACGCACGGCGGGCCAATCAGTTCGGCACCGATCTGGTGTTGGTCGATGCGGTTACGCCGGGCTCGGGCAAGATGTTCGACTGGTCGCTCATCGACGACATTCCCGAAGGCCCGCGCCTCATCCTTGCCGGCGGCCTCGACCCCGAGAATGTGGCTGCTGCGGTTCAGCGAGTGGCCCCATGGGGTGTCGATGTCTCCTCGGGTGTCGAGAGCTCGCCCGGAAAAAAGGACGCTCGCAAAGTAAAAGCGTTCATCGAGCGCGCACGACAGGCCGCGCCGGAGCAGTATGTAGGGCCAGACGAAATGCCCTACGACTGGATGGACGACGAATAGCTCTGCTGCCAGAGCCCGTGAAAGGAAGCATTGTGTCGATTTTGGACGAACCCTCAGCAGAGGGTCGCTTTGGTGAATTTGGTGGTCGCTTTGTGCCTGAGACGCTGGTTCCAGCGTGTCAGGAGCTCGAGGCGGCATTTCGTGATGCGTGGGCAGACCCAATCTTTCGCGGCGACCTCAACCAGTTGCTCGCCGAATACGCCGGCCGGCCGAGCATGCTCACCGAATGCCACAACCTTGGTCGGTCGCTGGGCATTCGTGTGATCCTCAAGCGCGAAGACCTCAACCACACCGGCTCGCACAAGATCAACAATGTGCTTGGCCAAGCAATGCTCGCCAAGCGCATGGGCAAGACCCGTCTCGTGGCCGAAACCGGTGCCGGTCAGCACGGTGTCGCCAGTGCCACCGCGGCGGCGCTGTTGGGCATGTCGTGCAAGGTCTACATGGGCGCCGTCGATGTCGAGCGTCAGTCGCTCAACGTGTTCCGCATGAAGTTGCTGGGCGCCGAAGTCGAAGCCGTGCACAGCGGCAGTCGCACGCTCAAAGACGCGGTCAACGAAGCCATGCGCGACTGGGTGGCAACGGTCAGCGAAACCTATTACTGCCTCGGCTCGGTGATGGGTCCGCATCCGTATCCATGGATGGTTCGTGAGTTCCAGCGCATCATCGGCGAAGAGGCGTTCACCCAGTGTCGCGAACTGCTTCACGGCGATGACCCCGATTTCGTAGTTGCCTGTGTCGGTGGCGGATCCAATGCAATGGGCATCTTCAGCGGCTTCATCGACACCAGCACGGCTCGTCTCATCGGCGTTGAACCAGCCGGGGGAGCAGCGGTGGGCCGCGGCGTTCCGGGCGTGGTGCACGGTATGCGCAGCTACCTCATGCAAGACGAACACGGTCAGGTGCAAGAGGCCCACTCGATCTCGGCTGGTCTCGACTATCCAGGCGTTGGCCCAGAGCACTCGTACCTCGCCTCTATCGGCCGCGCCGAGTACCCCACGGTCACCGACGACGAAGTGATTTCGGCGTTTCAGCTCATGGCCCGTAGCGAAGGAATCATCCCCGCCCTCGAGTGCGCACACGCGATGGCGTGGATCGTGCGTGAGGCCCCCAAGATGCAGGGCAAGGTTGTGTTGATGAACCTTTCAGGCCGTGGCGACAAAGACGTCGGGCAGATGATGGAGATCTTGGGCTGATGTCTTTTGGACGCATGGAAACAGAGTTCCGCGCCAAGCGTGAGCAAGGCCGCAAGCTGTTGGTGCCCTATGTAACCGGTGGGCTCACTGGTTGGCAGCAAGCCATTCGCGCTGCGGCCGATGCAGGCGCCGATGCCATCGAGATCGGCATCCCATTCTCCGATCCGGTGATGGATGGCCCAGTTATCCAAGAAGCATCGCAGCGCGCACTCGACTCAGGCGTCACGCCACTGAGCATCTTTGAAGAAGCCCGCGAACTCGAGGTGGGTATTCCGCTCGCGGTGATGTGTTACTACAACACCATTCACCACGCTGGGCACGAACGCTTCGCGTATCAGCTCGTGAGCGCCGGTATCTCCGCAGCCATCGTGCCCGACCTTCCGCTTGAAGAGTCGGTTCTTTGGTGCGCCGCTGCCGATGCTGCGGGCATCGAGACGGTCATGCTTGCGGCGCCTACCGCTCCCGACGAACGCCTGCCGCGCATTGCTGCTCGGTCGCGTGGATTTCTCTACTCGGTTGGCCTGCTCGGCGTCACGGGCGAGCGCCTTTCGTTGGCTGCGTCGGCAACGGCATTGGCCAAGCGTCTCAAGGCTGTCACCGACGTACCCGTGCTCGTCGGTGTGGGCGTCTCAAACGCCGCTCAGGCCCGCGAGGCGTGCATGGTGGCCGACGGTGTCATCCAAGGCGCCAGCGTCGTGAGGCGGCTCATGGACGGCGGACCCGAAGCGGTCGGCGAATACGTGGCCGAAGTGCGCGCCGCAATCACCTTCTAACGCGCTGGGTTTGGGTCGCAGGTATCCCTCAGCCGACGACCGCCACCGACTACAAGTGCATCTATGACATCTCCTGATTGCGATCTCTGCGAAGCCGCCCGAATCACGCCATGGTTCCACGAGGACGACGTGTGTTGGATTGCCGAGTGCGAGATCTGCGCGGTGCCGATGGTGGTGTGGCGTGAACACGATGCCTCGCCGCCTGATGACGTGAAGGCATACATGCATGCGCAACTCGAGATGGTGGTGTCGGTGCATTTCGAGTTCGAGCATTACGTCGACGACAACATGCGCAATATCCCCGACCACTATCACGCCCATGCCAGGCCTCGAGGTGGATTCTTCGGCCATGGCCTGAAGCGCCCGTAACGCGACAAGACCCGTAACGCGACAGAGCACATGCTCTCCGGTTGTTCCGGGCGAGACATGTGCTCTTTGTCGAAGTAAATCGAGTTGTTTGTGCAGCGTGAGCACTCGCTTGCCGTAATCCAGAGGATTCGGCGGGGCGGTGTTACGAGTCGGTTTCGACCCACAGTTCACGCTTCGTAGTATTTCTATGAGTGATTACATTGCTACTCAGAGTGAGAGTTCTCAGATTGGCTTCCTGACGATTCCACGCATATCGTTCGCCCTCCTGCCCGTTCCGGGAGCATTGCTGCTCGTCAACAGCGTCACCATAACCAGTTGACTCGTCGAGGGGCAAGGAAAATCTTCTGGAAAGTTTCAAGCAACCGTGACCACGCAACGTAGGTATTCACCGAGAGCGGTTGCACTTGCCGAGACCTGATGGTTTGCCGGGCCGACGAGCAAACTCACGGCGCGCGCTAAGGTTCTGAACCGTGCTCACTAACGGTGATATTGCCCCTGTCGTGAATCTCGCCGACCAAGACGGAAACGTGCTCGACTGGTCGGCACTGCGTGGTCGGCGGGTGATGGTGTTCTTCTATCCCAAGGCATCTACGCCCGGATGCACGCAGCAGGCATGTGCGCTGCGCGATATCGCGGGCGACATCGGCGACACGCAGATCATTGGCGTGAGCCCCGACAAGTCGGCGTCGCAGAAGAAGTTCGCAGACAAGAACTCGCTGCCGTATCCGCTGCTGGCCGATGTCGATCATCAACTCGCCGAAGCGTTTGGCGTGTGGAAGATGAAGCAGCTCTACGGTCGCTCATACATGGGTATCGAGCGATCTGCGTTCCTCATCGACACCGACGGCACCGTGCTGCAAGCGTGGTACAAGATCAGCCCCAAGGACACTCCGCTGAAGCTGCTTGAGGCGTTGCAGTCATGAGTGGTTTCCCTCACCCGGCCGATGTCATCGCTCATCGTGCGCCGTTTCTATTTGTCGACGAGATCACTGCGCTCGAGCCGGGGATCAGCGCCACTGGTCTGTGGCGCCTCACCGGCGACGAGTGGTTCTTTGCTGGTCACTTCCCTGGCCGGCCAACGCTGCCCGGCGTGTTGATGTGCGAGGCCATTGCCCAGGTGGGTGCCATTGCTGTGCTCACCGACCCACGTTTCGCTGGCAAGCTGCCGTTGTTCGGCGGTCTCGATGCGGCGCGGTTCCGTCGTCAGGTGGTGCCTGGCGACACGCTTGAGCTCACCGTCGAGCTGGGCCGAATGTCGGCGCGCGCGGGCAAGGGTTCGGGCAAGGCGTTACTGAACGGCGAGACCGCATGCGAGTGCGACCTGATGTTTGTGTTGGTGAACGCGTAGTTCTCGGCGTTGCGTTCTAGGCGTTGCCGGGCCCGATGATGATCGAGCCGTTGTGGCCACCAAACCCAAAGTTGTTCGAGATGGTTGGGCCGGGCACCCATTCGCGTGGAGCGCCCATCACAATGTCGACGCGCATGTCGTCGGACAACGTCGTGGTGCCTGCGGTGGGTGGAATGAGGCGGTGCTGCATCGAGAGCAGCACTGCGGCGGCCTCGAGTGCACCAGCGGCGCCGAGGGGATGGCCGGTGACGCCTTTGATGCTGGTCATGGGTGGGCTGGAAGGGCCAAACACCACGTTCACGGCTTCGGCCTCGGCGGCGTCGTTGAGCGGCGTTGACGTGCCGTGTGCGTTGATCTGGCGGATGTCGCCGGGCGCGAGATGCGCGTCGTCGAGGGCCAAATTCATGCAGTTGATCGCACCGGTGCCGCCGGGGGCAGGCGCCGTGATGTGATGTGCGTCGGCAGTGCTGGCCGCACCCAAGATCTCGCCGTAGATGGTGGCCCCGCGAGCGACGGCCATGTCCCATTCTTCGAGGATGAACGTTGCTGAGCCTTCGCCCATCACGAATCCGTCGCGGTCGGCATCGAAGGGACGGCTTGATCCGGTTGATGACAATGCGGTCATGTTGTTGAAGCCAGCGATCGAGGTGGCCGTGCCGGCGGCCTCTGAGCCTCCGGTGACCATCGCGTCGCAACGGCCCCACGCAATGAGGCGAGCGGCGTAACCAATGGCATGCGTGGCAGCAGCGCACGCCGTGCAGATGGTTTCGTTGGGGCCTTGCAATCCGTAGCGCATCGAGATGGCTGCGCCAGAAGCGTTACCCATCATCATCGGCACCAAGAACGGCGACACACGGCGCTCGCCTTTTTCGAGGCGCAGTTCGATCTGCTCTTCGAGCGTGCGCAGGCCACCGATGCCGGTGCCGTAGATGATGCCGAAGCGACGTGGGTCGACATCGATCTTGCCGGCGTGCTCGAACGCTTCGGTGGCTGATGCCATCGCGAACTGCTCGACCGCATCGGCGCGGCGTGATTCTTTGGGACTCGCGTAATACGCAGAAGGATCCCAGTTCTCAATGAAGATTGCTTTGGCGTCGGTGATGGCAGGGCCAAGCAGGCCCTGCCAAAACGCGTCTTTACCTAATCCACAAGGCGCGACCACTCCGTAGCCGGTGATGGCGACGCGCCGTCCGCGCCCTTCCATCAGAGTTTGCCGACAACCAACTCGTAGGCCTGACCAACGGTCTTGATGCCTTCGAGTTCGTCTTCGGGGACTTCGACGCCGAATTCTTCTTCGAGCGCCATCACGAGCTCGACGAGGTCGAGGCTGTCTGCGTCGAGGTCGTCGGCGAAGCGGGCGTCGGGCACGACTTGATCGTCTGATACCGACAACACGTCGACGGCGCACTTCTTAAAGCGAGCGAACAATTCCTGATTCATGGGTTACTCCGTTGTGAGGGGTCTTGTAATTGTTATGTATTGCGAGCGGTGGCGCCTAATGCCCCATGCCCAAGCCGCCATCAACAGGGATGATTGCCCCGGTGATGTAGGCAGCGTCGTCAGAAGCCAAAAAGGCTACGACTCCGGCGATTTCTTCTGGCGTGGCCATTCGACCAAGCGGCACGGCGGCAGTGAGCTCGGCGAGACGTTGCTCGCTGAGTGCTGCGGTCATATCGGTGGCCACCGGGCCTGGCGCCACGACGTTGGCGGTGATGTTGCGCGAGCCGAGCTCGCGGGCGATCGAGCGGGCGAGGCCCACCAGCCCGGCTTTGCTGGCGGCGTAGTTGGCTTGTCCGCCAGAGCCCAACATGCCGACAACTGACGACATGAAGATCATGCGACCAGAGCGGGCGCGCAGCATGCCCTGGGCGGCGCGCTTGGCCACGCGATATGCGGCAGTGAGATTGGCATCGACCACGCTGGTGAACGACTCTTCGCTCATCCGCAGCAGTAGGCCATCGTTGGTGAGGCCAGCGTTCGAGACCAACACCTGCACCGGGCCGAACTGTGATTCGGCGAACGTGAACGCAGCATCGACATCGGCGGCCGACGTGACATCGCATTTCACGCTGGCAAACCCAGCGGGTGGGGGAGAGCTGTTGTAGGTGACGACCACGTTGTCGCCGAGCGATGCGAACCGTTGCGCGCAGGCAAGGCCGATGCCGCGTGAGCCGCCGGTGATGAGCACGGTGCGGCTCATGGCTTGGCCCCGCCCCAGCGCAGCACGGTGCTTGCCGCGGTCATGCCAGCGCCGAAGCCAACGAGCAGCACGAGATCGCCTTGCTCGACCCGGCCATTGTCGAGTGCATTAACCAACGCCAACGGAATCGACGCGGCCGATGTGTTGCCTGTGTAATGCAGCACTGTGGAAGCGCGTTCGATAGGGATGCCGAGGCGATCGCATGCGGCTTGGATAATGCGCAGGTTGGCTTGATGGGGCACGACCAACTTGATGTCGTCGGCGGTGACGCCAGCGTGCTGCATCGACTTGGTGGCCGAGTCGACCATGATGCGCACGGCGCGACGGAAGACTTCTTTGCCTTCCATCTGAATGAAGCCGCCGACCTCTGAGTACAGAAATCGCTCGGCGCTACCGTCGGCATCGAGATCCCAGCCGAGCAGTTGTCCGGGGCCCTCGACATGCTCGAGCACCACGGCGCCCGAACCGTCGGCGAACAAGATGGCGGTGTTGCGATCGGTCCAGTCGGTGATGCGGGCCAGTGTGTCGGTGCCGATGACCAACACCTTGCGCGCACCCATTGCGATGAGTCCGTGGGCGTTGACTAAGCCGTACATGAAGCCCGAGCACGCCGCATTGATGTCGGACGCTCCGCAGCGCAGGCCGAGTTCGTGTTGAACGGAGGCCGATGTTGCCGGCACTGTGCGGTCGGGGGTGGTGGTGGCCAAGATCAGCGCATCGATTTCGCTGGGGTCGATGCCGGCCATATCGAGTGCCTTACGACCCGACTCAATAGAGAGCCCGGCGGTGGTGCCGCCGACGTGGCGTTCGCGAATGCCGGTGCGTTCGACGATCCAGTCATCGTTGGTTTCGAACATACCTTCAAGGTCTTTGTTGGTGAGCACCTTGGGTGGCAGTGCCGAACCCCAACCGGTGATGACGGCGCCGCGGACGCCTTCAGGAATCTTGGGCATATCAGACCGTCCTCAGCCAGGCAATGGGTTGGCGTAGCGTGATGCGCTCGCCGTTGACGGCGATGTAACTCTGCAAGATTCCGGCGAAGGCGGACCGAACTTCGGTCTCACCGATGTGGCCCAGCACCATGCCCACCGTGACGGCGCAACCGTCGGCGATATTCGGTAGGGGAGTGAACACCCCGGCAGCGGGGCTGACCACAAGGCGTTCGCTGGCAAACAAATGCTCGCCCTCGAACTGGGTGGTGGTGCGAGGCGAGTCGGCGTTGACCCATTCGATGAGCTTGTCGAGTTCTTCGGGGGTCGACACCGAGATAGTGCGAGCCGAGTCGACGGTGCGCTTGGCCATGCCGGTGAGCACGCCGCCGGGGCCGAGTTCGGCGAAGCCGTGCACGCCGAGTTCGGCGAGGGTGAGCAGGCAATGCTTCCAGCGCACTGGGCTGCTGAGCTGAGCCGACAACAGACTGGCCCATACGGCGCCAGTGTCGTGAGCGAGTGCGTCGACATTGCTGACAACCGGAACTTCGGTGTCGCGTGGGTTTGCCTCGGCGATGGCCTGGCGCAAGCGATCGCGTGCGGGGGCCATGAACGGAGTGTGGAAGGCGCCGCTCACTTGTAGCGGCATCACCTTTTTGGCGCCGAGTTCTTTGGCGACGATGGTTGCCGCGGCGATGCCTTCGAGCGAGCCAGCGATCACGACTTGACCGGGAGCGTTGAAGTTGGCGACCCACACATCGCTGTCGGCTCGCCGGCAGGCAATTTCGACGAGGTCGTCGTCGAGGCCTAACACGGCGGCCATCGTGCCGGGGTTGTTGATGCCAGCGTGATGCATGGCGTCGGCTCGTTCGCACACCAAGCGCACGCCGTCTTCGAAGCTGAGCGCGCCGCTTGCTGTGAGCGCGGTGTATTCGCCGAGGCTGTGACCGGCGCAGAAGCTGGGTTCGATACCGAGACGCTCGACGGCGTCGAGCACCATCAGGCTGGAGACGAACGTGGTGAGTTGCGCGTTGCGTGTGTCGCGCAGTTCTTCGGCGTCGGCATCGAGTAACAGACGGGCCACGTCGCGCTCGGCGTACGTGGATGCCTCTTCGACAAGCTCCCAGCTTTCGTGATCAGCCCAAGGGCGTCCCATGCCCGGCCGTTGTGACCCTTGGCCAGGGAAGGTAAAAGCAAGCATGTGCGGTGGTTGATCTCCTCGTGCGGGGTGATGCCCTTGACGGCAGAGGTTAGACGGTGGCGGTGACGCGCACGGGCTACCCGTGGGTAGCAAGACAACATGGTTCGTGGCGGCGGGTTGTCTCGACACGGCGCGTGGCTACACTGGCCGTTCACTTGCCCGAGTGGCGGAATGGCAGACGCGGAGGACTCAAAATCCTTTGTTGGCAACAACGTGTGGGTTCGAGTCCCACCTCGGGCACTACT
>JBAXER010000046.1:0-22347 GCA_037140375.1 Actinomycetota bacterium
CTCCGATAGCGCCAAGCGCCGACTGCTCGGCACGCACCGGATCGACGCCTTCGGCAACAAGCGTTGCGATCACGAGGTCGGTTGGTACGGCGCCGAAGTCGATGCGCACACAACGCGAGGCAATGGTGACCAACTCGGGGGTCGAGTGGTCGGCGAGCACAATGAACACCGTGCTCTCAGGCGGCTCTTCAATGGTCTTGAGTAACCGAGCGGCGGCTTCAGCACTGAGCAAATGAAACTCGTCGAGGATGAGCACTTTGCGGCTGCTCTCGTTTGGCGCAAGTGCGGCGAGGCGAACGATTTCTTCAGCCTGATCTTTTGAGATAGAGGCGCCCACGCGGGCGAACTCGCGAACGTCGGGGTGCTCGCCTTCGAGCGCGAGCCGAGCATCGCGCAGCGTTGGGTCGTCGACCCCGGTGAGCAACAACGCCGCGAACGCGCGCGCTGCTTCGTTCTTGGTGCTGCCTGGCGGACCGACGAACAAGTACGCGTGCACCGGATGCGCCACCGACGCTTCAAGCCGGCGAATCGCGTTGGGTTGTCCGATCACCGACTGCCAAACGCTGGACATCAGATTCCTAAACGGGTGAGCGTGGCGGTGCGGATGGCATGAGCCACCGCATCCTTTTCGAGCGTGCCGTCGATGACCACCCAACGATCGGGATCGGCCGCGGCCATCTCGGCGAAGCCGGCGCGCACCCGCGCGTGAAACGCCTCGTCGGCTTGCTCGAAGCGATCGAGATCTCGCTTGGCCATCCGTTCGGACAACACCTCGACCGGCACATCGATCAAAATCACGAGCTCGGGCCAGTGCCCATCGAGCGCCCAATCGCTGATCTCGCGCACGATCTCAAGCGGCAGGCCGCGCCCGTAACCCTGATACGCAAGGCTCGAAAATGCACTGCGATCGCTGACCACATGGCGACCCGTGGTCAACGCAGGCAGAACAAGTTCGTGCAGATGCTGCGCACGATCGGCAGCGATGAGCAACGCCTCGGCCTTGTCGGCGAGGTGAGTATTCGCGGGATCATGCAACAACGTGCGAATGTCGTTGCCCAGGTGCGTTCCGCCGGTTTCGCGGGTGAGCACAGCACCGAGCGCCTCAGCCAACCGCGCGGCATGGGTGCTCTTACCGCAGCCCTCGGCGCCCTCAAGCGCGATGTACCTGCCCGCATCGGTCATGCCGAGCACCATATCCGAGAAGCCTCAGGACTCTTCGGCTGCGGCCTGCTTGGCCGGGGCCTTCTTGGCTGCAACTTTCTTGGCAGCAACCTTCTTGGCTGGAGCCTTCTTCGCAGCGACCTTCTTGGCGGCGGCCTTCTTGGTGGCCGTTGCCTTCTTCGCCGGTAGGCCACCCTTTTCGATGATGGCTTCGCGACGAACCGCAAGCAGTTCATAGGCACGCTCTACCGGCATCGCGTCGAGGCGATCACCCTTGCTCAACGAAGCGTTGGTCTCGCCGTCGGTGACGTAGACACCAAACTTTCCGTCCTTGGCAACAACCGCACGACCGCTGACCGGATCGTCGCCGAACTCGCGCAACGGACCCTTGGCCGCCATCGACTGGCCGCCACGCTTAAACACCTTTGGCGACGCAAAGATCGTGAGCGCCTGTTCGAGCGTGATCTCGAGCAACTGCTCTTCGCTGGTGATATTGCGGAAGTCCTTGCCCTTTTGCACATAGGGGCCGTAACGACCGTTGTTGGCCATGATGGCAACGCCATCAACCGGATCGATGCCAACGGTGCGCGGCAACTGCAGCAGATCGGTGGCGTCTTTCATCGACAACCGCTCGAGGGTCATCGTCTTGAACAAGCTGGCCATGCGCGGCTTCTCGAGCCCAGGAGGCAGATTGTCGGCGGCGCCCCATTGCACATAGGGGCCATAGCGACCACTCTTGGCGAACACGGGGAAACCGTCGATCTCGCCGATGGGCACGTCGCTCTTTGGCTGCGCCAACAAGGTGAGCGCCATCTCCACAGTGAGTTCGTCGGGCGCGAGGTCTTCGGGAACGCTGGCGGTGTCTTCGCCACGCTTCACGTAAGGGCCGTACTTGCCCGGCTTCACCACAATCTCTACGCCATCGGCATCGTGACCAAGTGGGAACGTGTTGATGGCCGCGGCGTCGATCTCGTCGAGGTTCTCGACAACCAACCGCTTGAGGCCCGGCAACTGCACATCGGATTCGTCACCGAAATAGAACCGCTGCAGCCAGTGGTCCTTGCGCTCTTCGTTGCGAGCAATCGAGTCGAGGTCTTCTTCGATACGCGCGGTGAACGCGTAATCGACCAGACCACCGAAGTGCTTCTCCATTAATCCAACAACTGCAAACGCTGTCCATGTTGGGACGAGGGCTTGGCCCTTCTTCCACACATAGCCCCGGTCTTGCACGGTTTGGATGATGCTGGCCCATGTGCTGGGACGGCCGATGCCAAGTTCTTCGAGGCGCTTCACGATGCTGGCCTCGGTGTAACGAGCAGGCGGCGAAGTGCTGTGGCCGTTCGGCGTGATCGACTCGACAGGCACCGTTTGACCAACGGTAAGAATCGGTAGCAACGCTTCCTTTTCTTCGTCGGCGGTTGAGTCTTCGTCGGTGGACTCCACGTACACCTGGCGATAGCCAGCAAAGGTGATGGTGGTGCCGCTCGCTGCAAACTCGCACTCTTGTCCGGCCTGCCCCGGCTGCGTTGCCGGGGCACTGGTGGCTGTGAGCCGCACGCTCACGGTGACGCCAGCAGCGTCGGCCATCTGCGACGCCAACGTGCGCTGCCACACCAGGCGATACAGGGCCAGCTCTTGGCCGTTGAGTTCGCCAGCAACCTGATCGGGAGCGCGCAGCGGGGTGGTTGGACGAATGGCTTCGTGAGCTTCTTGGGCGTTTTTGATCTTGCCCGTGAACTGTCGTGGCGCGGCCGTCAAAAACTGCTGGCCGTAGGTGCTGGCAACCTCGGAGCGCACTGCAGCGAGCGCTTCGTCACTGAGCATCGCGCTGTCGGTACGCATGTAGGTGATGAAGCCACGCTCGTAGAGACCCTGCGCAATACGCATCACCTGTGCGGCGCCGAGGCGAAGCTTGCGGCCGCCCTCTTGCTGCAACGTGCTGGTGGTGAACGGCGCTTTGGCGCTGCTGCGATACGGCTTTTCTTCGACCGAGCGCACGCTGAAGGTTGATGACGACAAGCCGGCAACAAGCGCGTGAGCTTCGTTTTGGCTGACGACCACAACACCCTTTTTGGGATTGCCGTCGCTGCCAAAGTCTTTGCCCGACGCCACCTTGGCGCCATCGAGCGACACCAGTGTGGCGGTGAAGGCTGGCCGGGTTTCGGTGAGCAGTTCGAGATCCCAGTAGCCGGCCGTGACGAACGCAATGCGTTCGCGCTCGCGCTCGACAACCAAGCGAATGGTTGGACTCTGCACACGACCCGCCGACAGGCCACGGTTCACGCGCCGCCACAACACGGGGCTCACTTCGTAGCCATAGAGACGGTCGAGAATGCGGCGAGTCTCGGCAGCATCGACCAAGCCATAGTCGAGCGCTCGTGGATTGTTGACTGCCTTATCAATTGCAGCCTTGGTGATTTCGTGAAACACCATCCGCTTTACGGGCACCTTGGGCTTGAGGTACTCGAGTAGGTGCCAGCTAATGGCCTCACCCTCGCGGTCTTCGTCGGTTGCGAGATAGAGCTCGCTGGCATCTTTCAACAGCGCCCGAAGGTCTTTGATAACCACCTTGCCGCGCTCAGTGAGTTCGTAGGTTGGCTTGAAGCCATTGTCGACATCGACGGCCAAACCTTTGCTCGGCAGGTCGGCAACGTGGCCAACTGAGGCGCGCACATCGAAGCCTGCGCCGAGGAACTTGGAGATCGTCTTCGCCTTGGCGGGAGACTCCACAATCACGAGCGGTTTTGACATGCGACCTATTCGCTAAAGCATCGAAGGGGCCGCTGTCAAGACCAACGACCCCGCTGGGTGAGTGACACCGTACAACTGAAGTTGACGATCAGTTACTCATCGACGCCTGATAACACCAGTTCTGGCATTACTTCTTGGTGACGATGACCTTCGACATTGATCTTCGGAAGCAACCGATCGAGCCAACCAGGCAGCCACCAGTTGCGGGCACCGAGCAGTTCCATGGTTGCGGGCACCAGCAACATGCGCACGACGGTTGCGTCGATGAACACGGCTGACGCCAAGCCGAGGCCGAACAATTTCAGCTGACGATCGTCGCCCAGAATGAATGCGCTGAACACACAGACCATGATCAACGCAGCGGCAGTGATCACTCGCGCCGTCACTGCCAAACCATCGGCAACTGCAGTGGCGTTGTCGCCGGTGCGGTCGAACTCTTCCTTCATGCGCGACAGCAAGAACACTTCGTAATCCATCGAGAGACCGAACACGATTGCAAAAAGCATCATCGGAGCCCACGCCTCGACCGGCCCAGGCTTACCCACTCCGATGATGTCCTTGCCCCAACCCCATTGGAACACCGCGACGACAACGCCGTAGGCGGCGCCGATGGACAGCAGGTTCATGATGACGGCCTTCAGCGGCACGAGCAGGCTGCGGAACACTGCCATCAGCAACAGGAAACTCAAGATCAACACGGCCCCGATGAGCACCGGCAAACGAGCACCGAGGTACTCGGAGAAGTCTTGGCTCGCGGCGGTGAACCCACCCACGCGAGACGTGAGTCCCGAGTCGGGGATGATGTGTTGGCGCAGACGATGCACCAGATCGGTGGTGGCCACATCTTGAGGAGCACTCTTTGGGATCACCGTGACCAACGCGAGGTCGTCGCGAATCGGACGGGCAAACGCAGCTTGCACGCCAGGCGTGTCGCGCAGGGTGATAGCGAACTGCTGAACCACCTCGGGCTTGGCAGCGTTAGCGCCTTCGATGGTCACGATCAATGGACCGTTGAAGCCTGGGCCGAAGCCTTCGGCAAGCAGATCGTATGAGCGGCGAATTGTCTGATCGGGCTTGGCGTTGCCGTTGTCGCCGAAGCCAAGACGGATGGAAAGCAGCGGAAGCGTGAGCACCACCAAGACACCGGCGCCGAAGAGGAAGATCGGCCACGGCCGGCGCTGGATGAAGCGGCTCCAGCGATACCAGAAGCCCTGCTCGATGGGCTTCTCGGCGCGATGTGGAATGGGCTGGCGCAGCGACTTCACGACCAAGCTGGCAAGCAGCACAGCAACCGCAAGGGCCGCTCCGCCGAGCAGGATGCTGGCGTTCGACGTAACGATGGCCCCGAGGCCACCGGCCACGAGCAGACCCAGCGACAACATCGCTGCACGCGAGGTGACGTTGATGCGGTGACCCGCCATCGCAAGCAGCGCCGGCAACAACGTGACCGAGGCGATCATCATCATCAACACGCCAACTGCAGCACCGGTTGCGAGGCCACGAACGAACGACAGCCCCATGATGTAGAGGCCGAGCAACGAGATGATCACGGTGATGCCGGCGAACAGCACGGCCCGGCCGCTGGTGTCGACGGCTTCGACGATCGAGTCTTCAACCGACGAGCCGTCGTGGAGCGCCTCGCGATAGCGAGTCACGATGAAGAGCGCGTAGTCGATGCCCACACCAAGGCCGATCATTGCAACCATCTGCGTGGTGAAGTCGGGCATCTCACCCACGTTGCTGAGCAACCCAACGATGCTTGAGCCAAGACCGAGACCGATGAGCGCTGTGCCAATCGGCAAGCCCATAGCGAGCACTGAGCCGAAGGCCAACACCAAAATGACAACTGCAGCGATGATGCCAAGCGCTTCGGACGCGGGGAACTTCATCTTGCGGAATGCCTGGCCGCCGTATTCGAGCTGGATCTGATGGTCGACGCCCATGCGAGCGATCGCCTTGTCGCCAAGGCTCTCGATCTGTGTGGCGAGGGTGGCGAATTGCGTTTGGGTGCGACCGGTGATCTTGAGCTGCGCGTAAGCAATCGTTCCATCGGCGTTGATCTGCTGCTTCGGCTGATCGTAGGGACTGACCACCTTGATGCCGTCGATCTCATCGACCTTGGCGAACAACTCAGCGAGCGAGGCTTGAACATCGGCGTCGGCAACACCCTGAGGAGCTTTGACCACAATCTGCGAGTCGAAGCCGGCCTCTTCTTTGCTCACACTTTCGAGAAGGGTGAACACATCGCGAGCCTCACCATTGGGCAACTGCATCTGGGTGTGGAAGTCGCTACCCACGACGCTCGACGCGATTCCGAGGGCGATGAACAACGGCACCCAGATACCAAAGACAACTACGAACTTATGACGCACGCACCAGCGCGCAAGACGAGACAGCATGAGTGAGAATTTCGTTTCTTGTGGAGGAAGCTACGACGGCTCTAGAGACGTATCGGCACCGAAACAATAAGGTCAAGCACTAGATGCTCGACGCGGTTATCGGTCACAGCGACATTTCTCAAGATCCTTGCTGCTGGGCGTACGCAGCGTGGCGGCGGCTTAGAAGCCGGAGACGGGCTGAGGCGTGTACGGCGCCTCGAGGGCACGCACTTCGTCGTGGGTGAGCACGATGTCGATCGAGGCAATTGCATCGTCGAGATGATGTTGCTTCGTTGCGCCAACGATTGGAGCGGTTACTGCAGGATGATGGGCGACCCAAGCGAGCGCAATCTGGGCGCGTGACACGCCGCGCTGTGCAGCAATCTCGGCGACACGTTCGATGATTTCGGTGTTTGCCGTGCCATACAAAGTCTTGCCAAACTCATCGGTCTCGCTGCGGCTGGTGTTCGACGAAACATCGCGGGTGAGCAAGCCGCGAGCAAGCGGGCTCCACGGGATGACACCTACGCCCTGATCGATACACAGTGGCAACATCTCGCGCTCTTCTTCGCGGTACACAAGGTTGTAGTGGTTCTGCATCGTGACGAACTTGGTCCATCCATGCTGCTCGGCAACATGCTGTGCCTTGGCGAATTGCCATGCCCACATCGACGACGCACCGATGTAGAGCGCCTTGCCTGCCTTCACGACATCGTGCAGCGCCTCCATCGTCTCTTCGATTGGAACGCGGTTGTCCCAGCGATGAATCTGAAACAGGTCGACATAGTCGGTGCCGAGGCGGCGCAGGCTTTCGTCGATCTCAAACATGATCGCCTTGCGTGACAGACCTTTGCCGTTTGGCGAACGACGCATTGCGCCGTGCACCTTGGTTGCCAACACGATCTCATCGCGCTTCGCGAAATCGTTGAGGGCGCGCCCGACGATCTCTTCGCTGGTGCCATCGGAGTACACATTGGCCGTATCGAAGAAGTTGATTCCTTCTTCAACAGCGCGACGAATGAACGGTCGGCTGGCCTCTTCATCGAGTGTCCACGCGTGCGTGCCTCGGTCGGGGATGCCGTAGCTCATGCACCCGAGGCAGATCTTTGAGACAACAGCACCGGTGTTTCCAAGGTTCGTGTAACGCATGCGCACACTCTACGAATGCCTCGGCTGCGACGAGCAGCTGCACTGGGACGTTGACGAAACTGTTCATACTCTCTACGGTCATGGTCACGATGACCTACACGCCCGAAGCAGCCCTGGGCTGGACGCCCGAGTTCGACGAACTCTGGCATGCCATTGACCGTGTTGGTCAGCCCGGTCGCGTGATTCGCCTCGACCGAGGCTGGAGCACTGTGCTGCAAACCATCGGGCACGAACCACTGCGCGTGCGCAACATCGGCATCGACGTAGCCGTGGGCGATTGGGTCATTCCATCCGACGATGGCGAGAAGATCGAACGCGTCATCGATCGCCAAAGTGCGTTCGTTCGTCGAGCCTCGCACGAAGGCGCAAGGGCCGAGGCGCACACATTGGCCTCCAACATCGACGTTGTCTTCTTGGTGCACGGCCTCAACAGTCAGCCGAACCAGCGTCGCCTCGAGCGCGAGCTGGTGCTGGCATTCGACAGCGGCGCGCTGCCAGTTGTGGTGCTCTCGAAACTCGACCTTGTCGACGACCCACAGGTCATTGCTCAGTCGGTCGCAACGCTTGAAGCTGTGTCGCTTGGCGTGCCCGTTCACGCGGTCAGCGGCATCACCTTGGTCGGACTCGAAACGCTTCGCAGCTACGCGGCATCGGGCCAGACCATTGCGCTGCTTGGCGCAAGCGGTGTTGGCAAGAGCACCATCATCAACGCGCTCGTCGGCGATGCGGTGCAACGCACCAACGATGTGCGCATGGGCGATCAACGTGGACGCCACACCACCACCGCTGCACAGCTGGTTCCACTGCCCAGTGGCGGCTGGTTGCTCGACACGCCAGGTGTGCGCGCGGTCAGCTTGTGGCTCAGCGGGCAAGGCATCGAGCGCGCCTTTGCCGATGTGTTCGATCTGATGGACCACTGCCGATTTCGTAACTGCAAACACGAAGACGAACCCGGCTGCGCCGTGCTGTCAGCGATTAGCGAAGGTTCGCTCGAGGCCGTGCGTCTACACAGCTTGAAGCGGCTCGTGGCCGAAGAGGCTGCGCTCGAAGAAGAACAGAAGGTGCACAACAAGGCATCCGATCGGCGGGGCTATCACCGGCCGCGCACCGAAGGCCGTTTTGGCTAGCTAGCTCGCTTCGTCTGGGGCGGCCGCGGCCGCTGAGCGCTAGTTGCTCTGGCTCTTCAGCGAGGCCAACACGTCGGCGAGCGGAGCGTGATCGCCCACATCGCTATCGAGATGTTGATACAGCACCTTGTTGCCTGGCGCGATCACAAACGTGGCACCAAGCTGCATCGAGCGAGCGCCGATCTTGTGCTGGCTATGGCCGGCCTTGCGAGCCCGCTTGCCAGCCGACAACACGCTGGGGGTGAACAGCTTGAGAAACGCCTTCGCGCCTCCCGTGACCGATGCAACCTCTGCGGCTGAACCGTCTTCGTCGACGAGCACCATGAACGGCACCTTCTCGTCGGCGACAAACGACTTGGCGTACATCATGTTTCCCGTACCAATAGCAATCACGTCTGCGCCAGCAGCGGTGATGTCGGAGTAAACGTCGCGCAACTGCGCGGCATGCTCTCGGCAAAACACTCAACCAAAGTGGCGTAGGAAGACAACAACCATCGGCTTGTCGGCCCAGAGGCGACCCAACCGGTGCTGTTCTCCATCGACGCCGGCAAGTTCAATATCGCCAAACAGTGTGGGGTTCATCGGCGAAGTCTGTCACGGAACCGCCGGATTGGCGAGAGTGGAGTCAACAAAGTCAGTTTCGTCAGGTCGACCGAGAATCGTGTCGAGCGGTTCGGTAACGATGACGCTGGTGTCGATCGGTTCGATCGGACCGAGGCCACGCTGCGCGCATTCGACATCGGGGCCACCCACGCGGATGTCGGCACCCAACGTTTCAGTCGATGCTCCCGACGGTGAAGCGATGTTCATCTCGAGTCGGCTACATCCCTTGGCGGGATTGCCCGAGCGCCAATGCCGTGGCGAGGTTTGCGTAAACGACGCACCAGATGGCCAAGCAAACGTAACGGTGGCGTCGCCATCGAGTTCGACCTCGATCGGCTTCGAAGCATCGACGAGTATTGGGTCGTAATCGAAGGCGATGTAACCCCGCCCGTTCAGTGAACCGCACTCGGATGAGCCGATGCCAAACGTGGGGATCACCCGTTCACCGTCGACGATGAGAGTGACGGAGGGAAGCGTCTCGCCAGGAACGCAGTTACCCGGTGGTGGCACGGTACCGATGGGCTCGGTGGCTGCGGTGGCTGAACCTGGTGTGGGCGCCGATGGGTTGCTGGAGCACGCTGCGACCAGCGCAACACAGCAGACCGAAGTAACAAGGCGTCGCATAGGTATCAAAGAAGGTACCCCACAAGGTTGTCCCCAAAGGGCTCAGCCTTGGGCGCCTTGATCGCTTTGATCGCTGGTGAGATGCAACGAATCGACAACTCGTACTGCCCGATCGAAACCAGTGCGGGCGAGGCGCGATCGCAGAAAACCGTCGCTGCATAACACAACGAGATCTGCTGCTGTTTCGCGCGTGCGTCCGGCCGCGCCAAGCAGCACACCGAGGCCGGCATCGTCGCATGCCGACACTCCGTCAACATCGACCACCAGATCGATACCGGGGTTGGCATTGGTGAACTTCATCAGCGCGCCATGCAACAGCGGAAGCGTGCCGAGGTCGATCTCGCCGCGCACATGTAACACGTGGGTCGAACCCACCATCACCTGCCGCACATTGAGTTCCATGGCCATGACCCTAGTGGGACACCACTGATTGACCGAACGTGGCCAACGGCTGAACTACGGAGGCTCGAGGAGCATCGTGGCGTGGCCCACCAGATGCACCTCGGGCATGAGCGCACCAACCAGCGGCACATCGGTGCCGTTGGTGATGGACACAGTGACCGTTACATACGCGTCGTGTGTGGCCGTTGAAACCTGAGCAGAGCTACCAAGCGCTCGATGCGCAGCGTCGTTTCCGGCGGTCACCGGATCGGCCGATACTGCTGCGGCCCGCGCTGCGACACGCGCTGCTTGGATAACCAACAACTGGTCGCCCGCGACAACAACGATCTGCACTGCAGCGAGCAACAGCAAGCAAAACAACGGCAACACCAGCGCAAGCTCTACTGCTGCTTGCCCGCTGTCGCATCGGTTGCCGCCAACGGCTGGGACCTCAGCCAATGCGACTGGTGATTTCGTCGATGATGCGATCGAAGAGTCGGCCAACCTTGCCACCACCACCGCCCGATGTGGCCCAACTCACGACAAGCAATGCCACGACAGCTGCGCCCAAGAGCACGAGCGCATATTCGGTTGTTGCTTGGCCGTCTTCGCCAAGAGTGAAATACCACGTCGAGATTCGCACGATTCGTTTACGCATGATCGATTCCTCCGTTTGAAAACAATTGGGGTCGTCAGCGCCGAAGCGCTTGCAACGACGAGAAGGTTCCGGCCATCAGCGGAACAATGGTGAGCAACACGAACGACGGCAGCGTGAGGCCGACGAGCGGAAACGACAGGCGCACGGGTAGTTGGCGCGCCGCTGCATCGGCGTTGCGACGGCGCTGGGCGCGCGCCTCGTCGGCGAGGCGATCGAGTATCGGAGCAAGGGGCGTGCCATAGCGATCGCTCATCGCCAACGCATCGACCAATGGTTGAGCGATGCGACCAAGTTGGCGTGGCAGTTCAACAAGCGCATCGGCAAAGCGCTCGCCCCGCGTCACACGTTGCACGACTGCTCGCAATGCATCGCCGAGCGTTGGGTCAACCGACGCGGCCAGCGTGACGAAGGCTTGTAGCGGTGTGCAACCGGCGCGCACCGTGAGCACCAGCACATCGATGAAGTCGGGGAATCCGAGCGCGAGCACACGTTGTCGCCTGCGCTGTGTGCCAGCCAGCCTCACCGTGGGCCACGCGATTGATCGCAAAACTCGCTGGCGCTGCGGATACAGCGCAGCAATACGGCGCGGCGGTGGCCTGACCCGCCAGGACACGCTGGCAAGCACAACCATCGTGAGCGGCACGACAAACGGTGTCATCGGGCGCCCCGAATGACTCGGCTCATCACCCGGGCACCAGTGAGGTTGAGTGACAGGCCAAGACCCGCGCACCCCATGCCAAACGGCGTGAACATGAAGGCGCGGCCCTGCGCATTGGTGAGCAACGTGAACCCCGCGAAACCCAGCGGAACCAACGTCAGCACACGCGCCGACAAACGGGCTTGCGCGCTTTGAGCGACGCGCTCTTGTTCGGCAGCGTCGCGTTCTCGAAGGGTGGCCGCTGCCCGATCAAGCGACTCGCTGACGTTGCCACCCACGCGTGCACACAGTTGGAGCACATGCACCACGAGCGCTAGCGAAGCCGGACCACTGGGTTGTTGCTGCAACGCCTCGGCCAAGGTGGCCCCGCGTTGCAAGGCGCGCACCGTGGGGTCAAAGGTTGGTGCAAGCTCAGAGATGCGCGGCGAAGCGAGGAATGCCGCTGCCAGGGACTCGCCACTGGCGCACCGGCGCGCGAGGTCGTCGAGCGCGACCGCGAGTTGTTGTGGCGTTCTTGGTCTTAATGGTGGTGATGATCGCGGCTTGATCAGCATCGGCGCCGGCCCCGGACCCGGTGGAGGTCGTTGACCACTACACCGTCGGCGACCAGCGTGCGATGTGCGGCCGGAGTGGTTACCGAGGTGGGCGGCGCCAACTCGATGATGTCGCGTACGCGGCGCAGACCCGATTCATTTCGCTCGAGATGAATGACAACATCGAGCGAGCTACATACCTGCTCGCGCACCGCTGCGATCGGCCAGCCCGATGCATGTTGCACCACGAGGGCCTCAATGCGTCGCAGCGCGTCGAGCGCGCTGTTGGCGTGGCACGTAGACATCGACCCGTCGTGACCCGTGTTGAGCGCCTGCAGCATGTCGATCACTTCGGCGCCGCGAATCTCTCCGAGCACCAGCCGGTCTGGGCGAAGACGCAGCGAGGTACGAACTAGATCGGTCATCGTGATTGCTGACACGCCGTCGGCGGTGGCGGCGCGAGCCTCGAGCCGTAATACGTGCGAGGTTCCAAGCTGAAGTTCGGCGGTGTCTTCGAGTGTGATCACGCGTTCGCCCGCAGTGATTCGTGAGGCAAGCGCGTTGAGCAGGCTCGTCTTGCCCGACGACGTGGCTCCACTGATGAGCACGTTGCATCGGTGATCGACCAACGCGTGCAGCAGGTCGATCACCGCTCCGTGAGCGAAGTCGTGAAGCACGCGGCGCCGCACACCGAACCGACGCATTGTGAAGCACGCGCCATCGATAGCGATGGGCGCAATCACGGCGCACACACGCGAACCATCGGGCAGGCGAGCATCGACAATGGGCGACAGACGATCGAGCCGCCGACCAACGGGATTCAACATGCGTTCGATGATGCGCGGCGTGACATCGCTAGGCAGGTGGCCAGCAAGCGATGTCCGACCCTCGCGTTCAATCCAGACATCGCCACCGTTGTTCACCATGATCTCGTTCACGAGCGGGTCGACCATGTATTGATGCAACGGCCCCAAGCCAGACGCATGCGCCACCGCGGCCAGCACTACCGAGTCGAGATCGTGTTGCTCGGCAAGCGGAAGCAATGAGCGCGCAAGACGGCGCGCGGCCTCAAGCAACTCGGCGTCGGCACTGTGCTCGGCCGCAAGCTGCTCGCAGATTGCCGCAACTGCTTGATCGTGTGTCACGCGGCGAGATCGCCAAGCGCTACCGCTAACGAACGTGGCAGCCGTGACGCGAGCAGGCCAGCATCGACCGCCCGGGCTACTGCCGGATCGGTGCTGATCTCGGCCACCACCGGTGCCTGCACCGCATAGGCAACGTCTTGCGCCCGCAGCGCCCTGCCAGGTTCGTGCACCACAACCACGCCAGTGGGCACCACCATGCTGGCCGCAGCACGACGCAACGCGAGATAGCACGGACGAATCACGAGTAGCTGGTGTTGTGCCGCCGCGAGAAACTGCGGCGGCGGCAACCATGATCCGGCATCGACAACCACACGAGTTGGGCACGCCGCGAGGTACTGGCCAAGCTCAGCCCACCGTGCGGAGTCGGCATTCGCGTGCGGCGACGCTGCGCCTTTCGGAATGAGCACCATGCCCTCGGCGGCCGGCACACCCAGCGCCTCGAACGCTGGCAACCCTGCCGTGGCAGAGCCGATCCAATCGTGCACGCCCGGACCCACTGGCTCAACAAGACCCAGCGCTGCTGGCACATCGCCAGCGAGATCA
Source organism: Actinomycetota bacterium (assembly GCA_037140375.1). Taxonomy (GTDB): domain Bacteria; phylum Actinomycetota; class Acidimicrobiia; order Acidimicrobiales; family Ilumatobacteraceae; genus WLMZ01. The sequence continues at coordinate 13,712 of JBAXER010000046.1, forward strand.
ATCAGCCACGACGACCCGTGAGCCGCAGCGCTGAGCAACGCCAACGCACACGAAACAACCGTGGTACCACTACCGCCCTTGGCGGCCCAACAAACAGTGAGCACAGCACACCCCCGGACCCGGCACGCACGTAGCGCATCCGTCGCAGAGCAATCAACAGGGGGAAGGTACTGGCAACTTATCGACCGATGGTGCCTGCGCCAACTTGGTGAGCCGCAACTTCGTTGCGCATCTCCGCGCCACTGGTGAATCGCGCAATGTTGTCGATGAAGATCTGTGCGCCGCGGTGGTTGGCGAGTGCCGTAGCACCCGAGTTGTGCGGCGTAATGATCACGTTGGGCATGTCCCACAGGGGGCTCTCGGCACCAAGTGGTTCGGTTGCGAACACATCGAGACCCGCGCCCGCGAGTCGACCCTGCTGCAACGCATCGATCAGCGCGGGCTCGTCCACAAGATCGCCTCGGCCAACGTTGATAAAGCGAGCCGTTGGCTTCATCAACGCCAACTGCTCGGCGCCGATGAGACCACGCGTGTCGTGTGTGAGCGGTAACGCAAGCACCACATAATCGGCCCACGCGAGCAATTCGCCAAGCGCCTCAAACGTGCGCGTCTCACACGGCTCATTGCCAGTAACGGTTCGGCGGCAACCGACCACGTTCATCCCAAGCGCAATGCCCAGCCGCGCAGTCTCTTCACCAATAGGACCCATGCCGATGACCGCAAGGTTGGTGCCCTCAACCTCGTCGCCAACATGTGGCGCCCACTGGTGTTCCTGCTGGGCGCGCATCCATGCTGGAGCATTGCGGCTGAGCCCAAGAATCATCAACACCACGGTCTGCGCAATGGGTCGCGCTGACGAACCGGTCGAGTTGGTGAGACGAACGCCGCGGCGCAGAAACTCGGCGAACACGGGACTGTCTACGCCTGCCGAGAACGAATGCAGCCATCGCAGATTCGGTGCCTGCAAACACGCGCCGATGAAATGAGCCGTTCGCTTCGGCCATGAGTCTCCACTGAAGAACGCAATCGTGATGCGCGCGAGATCGTCTGCGGACACGTGCGTGTCGCCGTCGAGTGTGACCACCTCAAGGTGTGGCACCGCAGCGAGAAGTTCATCGCCGTAGCGAGCCCACGCGGTGTCGGTGCAAAACAGCACGGGAGCGCTCAACATTGCGACAGGCTAACGGTCAGGTCGGCGTGGCGAGGGCACGGGTCATCGCCAAGAACGGGCGGGGACGGCCTTCGCTCCAACGGCGCATCTCGACGATGCCAAAGCCGGCGTCTGCGAGTAGGGCGGGCATATCGCGGCTGAGATGGCACCCGCCCGCAACGCGTTGCTGCACTGGATCGAGACGATGCTGCCAACGCTGCACCTTGCTGTCGTCCGACAAGCCGTGCTCGAGCAGATGCAGAGTTCCTCCGGGCGCAAGCACGCGCTTGATCTCGCGTAGCGCCAGCGCCGCATTCGGAATCGTGCACAGCGTGAACGTAGAGACGACGCAATGGATGGAGCCGTTCTCGAGCGGTAACGCCTCGCCAGTGAGCCCCACAACATCGACCGGAAACGGTGCCCGGGCCACACGCGACTTGGCGAGTTCGATAGCCCGCGCCGACGGCTCAACAACGACAAGACGCTTCACCTCGGCTGGATACAACGCAAGGTTGTGGCCCGAACCGAAACCAATCTCAAGAACCTTGCCGTGCGTACCAGCAACGGTGTCACGACGGTGCACACGAAATGCCTTGCTGCCGCACATGCGGTCAATCGCCACCGGCAACACGCGCTCTTCGTAGAAACGACCAAACCTGCTCATAGGTGGTGAGTCTGACCAAGCCCCGTGCTCACGTCAAACCTGTAGCATTTGCGGCGGAGGTGTCCGGGTACCTGGTGGGCTCCACCGCCTTCAAAGCGGCTGGGACGAGCGATCCTCGTCCGGCGGGTTCGATTCCCGTCCACCTCCGCCACGTGCTCACCGGTGGGTTCGGCCGAGACGTCGAAATCGGCTCTGAGCTGGTGCGACGTTCGCTGACGTTCGCCGACGTTCGTGGACGTTCGCCGAACGTTGCTCTCAACGTAACTCTCAGAGAGCTAGCCTTCGGGTCCGAACACGGAGGTCCGGCCATGCCACGTGCGCCTCGCGGGAAGCGCGTCCTCGATGCCGTCAGCGGCTCCTACACGGTGGTCGGCCGCGCGCCGAACGGGGAGGCGGAGCCGTACTTCGACCGCTCACGCGGGGTCTGGGTGGCGCCGTGGCGCAAGCCCGACGGCAAGGTCGGCCGGCCGACTGGCAAGACGCGAGCGGCGGCGGTCGCCTCGCGCAATCGACACATCGCCGCCGCCGAGGAAGCGGCTCGCTGTGGCCCGCTCGCCGAGGGCTTCTCGGTGACCACCACTCTCGCCGAGCTCGGTGCGTGGTGGCTCGAGAACGTCGCTCGCCACCGGGTGCGGATCACCACGCTGTCGACGTATCGGAAGCAATGGCGCCTGATCGCCGCCGAACTCGGATCGACACCTGTCCGCCAGCTCCGTACCGAGCAGGTGGCCGTGTTCATCTCTCGACTGGTCGATCGAGGCGCGGCGTCCCGTGCCACGAACGTGCGGACGCTGCTGGTGCAAGTACTCGACGAGGCGGTGAGCCTCGGGCTCGCGGAGGCCAATGTGGCGAAGAAGGTGCGGCGCCCGCGTGTGCCGAAGGTGACGCGGCCGACGCTGACACCGGTCGAGGTCGTGAAGCTCCTCGACGCATGTGACGAGCGGTTCGTGGCGGTGGTGGCGTTCTGCTACCTGCACGGCTGGCGGGTGAGTGAAGCGCTCGGTCTCGCGTGGCAGGACCTCGACCTCGAGGCCGGCACGGTGCACCTGCGGCGCGGGTCCACCTACGCCGACGGCGAGGGGATGGTGCTCGGGCCGACGAAGACCCGCGGGACCGCCGGCTGGCAGCTGCTCGGCCCGAGCGTGGTGCAGCTCCTCACCCGTCGGCGCGAGCTGCAGGCGCTCGATTGGGAGCGTGCGGGTGGGTGGCCGCAGGCGGAGTACGAGGGTGAGTTTTTCGATCTCGTGTTCACGACGCCGGAGGGCAAGCCGATGCTGCGCCAGAACGTCGATCGAGCGATCCGTGCTGCCGCTCGACGGGCCGGCTTCGATCCGAGCCAACTCGCCACGCACACCGGCCGGCGCTCGGTGGTCACGAACCTGTACGCCTCGGGTTCGTTCGACCTCGCCGACGTCGCCCGGTTCGTCGGCCACTCCGACGTGGCCACGACCCGTGGCTACGTGCAGCACGAGGGCGATCGCCCGACGATCGTGAGCCGCAAGGCCTTCGAGCTCCTCGACCCCGGCGCAGCCTGACTCGGTTCTCCCGAATCGGTCGGTCCCGGGTCGTCTCAACGGGTCCATCGGGGTTCATCCGAGACGTGTGAACACTCAGGTTCGTCACAGCGATGTTCACACCGATGTTCACACCCGAGCTCACACGGATGTTCACACCTTCCCTCTCCGTGCCGATCAGTGTCATCGGGTACGGCTGTGCCTGCGAGTCGAGTCCTCGCCGACGCGGCCGACCTGTGAGGAGCCGGTAGCCGGCTCGACCTGGCGTGATGGTGCCAGGCTGGTCGCATGACGGGGATCGCACTCATCGGCCCGGCGGGTGCAGGCAAGTCGACGGTCGGTGAAATCCTGGCGGGCCTCCTCGATCGCGACTTCGTCGACATCGACGCGATCGGCGATCGGTGCTACGTGCAGGTCGGGCAGCCGATCAGTGAACTCGTCGAGCGGATCGAGCGTGATGGGTTCCGGCGTGCGCATCGGTGGTGGCAGCCGGCACGGCTCGCAGCGCTTGCTGCGCTCACGGACTTTCCCACCTCGGTGCTCGCGCTCGGTGCGGGCCACAGCCACTTCGAGGACGAGAGCTGCTTCGAGGAGGCGCAGCGCGCCCTCGAATCAGTGTTCGTGGTGCTGCTGCTCCCGTCGGCTGACCCGACCGAGTCGCTGCGGGTGCTGCGCGAGCGATGCGAGCGCGACAAGGGCACCGACTGGAGACGCGACGGCCACGACTTCCTGGAGGAGTGGATCGGCTCGATGCAGAACCACTCGCTGGCCGACCTCGTGATCTTCGGGGAGGGGCGTTCGGCGACGGACATCGCGCGCCAGATCGCCTCGGAGGTCAGCCCTGATCCGTTCTGACGAACCGGGCTGAAGGCCCCTGTCACGCAACGCGACGGAACGTGCACCGCCACGGTGATCTTCTGTGTATGGACCACACCCTCGAGCAAGGGACGCAGGTGTGAAGTCGTTCTGCGCGTCTACCGCGGCCGGTAGACGTCGGACCGATGGTCGATGCGGAGCACGGTGACGCGCTGCTCTGCGTCGTCGATCTCGTAGACGACGCGGTAGGCGCCTCGTCTCGCGGACCACAGTCCCGCCAGTTCACGCTGCAGCGGATGACCGACCCGGCGTGGGTTCTCGCACAGCGGGCCGAGCATGAACTCGACGACGGCGGCAGCGATGCGTTCCGGAAGTCGGCCGAGCTGGCGTTCGGCGGAGGCGGCGACGCGCAGCTCGAAGCTGCCGTCGCTCATCGCCGTAGGAAATTGGCGCGGAGCTGGTCTGCGGACACCGTGTCGCCGTCCGCGACTTCTTGACGGGCCCGGGCGATGTCGGCCATCGCAGCCGGGTCGGACAGGAGCTCGAGGGTGTCCTCGAGCGCTGCGAGGTCGTCCGCGCTCATGAGGACGGCGGCGGGTCGTCCGTTGCGGGTAACGGTGATCCGGTCGTGCTGCTGCTCGACCCGGTCGACCATCTCCGAGAACTTCGCTTTGACCTCGGCGAGCGGTAGGACGTCAGACATGACCATAATTCTAGTCACGACTTCGGAAGCGGTCAAGCCAAGGGCGAGGACGAACAATGGCGAGCCAACGACGCCGATCGTCGGGTGGGCCGCGCCGGCTGACGACACCACCGCATGGCGCTCCAGGGTCTCCGTCACCTCGAGGCGCGCGCATGGCGTCCCGCGCAGTTCGGAGTGCGACAGGAGCGAGACTTGAATTGCAGATTGCAAGTGAACACGTTAGATTGCAACTGACAAGTGAAGGATCCATGGTCATCCGAAGGAGACAACGACATGGCTGAACGCGTGCTGCTCACCGGCATCAGCGGGTACATCGGACAGCACTGCGGTGCCGAGCTGCTCAAGCAAGGTTACGAAGTGGTCGGAACTGTCCGCTCCCTGTCGAAAGCAGATGCCACCAGGGCGGCGATCGCCGCGGTCGCTCCGGTCGAGCGGCTCACGTTCGCCGAGGCTGACCTCCTTTCGGATCAGGGGTGGGACGATGCAGTCCGTGGATGCACGTACGTGATGCACGTAGCGTCGCCGTTCGTCCTCGCCGAACCGAAGAACGAGAACGAACTGATCACGCCCGCCGTCGAAGGCACGCGGCGCGTCATCGGTGCCGCCCAGCGGGCCGGCGTGCGGCGCCTGGTGCTCACGTCATCGACGGTGGCCATGATCAGCGGGAAGCCCAGCGGCAAGTACGGACCCGACGCGTGGTCGGACACGAACGCCAACATCGGTGCCTACGCCAAGAGCAAGACGCTTGCCGAGCGGGCCGCCTGGGATGCGGTGGCGGGGAGCGACATGGAGCTCACGGTCGTCAATCCGGGCGCGGTCTTCGGCCCGTCGCTCGGTGCCGAGGTCGACGGTCAGAGTGTTGCTCTGATGACCGACATGATTCGCGGCAAGATGCCGATGATCCCTGACGTGGCGATGGGCATGGTCGACGTCCGCGATGTCGCCCGTCTGCACGTCGCGGCCATGACGGCTCCTGCTGCGGCAGGACAGCGCTTCATCGCCGCGACCGCCGAGCCGGTCAGCATGGAATACTTCGCAGCAGTGCTCCGCACTGCCGGCTACTCGAAGGTGCCGACGCGCAAGGCGCCGAACATGGCGATCAAGCTGATGAGCATCTTCGATCGGCAGGCCAAGGGGATGGTTCCCAGCCTCGGCAAGAAGGCTGCATTCGACAACCACGCAACCTTCCACGTGCTTGACTGGCAGCCGACGCCGATGGAAACGTCGATCACGGAGATGGCAGCCGCGATCTGAGATGAGAAGGTGATATGAGCACGGAAACCGACGTACACGACCTCGACTGGCGTTCGGTGTGCTCCATCACGTCCGGCCTCGATGTCCTCGGCGACAAATGGTCGCTGCTCATCGTGCGCGACCTGATCGCCCACGGAACCCGCACCTACTCCGAGTTCCGTGAGTCGCCCGAACACGTCGCGACCAACATCCTCGCCGCCAGGCTTCGACTCCTGACCTCGCTCGGGATCATCGAGCGCACGAACCCCGACGGAGCGGCACGCAACAACGCATATCGGCTCACCCCGAGCGGCGCCGCTCTACGGCCAGTGCTCGAGGAGCTCGGCAAGTGGGCGCAGACCCACCTCAAGCAGTATCACTCGGAGATGGTCAACAGCGTCTAAGGCTTCGCCTTCGTCCACCTCGTGGGTGCTCTTGAGTTGCATTTCGCAACTCAAGCGGTTAGATTGCAAAGTGCAATCGAAGACCGACGAAAGAGGAGCACGTCATCATGAGCGAAGAATCGAAGCCTGCTTACGGGCTGGTGCAGCTGAACATGAAGGACCCCGGAGACTTCATGGAGCGTTATGCGCAACATGTCTTTCCGATCTTGGACGCTTGGGGCGTCGAGATGATCGCTGGTTCGATGACCCCGACCACCAAGGAAGGTTCGTTCAACGGCAACTGGGCTGCCGTTCTTCGCTTCCCGAGCATGGAAGTGGCCGAGGCCTGGTACAACTCGGCGGACTACGAGCCGTTCAAGAACCTGCGCATCAACGAACTCACTGACTTCGGGAGCTGTGTCTTCGTCGAAGGTCGCTGACCGGCTCCCCTCCGCCCGATGCAGCCCGACGCGGCTGCATCCAAACCAGAGATGAACTTGTCGGTTGGCCGGCCCGTCGATGTGATATCCGGGCGGGCCGGTCAATCGCAGGTCACGCTGGCGGCACCAGCGTGACCGTGAGCGCTGGAGAGTGATCGCAGCGATGGCTGTGCCAATCGGAGCCCGCTCGGGAATGCGCGACTCGTGGTGCCTCAACGAGCGTCCAATGCCCGCTCGACGCGCGCCGTGCAAGAGCCGCGGGTGTCGCACATCTCGGGGGTCTCTCCGGCAGGTCAGCGGCCTCGCGGGGCGTCCGTGCACCACTTGGCTCTCACGGTAGCTCTCAGACCGCCCCTGGCTCGAGGGTGTGAACAGGCTGAGCTGGGGTGATGCGTTCGTGGGCGGAGGCCCGTCCACCTCCGCCAAACAACTGCTGCTTGCGTCCTTGCGTCCTTGCGTCCTTGCGTCCTTGCGCTCTTGCGTCAGCCCCAAGCCAGCACATCGGCCTCGAGATCAAGTGGCAAACGATCGGGCGCACGAGTTTCCCACTCACCCCAATCGGCGCGAGGCACGACCCACACAATCTCGAAGCTGTTGCCATCGGGGTCTAAGCCGTACACCGACTTGGTGGCGCCGTGATCGAATTCGCGATCGATCATGCCTTTGGCAGCGAGTAGGTCTCTCGCTCGAGCGAGGTCGCTCACGTCATCGACTTCAAGCGCAAAGTGAAACATTCCAACCGCAGCCGGGTTCGCCGCCGGCGCATCGGCAGCAATCTCTACCAGACCAAGGTCGTGATGGTTCTGCGAACCAGGCGCCCGTAAGAACGCCATCTTGGGTCCGTAACGATCAACCGCTTCTACGAAGCCAAACAGCTCGCCATAGAAGTCGATGGAGCGCTGGAGGCTTCGGACCTGAAGCACCAAGTGGTTCACCCGCCGGACTGGAATCGAACTTGTCATCAGTTCACGTCCTCTGTTTGTCGAAGGTAAATACAGTGACACTGTATTTACACAGTGTCACTATAATCACGGCATCGACGATGTCAAGCCTCCCCGCGATCTGCGTTCACGCCGCGCCGCAGCCACCCGCGCGCGCATCATCGAAGCTGCGGGTCACTTGTTCGACGAACGCGGTTACGCAGCAACCACCATCGAGGCGATCGCCGTCACAGCCGATGTGGCCGTAGAGACCGTGTACTCAAAGTTCCGCAACAAGCGAAACCTGCTCAACGCTTACCTCGAAACAGCAATCGTCGGCGACGCCACCGAGGTGCCGCTGCTGAGCCGCCCGGCGGTTGCAGCGATTCGGGCATCAACGAATCAACACGACCAGATTGAGCAGATTGCACAACTGATTCGCGGTGTCCTGCAACGCACTGCAGCGGTTCAGGCCGTGCTCCGCAGTGCCACAGCCGTAGACCCGGAGATCGATTCGATCCTCGCCGACGACGATCGCCGCCGCAAGATCACACATCGCACGTTCGTTGAGATGATCGCCGCGAACGGCCCGCTCAGTAAGGGACTCACCCTGGCCGAGGCAACCGACACGCTGTCTGCATTGGCCAACCCCGACATGTATTCGTTCGTCACCAAACGCCGCGGATGGAGCGCCGCTCGCTACCAAAAGTGGCTTGCATCAAGCCTCACCAAATTGCTGCTGTAGCGAGCTCTGCAGGTCAACGGCCGCTGTGGCCGAAGCCTCCACCGCGGTCGAGGCCGTCGAGCGAGTCG
>JBAXER010000047.1:0-21628 GCA_037140375.1 Actinomycetota bacterium
TCAATTTAATGCAGATGGCTTGATTTGAGTGTCAAGTTGCTGTCAAGCAAACTGGTCGCCGAATGGTTCTATTGACCCATCCGCAGCCGCAGAGCAGCTGCATGAGCTGGGAAACCTTCGTGGTCGGCAAGGGCAATGATTGATGGCGCCAACCTCAGCATCGCCTTCTCGTCGGACGTGGCAATCGCGGTGCGCTTCAAGAAGGTCTCGACTGTGATGCCCGACGACACATGGGCGAAACCACTCGTGGGTAACGACGCTGGGCAGCCGAGCACGTAATTGGCGGCGCTGAACGGAGTGTGCTGGCCCACCAGAATCTCGCCGGCCTCGGTGAGTAGATCGAGAGTGGGTTGGCGCACTGATTCATGCACGACTAACTGCAGGTGCTCGGGTGCGTAGCGGTTGACCACAGCCGCGGCAGCCGCCAGCGAAGTAACGACGACGCAGCCACCGTTGACGCCGAGCGCTGCCCGAGCCGCTGTGGCGCGAACCTCGGGGAGTAGATCGAGTTGGCGGGCAAGCTCGATGTCGGTCTTGTCGGCCAGCGCCAGCGAGGTGGTCACCAACACAACAGCCGAGTCGGTGCCGTGTTCGGCCTCGATGAGTAGGTCGGCGGCGAGACGAATTGGGTCGGCGCTGTCGTCGGCAAGCACCACGCTCTCGGTAGGACCGAGCAGCATCATCGTGGCCACGCCATGGCGCTGCATCTCTACCTGTGCGCACGTGACCGCTGGCGAGCCTGGGCCCACAACTTTGCGCACCTTTGGAAAGGTGTTGGTGCCGAAACCCAGCGCGGCGATTCCGGCGGGCCCGTTTGCGCGGAACACGTTGGTGATTCCGAGCTTGCGGCACACCACTAAGACCGCGGCGTCAACTTCGCCGCCGCCGCCTGGCACCGGTGGAACAACCAGCGCTAGCTCGGGCACGCCGGCCACTGTTGCGGGAACTGCAAGCTGGTACGCCACCGATGGATAGCTGGCCTTGCCACTCGGAACGAACAATCCGGCCGATGCGATAGGCGTGATCTTTTCGCCCACGAACAAACCCGGCTCGCTTTCGACGACCCAATCGCTGGCGCGTTCGCGCACCGTGTTGTTGAACGTGCGGAGGTGGGCAATTGCTTCGTCGATGGCTGCATCCACCGCAGGCGACACGGTGGCGTTGGCAAGCTCGGCCTCGCTGACGCGGAGTTGGTGAGCCTCGAGCTGAATGTGATCGAAGTCGCGAAGGGCTCGGCACACAGCGTCGTCGCCGTTGACGCGCACGTCTTCGATGATGCGACCGATGGAGTCGCGCAGGGTCGGATCGAAGATGTCATCGAGCCCGCGATGGCAGAGTGCTGCGCGGTCAGCCTCGCTCATGTCGTCCCAACGCATCCGTCGCATCACAGTCATGGTCGAAACGGTACAAGGATTGAGTGCGCGGGACACTAGGCTCACGTCACGTTCGCCTGTTCTCAATGAATCCGGCTTTTTGGAGCGTGCATGCCTGTCACCGTTGTAGTTGGAGCCCAGTGGGGCGATGAAGGCAAGGCCAAGGTCATCGACCTCCTCTCGAAAGAGCACGGATACGTCGTTCGTTATCAGGGCGGTCACAATGCCGGTCACACGGTGGTTGTCGGCGAAGAGCGCTACGCACTGCAGCTCATCCCGAGCGGAATCTTGTACGACCACGTTGTGCCGGTCATTGGTAACGGTGTTGTTGTCGACATGGTCACCTTGTTCAACGAGATCGACACACTCGAGCGTCGCGGCATCTCATGCACTCGGCTCATCGTGAGTAGCCACGCCCACCTCATCTTCCCGTGGCATCAGGCGTGGGATGCTCACGCCGAAGCGGGTCGCGGCGACGACAAGATCGGCACCACGCTCAAGGGCATCGGGCCCGCCTACGCCGACAAGGCTCGCCGCGTGGGCATTAGGGCCGGCGAGGTTCTCGACGCAAGCGCCTTCGCGGTCTCGCTCAAAGAACGTGCCACCGCCGAGAATGTCGCGCTTGCGGCGGCCGGTGCTGCAGTGCTCGATGTCGATGCCATCGTTGATCAGTTCTTGGTGCTGGCCGCCCGGCTCGCACCATACGTGGGCGACACGGTCAGCGAGCTACACGATGCCTTGGCGGCGGGGCACCAACTGCTGCTCGAAGGGGCCCAGGCCACCTTCCTCGATCTCGACCATGGCACTTATCCATACGTCACGTCGTCGAACCCCACCTCGGGTGGGGCGTGCGTCGGAACCGGTCTTGGCCCTCGCGACATCGACCGCATTGTGGGTATTACCAAGGCCTACACAACTCGCGTGGGCTCGGGTCCGTTCCCCACAGAACTCCTCGACGAACTCGGCGAGAAGTTGGTCGACATTGGACGCGAATTCGGCACGGTTACTGGCCGTCGTCGTCGGCCGGGCTGGATCGATTGCGTCATGCTTCGTCAGGCCGTGCGACTGAACTCGTTAACCGAGTTGGCCCTCACCAAGCTCGATGTGTTCGATACGTTCGAGCAGGTTCGTGTGTGCGTTGGCTATCGGGTCGGTGACACCACATTGAGCAACTATCCCGACCGCATCGAGCTTCTCGCCGATGTCGAGCCGGTCTATATCGATATGCCTGGCTGGAACCAGTCGCTTGCCGCAGTTCGCGAATCCGGCCAACTTCCAGTTCAGGCCCAAGACTTCTTGCGCCTTGTCGAGAGCGAAGTTGGCGTTCCCATTCGCATTGTCGGCGTCGGCGCCGAGCGCGACGATTACTTGTTGTGGTCGTGACTCGATGATCCCTCGCTACGCCCTGCCCGAAATGTCGGCTGTCTTTAGCGACACGGCCCGCTTCGGGCGTTGGCTCGATATCGAGTTGCTGGCCACCGACGCGCACGTGGCACTTGGCCTGGTGCCTGCCGCCGATGCCGCGCAGTGCCGCGACCGCGCACCTGTCATCGACGACGCATTCGTTCAGGCCGTGCTCGATCGCGAAGCGGTCACCGATCACGATGTCGCCGCATTTGTCGATGTCGTGCAAGCCGCGATTGGTTCGCCGGCGGGTTCATGGATTCATTACGGACTCACGAGTAGCGACGTGGTCGACACTGCCTGGTGCGCCATGTTGCGTGACGCATGCGATTTGCTCATCGATTCAGCATCGGCCTTGCTCGAGGTTGTGAAGCAACTCGCAATCACGCATCGCGACACGGTGATGATCGGCCGCACCCACGGTGTGCACGCCGAGCCGACAACGTTTGGCATGAAGGTTGCGCTCTGGGCGCTGCAGATCGATCGCGACCGCGAGCGCCTTCGCGCCGCTCGCAGTGCGGTTGCGGTGTGCAAGCTCAGCGGTGCCGTTGGCACGTATAGCAATGTCGATCCGTCGGTCGAGGCGTTCGTTGGAGCCAAGCTTGGCCTCACGCCCGTGCCGGCCACGCAGGTGATCGCGCGCGATCGCCACGCCGAGTTTTTGTGGGCGTGCGCAGCGGTTGGCGCCACGATGGAAATGATCGCCGTCGAGCTGCGTCACCTGCAGCGCACCGAGGTCCGCGAGGTACAAGAGGGCTTCAAGGTTGGCCAAAAGGGCTCATCGGCGATGCCCCACAAGCGCAATCCGATCTCTGCTGAGACCATTAGCGGTCTGTCGCGGGTGCTGCGAGGCAACCTGCAGGCCGGTATGCAAGACGTAGCGCTGTGGCATGAGCGAGATATCTCGCATAGCTCGGTTGAGCGAATTGTGCTGCCCGATTCGGCTCTATTGGCCCATTATGTGCTCAATCGGATGCGCAAGTTACTGCTTGGATTGCAGGTGTTTCCGCAGCGAATGATGGCCAATCTAGAGGCCAGTCTTGGGCTGGTGTTCAGTCAGCCAGTGTTATTGGCTCTGGTGCAATCGGGTCTCAGTCGTGACGATGCGTATCGCATTGTGCAAGACAACGCGATGCGGGCGTGGGACCAGGGAATTGCTTTTCGCGAACTCCTCGAGCTCGATAGCCGGGTTGCAATCGACGCTGCAGTGCTTGATGCAGCGTTCGATGTGCACCGCAGTTTGCGTCACGTAGATCGAGTGTTTGAAGCGCTCGATCAGTTGGTCTGACGGCTCTCGCCGTCACACTGTTTACGAATCGCTGCGGGCGATGTGCGCAGCCTTGAGGACTGCTGCTTCAACACCAATTGCTCGCCAGGCCGCATAGCTAATGCCGTTGCGGGTGCTGTAGGCCTTGGCGACCTTGATGAACTCGGCCTCGAGCTCGGTGATATCTACGGTGTCGCCGCCAGCAGCGAGCTCGGCTTGAAGGTCGAGTCGCTCTTGCACAAGCTTGAGCTCGCGGATGGGATCAGCGTCGAGAATTTCGGTGTCGATTGCGGCCAAACGCTTGGCAATCGAATCGGGAGTGCGCTTGCGTCCACGCTTGGGCTTTGAGTTGCGCAACACATCGAGATAGTCACGTACCGCTCGGCCTTCGAAGCGCCCAGCAGCTAACGCTGCCTTGTGCTCATCGGTCATTGGTCCTTTGGGTCCACGCTTTGCCATAGCGAAACAGTATAGATCTCATCATCGAAACTGCCAAACGAGCGATTGTGTTCTTTGTCTCGTACCGTTATTGCCCGCATGGATGCACACGAACTCTTCGAACTCTCCCCCCACGGCGCCGACACATTTGTTGGCATTGGACCCCAATACCCATGGGGCGGCCTCTATGGCGGACAGATTGTTGCGCAGGCCTTACGTGCCGCTGCGGCCACTGTTGATCCCGAATTGGTGCCACATTCGCTGCGCGCCTATTTCATTCGGCGGGGTGATCATGCCGAACCCGTGCGTTACGAAGTCGATCGCATTCGCAATGGCCGCAGCTTTTGTACGCGTCGTGTGGTTGCGCGCCAGGCCGTTGGTGCCATCTTGAATCTCGAAGCGTCGTTTCAACGCGCCGAGCCATCGGTCGACATCGAAACGGTGGGCATGCCGCTGAATCTGCCGTCGCCCGACGAACTCAAGCACGACTCATGGTCTGATGTCTTCGATCGCTGCTGGGTGCCATCGGAGCATCTTCCGGCCGATGGCCGCACTGGTGCTGGCCGATCAGCGGCGTGGCTCAAGGCCAATGGCACCTTGGGCAACGACCCACTGCTGCACATCTGCACGCTGGCGTACCTGTCCGACGACCTGCCTACCGATGCAGTGGTTCGGGCGCACCCAATGGGTCTTGAGTCCGAAGAAGAGCGTCATGGCGCACAGTTTTCGGCGAGCCTCGACCACACGATGTGGTTTCATCGCCCAGTGAAGGCCGACGAATGGCATCTGCACGACTTCACCTGCCACAGCTTTGTTGGCGGCAGAGGTCTTTCAATTGGTCACGTGTTTGCGGCCGACGGCACGCACGTGGCGACCATTGCGCAAGAAGTGTTGATGCGCGACAACCGTTCGAAGTAACAGCGAACGAACACACTAAAGTCCCTACGTGACCAACGATCTTCCACCGCTCGATCCGGCCCGTGCCGCGTTACGTGACCACGTCATTCGTTATTCGGTGAAGCGCGGCGACTTCACGCTGAAGTCGGGCGCGAAGAGTTCGTGGTTTCTCGACACCAAGCAGACCGCGTGCCGTCCTGAAGGCATTGTGCTCGTTGCCGATGTTGCGCTCAGTTTTATTCCGAGCGACGCCGATGCCATTGGTGGCCTCACCATGGGCGCCGACCCGGTGGCGTTCGGTATTGCTGCCGTCGGCGCGACCCGTGGGTTGAGCTTGCGCAGCTTCAGCGTGCGTAAGGAAGCAAAGGACCATGGCATCACTGGTCGGGTTGCTGGCGCGCTCATGCCTGGCGATCGAGTGGTCATCACCGAAGACACGGTCACCCGCGGTACTTCGTTGATGGAGGCGGTCGATGCGGTGAAAGCCTTCGGCGCGATCCCAGTTCTCATCACGGTCATCGTTGATCGCGGCGGCACCTGTGCCGCGATGGCAGCCGAGGCAGGCATTGCATACGTGCCGATGCTTACTGCCGAAGACCTCGGTTTTGGTTTCGGAACCTGACCAGCGAGCGGCGGCGAGCGATGTGTGGTCGCTTTGCCCGGTGCCTACAAATGCTTGACCGGTTGACGTTGTAGCGAGCACCATGCTTCGGCTGGCTGCAAGGGAATTCCAAGCAAATATCCCTGCGCCCGATCGCACTGAAGTTCGCGCAATACCTCGAGTTCGGCTGGGTGTTCAACGCCTTCGGCAACCACGGTGTAATCAAATCCGGCTGCGAATTCGACCACGGCTTGCAACGTATGCCGGCTCTGCGGCGTCTCAAGAAGGCTCGACACGAACTGGCGGTTGAGCTTCACCACATCGATGGGGAACCGATGCAGTTGAGCGAGCGACGAGTACAGCGTTCCGAAGTCGTCGATAGCGATCTTCACGCCAATGTCGCGCAGTGCGTTGAGTCTGTTTTCTGAGCGCTCCGGATTGTCCAGAAACATCGATTCGGTGAGCTCAAGAATGAGGTTCTCGGGAGCGAGGTGGTGATGCTTCAGCACGCGTCCGAGGAAGTTCACGAACGTGGAGGCGCTGAGCTGACGGCTCGACACATTGAAATGCAGATCGATAGGCCTACCGGCTGCGGCTTGCCATGTCGATGCATCGCGGCAAGCAATCTCGAGCACCCGATCTCCGATTGCAGTGATCAATCCGGCATCCTCAGCAAGAGCAATGAACTCGTCGGGGGCAACAGCGCCCAGGGTCGCATCGTGCCAGCGAGCGAGTGCCTCAAAGGCCACGACGCGGTCAAGTTCGATGTCGAAGATGGGTTGATACGCAACAAAGAGGCCGTCGTTGTCGATTGCCTCGCGCAGCGCTCGTTCCATGTTGACGCGACGTCGCGTCTGGGGGCGCACCATGCCGTCGAAGGTCTCCATGCGGTTACGACCGTTGGCCTTCGCCTGATACACCGCAAGGTCCGCATTCAGCAACAACTTGTCGGCGAACCGGCACTCCTCGTTGGCGAGAGCGATACCAACCGACGCCGTGACCTGCACGACCTCGCCATCGAAGTGAAATGGGGCCTCGATTGCTCCGATGAGACGAGCAGCTTCAAGCACCGCAATATCGGGCCGTTCCATGGCCTCACAAAGAATCACGAACTCACCGCCGTCGAGACGAGCAATTGCGTCGACCTTGCGGACCGTTTGTTCGATGCGCCGCGCTGCCTCTATCAGCAGCCGGTCGCCGGTGCGGGTGCCGAGGCGGTCATTGACCGATTTGAACCAGTCGATGTTGACCATCAGCAACGAAGGCCACAGGCCGTTGTGGTCGGCAACGTCAAGGGCATGTTGGAGCAGACTCATGAAGGCGCTCTTGTTGTTGAGACCGGTGAGCGAGTCGTGGCTTGCTTCCCATCCCCATCGTGTCTGTTCGGTCACTCGATGGGTGTTGTCGGTGATCACGACCACCGCGCCCTTGGCGTGGTCGTTTGTTGGGCCACCTTCAAATGGCACGATCGCGCAGTCGCCTGGAAATGGAGCTCGGGCGGGGGGTCTGAGGTAGATGCCGTTTGTCTGCCACCGATGACCCTGCAAGATCGCAGCAACATCGTTCTCGTCAAGCAGGCACCGTGGGGAATCGGCGGTGGCTCCAACATGGAGCAGCGTTGCCAGCGAAGAACCAACGAGGCGGGCCCGGGAGCCGAGCAGTCGTGCAGCTTCGGGGTTGGCGGCGTTCACGATGCCGTGCTGATCGACAACGAGCAGCGCTGTGTCGACAGCATCGAACACCGCCTGCAGTCGATCACGCTCAAAGGCAAGCTGGCCCTCGGACATGCGTTGCAGCTCATCGAACATCTCGCGCATCTCACGCGATGAGATTTCAAGCGAACGCTCAAGGAGCTCTCGATCGTTGTTGTGCTCGTCGTAGGTCTCCCCCACGCGCTGCAACAGTGAAGCCCATTTTGCGCCGTTTGGAGCTTCGCCGTCGATCCCGAGACGGCGAAGCTGCCTGCTGAGCGTGTCGTTGGTTGCAGGGAGGTCGCTCATGCTGACCTTTCGCCGATCGTGGTGATCGTCATTGTCTGGTTGTGTAGCTCGCAAGTGCCACCAGTGGGTGACAGCGCTCCGTAGCTGTACAGGCCAGTGACTACTGCATTCGGGGCGAGGCCTTCAACGATGGCCTCAAGCTCCTCTTCGGTTCGTTGTCCCAACACCATTCGGCGACCGACGCAGCTCACAGCGATGGCGAGTTGCTCGCGTCCCGTGGTGGCCATGACTGCGGCGCGATGAGCACCCTCAACTAATCGTTCGCTCGAGGCACACATCAATTGGGCCATCGAACCTTGAGCAACGTCGCCGGCAAAGCGCAAGCTGCCAGTTTCGATGTCGGTGCCAAGTACGGCGCGCACAGTGGTGTGGCCATCGAGGTCGCTTAATGACAGCGGAAAGCGCAGCGCTGCGGCGGGCAAATCGTCGGCTCTGTCGCCGAGGTATTCGCGATACAACGCGAGTGCCGAGCGATCGTCGAGCTCGTAGAGAGTGCTGTGGTAGCTGCGTGTGACGAGTCGCTGCGGACCAAAGATGTCCCACCCGCCTGCGGAGCCGAAGTCAAGTTCTACATGGTCGCCGACGAATCCAACGGCGGTGACCCATCGGTTGCGTGGTTGTCCATCGGCCAGCACCCATGTGGTGTCGAATCGTTCGCCGTCGCCCGCGAGGCCACCTGAGATTGGCACCCCGGGCAGCATTTCGCTGATGCCCGTGGCGAGCGATGTGCCGTTCACGGAGAGGCCGTCGGACAGTACGAACACGCCGCGTAGGTTTGCATGTTTGAGTGCGGCTCCGAGTTGACGCCCAGCGCGGCGGGCGCCGCCGGCAGCCTCAACTTCTACTGACGCAGAGAGAACTTGAGTGCGATCGAAGCGAGCGATCACAGCAACCAACGAACCGTCGGCTAATGCCCCGCCGCTGATCTGGCCGGCGGTGGAACAGCCGACCACAGACTTTCCTGCATACAGGTTGCTGAGTTGCTGCAGCGGTTGGTCCGGATGCGCGCCGATGCAGGTGTCTGCGAACGCCAACACCAATGTGTCTCGATCGTCGGGCTCGGGCACCGGCGATGACCATCCGCTTTTCGTATCCCATGTCAGTGTCTGAGCCTGCACAACTACCCCACTTTCCTGCTCTGAAATGAGTATCGGCAGGTTGCGGGTAAATCTTGAACGGCGAAACAGTGTAGGACCTCGCGTTGCGGGCCCGACTGAACGAACCGCCGAGGGGCACTACGGTGTCGCCCATGGACACCGTTTCAGAGCCACCCCTCTTGATCAAGCCGCTCTTGCGTGGTTGGTCGCATGTGGTCGCCCTTGGTGTCTTGCTGGTTCTTGGTTCGTTACTCATTGCCCGAGCAGCTGACACGGCTCGTGGCCCGGGTTTAATGGTCGTTTACGTTCTGGGCACGGCAGCGATGTTCGGTGTTTCGGCCGCGTACCACCGCCTGCGTTGGACTCCTCGAGCGCGAGTGCTGATGTCGAAATTCGACCACTGCACGATCTTCCTTGCGATCGCTGGCGCGTACACACCGGTTGCCGTGGTGGGACTCAGTGGCAACTACCAACTCGTGGTGCTCTGTATCTCATGGGGTGGTGCCGTCGTTGGTATCTCGTTGCAGTGGCTGCCGTTTCATCTGCCGCGTTGGCTCTTTGCCGCCGTGTATGTGCTGGTGGGTTGGTCGGCGATGTTTGCCTTCACGCAGCTCTACAACGGGCTCGGGCCATTGGGCTTTTCACTCATCCTTGGTGGCGGCGTGGCGTACACAATCGGCGCGTTGGTCTATGCCCTCAAGCGCCCTGATCCGTGGCCGCAGGTGTTCGGCTATCACGAGGTGTTTCACGTGTTCACCATCATCGGCGCCGGGTTGCATTTCGCAGCGATCTATGGCGTGGTGTTGTCGAAGCTTTAGGCGCTCTCGCCGAGTTGCGCCTCTGGTAGTAGCACGCCCGGGTTGAGCATGTTGTGTGGGTCGAGGCTGGCTTTCAGCGAGCGAAGTGCGTCTACCTCGGCGGCTCCGCGTTGGGCCACGAGCCAGTGCGTCTTGGCGATGCCGATGCCGTGCTCGGCGCTGATGGCACCGCCTCGTGAGATGACCATCTGCAACACCTGATCGGTTATGGCCTCGGCCGCCGGGCCGGCATTGAGCGTGTTGAGGTGCAGGTTGCCTTCGGCTAGGTGACCGAAGTTGATCAGGGTTGACTGCGGTGCCATGCGGTTGATGAGCGCCTCGATGTCGGCGGTGGTTTGGCTCAGCACACCGAGCGGTAACGCCACATCGAGCTTGAGTGGAACGCCACGATGGTTGATCGCTGTGGTTACGTTGTCGCGTAGCTCAAGCAGTCGGCCGCGCGCTGTCTCGTCGGTTGCAACAGCAGTGGAGCTTGCGGGTGCGTGCAGTGCGAGCGCCCTCATCAGTTCGTCTTGTTGGTCGGAGTTTCCGGCGCACTCAATGAGTAGGTACGCGCCTGCGTCGGTGGGTATCGGGCATGTGCGTTGCAGGTGCTCGCACACCAGCGACATCGCCGAAGGCATCAATAGTTCTACCGAGTCGAGTTGCGCGAGTTCACGACGAAGCACTGGCAGGAGTTCGAGTGCTGCTGCGAGAGATGGCAGGCCGATCAACGCCGTCGCTGTGTGGCGATACCAGGGCACCAGTTTGAGGCGCACTGCGGTGATGATTGCCAGCGTTCCCTCGCTGCCGCACAGCAGCGATGGCAGGTGTAGTCCGATGGTTTCTTTCGGTAGCCCCGAGAGTGAGCCGATGATTTCGCCGTTGGCGAGCACGGCTTCGATGCCAGCAACTTGGGCGCGCATGGTGCCGAAACGGATGACCCGTGAACCGCCGGCGTTGGTTGCTACCGCGCCGCCGATGGTTGCCGAATCTCGTGAAGCAAAGTCGACTGCGAGGTCAAGTTCGAGAGCGCGAGCGTGGTTTCGCGCGGCGGCCAGCGTGACTCCGGAACCGACGGTGACCTGTGATGCGCCAGTATCGACAGTGTCGCACCGGGTGAGCCGAGCGGTGGACACGATCACTTCGTGATTGCGAGGAACACCGCCGCCGACGAGTCCGGTGTTGCCGCCTTGGGTCACAATGGCTGCATTGTGTGCTGCGCAAATGCGCACTACGGCAGCAACCTCATGGGTGTTGCCCGGCCGCACAACGAGGCGACTGGCGCCATGAAATCTGCCGGTCCAATCGGTTTCGTAGCTTGCGCGCATGTCGGGGTCAATCAACACATGACGGGCGCCCACCGTGGCTTGCAGTTCGCGGCACAGCGCGTCGGACGACGGGCTCATCAGCCGACGATGGTGGCCCCGGCGGGGAGATCGCCGAGTAGGGCATCGCTGATCCAACAACGTGTGAGATGCAACGTGCTGCGAATACGCACCACCTTCTTCGGCTCGGTAACCGCCCGACCGCACATGCTGAGCGCGGCCTTGATGCAGGCTTCTTCGTCGGGTAGCACCATCGGCATGCGGCTGCGACGAACGCCGCTGGGGCCGGCCGTGAAGCAGTTCACGTAGGTCTTTTGCCAGTCGATTGTGTTGGCCAACGATGCCGGAATGAAGTCGGCCAAGCCAATGCCCAACACGTTGCCGCCGCTGACCTCGGTGATGTCGAGCATCACGATGGTGGCCACGCGCGGCGATGTGAAATCGTCGAGGCCGTGGACCCAAAAGCGTCCGGTGACATTGGGGTCCATGGTGGTGCCGCTGATGTCTTTGCCACCCTGCTCGATGATGAGCACATCGATCTCGTCGAAGGGCAGCGCAGGCACAAGTGCCCTTGCGTACTCGAGCAGCTGGCGTTCGGCTTCGCCGCCCACGTCGTTGGCCGTGAAGCCTTCGACCCGAACAACCTCGCCTGCCGCCGACTCGACAGTGGCAACGCCACCCAGCAACCGACCGGTAGAGCGCAACGCGTCGATGCCGCGCAGCAAGCGCTCGCGCATCTCTACTGGACCACACGCGTGAATCTGCGCGGCACCTGGCTGTTTGCCAAAACCAACGACGGCCATCTTCGTGCAACCGCTTTCGATGGGTCCGTGAAAGCAGGTGTGAGGCTTCACGCGATTCACCGGAAGGATGCGGTCGGCGCCTGCTGCATGGGCGTCGAGATAGAGCGGCATGCCATCGTCGGTGCGGGCGACCTCGATGGTCTCCATCGTGGCGCGGATCTCGGCGCCCATCGCCTGCTCGGTCATGCCCAGCACTTCGAGCATTGCTCGTTGCCCGTCGGCGGTGGCACCACCGTGGCTTCCCATTGCCGGAACCACAAACGGTTCGGCTCCAAGATCGCGTAGGCCCAAGATGGTTCCGCGCAATACATCGACGCGGTCGCTGAGCCCGCGGCTACCAGCGCCGACCGCCACGGTCATGCCAGCAGTGACGTCGTTGGCGAGTCGTTGGGTAATGGCCGCGCGGGCCGCACCAGCGACATCGCTGATCGTTGGCGGCGACGGAATTGCTAACGACACCTCGTGCAGTTGTGGAACCACGATGCCTGGGTTGAAGGGAAGTTCAATGCCCTTCGAGAGCTGTTCCCACGGATTCGCTGATGCCATGGCGTGACTGTACAACCATGCCATTGAGCCAACGAAGGGGCGGTGATCAGCCTGCCGGATTGGCTGCGAGATGGTCGAACCGCCCCGCGGGTCGGATCCGGCGATAGGCCTCGACAGTGGGAGCAAGCTCGGATGGTGCCGCGCCGTGCAAGATCACTCCGTCGGCGCCGAGATCGAGTTGGCGCAGCACGGCAGCGGCGCATTGCTCTGCCGAACCGGTAGCCGCCGGAGCCAGCCATTCGTCGGGAATCAAGGTGGCGACGTGTTCGAGCTCGGTGGTGGTTGCCTTGCCGTCGAACGCGCCGCGAAAGCCAGCCACAAAAGGATCGGCACGGAATCGCTCGAGTACTGCCGGATCCCAGTTGTTGGTGCGCACCATCAAGTCGCCGTAACCCTGCAGATATGTGGCCAATCGCCCCACGGTCTTCTTCAAGCGCACGTCTTCGGGGATCCAATCGCCAATGGTGGCGAAGCAACTCCAGACCCGCACAGAGTCAGGATCGCGGCCCGCTTGCTCGGCTGCGCGCTTCACGCCAGCGACGCAGCGCTGCAGGGTTTCGTCGGTGAAGAACGTGTGCAGGATTACGCCGTCGAATGCCCGGCCGCCCAACGCCAGCGACTGCGGTCCGAACGCGGTGAGCATCAGTGGGATGTCTTCGTCGAACTCGGTATCGAGGGCCAGCAACGGAAATTTGCCGCAGGGTCCGTCGTGCCCAAACACCACTTCGCCCTTCCAGAGGCGTCGCATCAGCCCAGCAAAATCTTCCATCTGCGCCGTTGTGATGTGATCCATACCGAACGCATCAAAGAGTTTGTCGATGCCGCGGCCGAGGCCCAGCGCGAAACGGCCGTTGGTCATGCGATGCATCGTGGTGGCGTAGCTGGCGGTGACAATGGGGTGGCGAGTGTTGTGGTTGGTTGCACCCGTGGCGATGCCCAGGGTTTCAGTGACGGCCGCTGCCGCGCCGCTGATGGTGACGATCTCTTTCACGTTGAACCGCTCGGACAAGAACACCGAGCCGAAACCCATCGCTTCGCCATCGCGGCATTCGTCGAGCAGATCACGCGGCGACTTTGGTGCACCGGCAAGGCCGTAGAAACCGAGTTCGTTCATTTGTAGTGTTGCGGCCTGATTCACGAGCCGAACCGTATCGAACACATCGGCTTCGGCCGATACCCTTCGTGCCCATGACCCGCCCCAGTGACCAATGGCCAGTGGGCGGTAGCTACACCTTCGGCGGACGCCAGGGGCGCATGTCGCCCACGCGTCAACGTGCGTTCGATCACTTGGTCCCGCAGTACCTGCTCACGTTGCCGGTGGTAGCCGCCGAGCGACTCATCGTCGAGATTGGGTGCGGCAAGGGCGAGGCCACAGCCGCAATGGCGCCGGTTGATTCTCCGGCAACAGTGATCGCCTGCGAGCCCAACGAAGCAACGATGGCGCATCTCGCCACGTTGCTCGATGCCGACGACATCACCAACGTTCATCTCTGGATCGGTGATGCATTCGATCTGTTGGCCCACCTCGGCCCTCAGGCCGTTGATGAGATCAGGGTGTGGTTTCCCGATCCATGGCCCAAGCCGCGTCACGCCCACAAGCGACTGTTTACGGCGCTACGCCTTGGCCTCATTGTCGACGCCTTGCGGGCGGGTGGGGTGCTGAGAGTGGCCACCGACGATGCGGCGTACGCCGATGAGGTGCTCGAGGCAATAGCCAACGAGCCTCGGCTGATCGGTGGCCGGGTCGAGCGACCAGCGCAACGGCCGATCACTACGTTTGAGGCTCGGGGGCACCGCGACGGCCGCGACCCCGTCGATATCGAGGCGACCAGACGGTCGTAAGAACGACCGCTGAGTAACGAAAGCGGTGTTACGAAGCGATGAGTCGCGTTGCGTCGAGCTCGCGCAACCGGGCGCTGGCCTCTTTGGCCACCAATACAGGTACGAAATCGCGGACGAGAGCGTCGTCGAACTGTCGGGCGATGCCGGCAACGAGATCGTGAACGAATTCGGCATCGACCGAACCATTGGTCCGAGCGATGAGCGTTTCGGCGACAAACTGCAGGTGCGGGTTCAGCGCTGGTGCATCCATGTCTGGCACGCTAATTCAGCTTCGTGAACCGGCGCAATAGTCGTAGGTCACATTGTGCCGAGCCCAGGAAAACGTGAAAAGCCGCAGGATTGAGGAGTAAAACAACCTCTGACCTGCGGCTTTCGTGGTGGTCCTGACCGGCGTCGATCCGGTGACCCTACGCTTTTCAGGCGTATGCTCTGCCGACTGAGCTACAGGACCGTGGTCCTCACCGACCGCATGCGACCGACGAAGATTTTCAGCATTACTTACCTTGACAACTGACCAGTTGCCAGTGAGTTTCCTCACTGGCAGCGGTCCCGACGGGGTTCGAACCCGCGACCTCCGGCTTGACAGGCCGGCGTGAACTCCACTTCACCACGGGACCAGAAAACTGGTCAGCACCCCCAACGGGATTCGAACCCGTGCCGCCACCTTGAAAGGGTGGTGTCCTAGGCCTCTAGACGATGGGGGCTAGGTACGTCTCCGGTTGAGAGCACACGTACATTATCCGGCGATGAGGGTGTTCGCGCCAACGGATTGCAGAATCGCTCAACATCGGTTGCTTGCGGGCATTGTGGGTCGGGTCGCGTAGCGTCTCGAACATGCGAGTTCGACCCGTTTTGTCTGCTGCGGCATTGGGCTATTTGCTTGGCACATTCCCGACAGCCGATCTGGTGGCGCGTCGGGTCTCGTCAGGCACCATCGACCTTCGCGCTCAAGGCAGCGGTAACCCTGGGGCGGCCAATGCCCTCAAGGTGCTCGGCAAGAAAGCCGGCGCCACCGTGATGGCCGGCGACATTTCGAAAGGTGCCTTGGCAAGCGGCATCGGCGGCCTCGTCGCTGGGCCGGCAGGGGCTCATATCGCAGGCACGGCCAGCGTGTTCGGGCATTGCTTCCCGGTGTGGAATGGTTTTCGTGGGGGGAAGGGAGTTGCTGCCGGAATCGGGCAGTGCCTCGCCACGTTCCCGGCGTATCTCCCCATTGATCTCGCCATCGCGGGTGCAGTGGCGGCTACTCCGGCCCTGAAGCAGCGCTCGTTTACCGCAGCAATGATCAGCAGTTCGGCATGGGTCGTTGGCGCCTTGGTGTGGTGGCGCAAGGGTCACGGCAACCTTTGGGGACCCAAGCCGGGTCCGGGTCTCGTGGCCGCCGCAACCCTCAGTAGCGCAGCGATTGCCTACAAGTTTGTTGTGGCTCGCGAGCCACGCTGACGGTTACTTCTTGCGCACCCGCGACAGATAGCGGCGGCTTGCTTCGCGACTTTCGGGGTCGGTCATTGCATAGACCAGCGAGTCGGCATCGTTTGCATTGCGGCTCGTGCTCACCATCTCGTCGAGTGCGGCGTTGACCTGTTGCTTGGTTGAGCGCAGTGCAAAGGCCGTCTTGCTGGCCAATTCGCGGGCGAGCTTGTCGGTCTCGGATGCCAGATCGGCGGGGCTCACGACGTGGTTCACAAATCGCAAGGTGCGCGCTTCGTGGGCGTCGAACGGGCGGCAGGTGAGCACCAACTCTTTGGTGATGGCCGGCCCAAGTTCGCGCACCAAGCGGGGGATGCCGCTCCATGCCAAAGGAATTCCGAGATCGACTTCGGGAATAACAAATCGAGCGTCGGTTGCCGCAATACGGATATCGCAGGCCGAGGTCAGCACCACGCCGCCGCCAACGCAATGCCCATGCACCGAAGCAATGGTGAGTTGGCGAACGTTGGCGAGTGCTTCGGTGGCAAGACGACCAAGATCGGCAGCGTCACGTGGACTCAGTGCACCATCAGAATGTTGGAAGTCATTGAGATCTGAACCCGCTGAAAATGCCCGGCCAGCGCCGCGAACCACGACGACCCTGATGGAGGGCTGATCATCGAGCCATCTGCTGGCACCGACGATGTCTTGCAGCATCGCGTGCGACAAGGCGTTGAGGCGCTCGGGCCGGTTCAACGTGAGAAACGCCACCCGACTGTCGCCGCTTGGGTCGTCGGCCGTTGTGGTGCTGACGATGAGGTTTGCGAACTCGGGAGCAGATGCCATCTGGCCAGAGTAACGCTCGACGAGGCAAGGCTCGCCGAGCTACGACTGCAACGCGCGAATGCACCAGTCGAGTAACCAGCTGAGAAAACCGTAGAGGTGGTGTTCGCCAGCGAGTGGATGATCGTCGCCGATCTCTTGCAGGTCGTCGTCTTCGCCGACGTCGAGCATCGTGCCCAGCACCAGCCGTAGGCCATTGAGCGCTTGCACGAACGCAAGCAGTTGGGCTTCGCTGAGCGGAGCGCTGTCGCCGCTGGCTTCGCTGAGGCATTCGTCGACAAGGTTGAGACCGGTGAGGCGTGAGGCCACCAGGTCTTCTCGCATGAGCCGTTGGTATTCGTCGTCCATGGCCTGGTCGCCGGGTTGGTGGTAGGCCGTGGGAAACAGCCGGCGAAGGCGATCGCCGTCGTTTGGCCCAAGCAGTAGCGAGCGAAGCTCGCCCATTAGGCGCAGCACGAGGTCTCGTTCTTCGACCTGCAGGTTGAGCCGGAAGCCCGACTTGGTGCGCTCTACGGGTGGCTTGGGTTTGCGGGCCACTGGTTAGCTGCCATCTCGCTGCATCGTGGCCCACAAACCGTGTTCGTGCAGGCGGAACACATCGAGCTCGGTTTTCTCACGGGTGCCGTTGGAGACGACCGCACGGCCCTTTTGGTGCACATCGAGCATGAGCTCGGTTGCCTTCTCAAGGCTGTAGCCAAACAGTTTCTGGAACACGAACGTGACGTAGCTCATCAGGTTGATGGGGTCGTTCCAAACCAGCACGATCCATGGAGTATCGGGCAATACCGACTCGTCCTGATCGGGTTGGTCGACCACGATGGGGGTCGGTGCGGTGGCCATGGCGTGCATACTCGGCGACCATTCTCGCGCCCTTCACCGTGAAACGGGCATTCGAATGGCTCCGCGCTAGGAACACGCAACTCTCGCCCCTACGATAATCCCCGATGTCCGTCGGCTCCCGCCCCCTCGTTCCGTCTCGGCTTGCTCCGGGCAGCGCTGCCCATGGCGGTAGGCGTACCCCTACAACTGTGCTTGGCGGCTACATCGCGCTCACCAAACCGCGCATCATCGAACTGCTGCTGATCACCACCGTCCCCACGATGGTGTTGGCCGAAGGTGGCTGGCCGGCGACAACGCTTGTGCTCATCACGTTGTTGGGTGGCGCCCTGGCCGCAGGCGGAGCCAACGCGTACAACATGTATGTCGATCGCGACATCGACAAACTCATGGTGCGTACGCAGGGTCGCCCGTTGGTAACTGGGCTGATCAAGCCACGCAACGCACTGTGGTTCGCCTCGGCGTTGCAGGTCATTGCGTTTGCTGTGCTGTGGCGTGGCGCCAACTTCTTGTCGGCGTGCCTCACCCTGTCAGCCACACTGTTTTACGTCTTCATCTACACCATTTGGCTGAAGCGAACCAGCAAGCAGAACATCGTCATCGGTGGCGCGGCCGGCGCAGTGCCGGTGTTGGTTGGTTGGTCGGCGGTCACCAACAACGTGGGCTGGGCCCCGGTTGTGCTGTTCGTCATTATGTTTCTGTGGACGCCGCCTCACTTTTGGGCGCTGGCTATTCGCCACGTCGACGACTACCGCGCCGCAAGCGTGCCAATGTTGCCTGCGGTTGCGCCGCTCAATCAGGTCTTGCGACAGATGCTCGCCTACACAGTCGTGATGGTCGGTTTCACGTTGGTGCTCATTCCAGTGGGCCATCTCGGATGGATCTACGGCGTGTCAGCGGCCCTGCTCGGCGCACTCTTTATCGGGGGCACAATCGCCTTGTCGCGTAACCCCGAGCCGCAAAAAGCGATGCGACTTTTTGGCTACAGCATCAGCTATGTCACCTTGTTGTTTGGGGTTCTCACCCTCGATGTCCTTGTCCGCCACGGTTTCTGACGCCTTTCCCCCCACCCGTAACGTGCCAAGATTTTTTCACCGAAGTGCGCGGAGATTTCGGCTCGCAGTAGCCGCTGTGGGTAATGTCGAAGAAAGAACGGACCCGAATTTGAGCCGCTCCGGCGGACGCACGCGCACCGCCATGTGCTGTTTCGAAATGAGCTGTTGCCCATGACCACAATTGACACTGCCTCGCATACGGCCTTCGCGGGCGCCGGCGCTACTCACGCGCCCTCCGCCGTTGCCGCTTGGGTGACCACCAGCGATCACAAACGCCTTGGGCGAATGCTGATCGTTTCTGGTCTCGTGGCGTTACTCGGTATCGCTGCAGTCGGAGCCCTGCTTGGCTTCGAGCGCATCGATGCCGCGGCCTCAACGCTCAATGCGAACAGCATCACGCAACTCTTCGCCATCAACCGAGTGGGGTTGGCGTTCTTCGCTGTGCTGCCAATCATGCTGGGCCTCGCCGTTGCGATTGTGCCGTTGCAGCTCGGTGCTCGTTCGTTGGCGTTCCCTCGTCTTGCCGCTGCTGGCTTTTGGGCGTGGTTCTTCGGCGTCGTACTCATCGTGATCTCCATTGCCTCAAACGGTGGCCCTGGCGGCGGCGCCCCCACCTTCGTTGCGCTGTTCATTGCCGCGTACGCCGTGATGCTGTTTGGCCTCACCGCAATTGCTGGTTCCATCGCCACCACCGTGCTCACCACCCGGGCCCCCGGCATGAACATGCGCCGCGTACCCCTGTTCTCGTGGTCGGCCCTCGTGAGCGCCCTTGGCCTGCTGCTGGTGTTGCCTGTTGCCGCTGGCACGGTCATCTACCTGTATGTGAGCTATCGCTACAACAAGGTCCCGTTCGGTGGCAACACCGGCGTGCTCAACTACCTCGGCTTCACGCTCACCCAGCCCTCCACCTTCTTGTTCGCTTTGCCAGCCATTGGCTTTGCCGCCGAAATGATTCCCGTCACGGCCCGTCGCCGCATGCCGATGCGCAACGTGTTGCTCGCCGGTCTTGCACTCATTGGGCTGGCCGCACTTGGTGGCATCACCCAGGTCAACCAGTCGCTGCCTTGGTCGGGTTCGGGCTTCAACCTCGATGACCTCGGCACCAAGATCGCCGACCTGGTCAACTACCTCGTGTTCATGGGCCTCCCGCTCATCGGCTTGCTCGTCGTGCTGCTGCTTGCGCCCCTGGCCTTTAAGGGCACCCGCCCAAAGATCACAGCGGCGTTCCTGTTTGGTTTCTTCGGCGTCTTGATGGTGTTCGTCGGCATGCTCGGTGCGCTGGTCAATGGCGTCACCGACCTCGGCCTCGCCGGCACCGTGTTTGAAGAGGGCGTCACCAACTACGTGTTGTACGGCGCAGTGATTGCTGGCATGGGCGCTGTGTCGTATTGGGGCCCCAAGCTCTGGGGTCGCCGCCTGAACGACAAGGCGCTCATCCCGCTCGCTCTGCTCGGCACGCTCGCCGTGGTGCTGTCGTCGTTGCCGTACTACATCGCCGGCTTCGCCGATCAGCCTGCTGGCGCCGTCACCTTCGACTACGCCGGTCCGCAAAACATCTGGAACATCTTGGTCACCCTTGGCCACCTTGCCATGCTGCTCACGGTGCTGAGCTTCAGCGCGCTAGCGCTCAAGGGCTTCCGCAGCGGACCCGCCGCCGGCGACGACCCATGGGATGCGCAGACGCTTGAGTGGGCCACCTCGTCACCAGCTCCTGACAACAACTTCGCCGAGGTGCACTCAGTTGCATCTGCCGAGCCACTACTCGACCTCAAAGACACCGGGAGGAACTCCTGATGCTCGCTCTTCCACCAGCCCCTGCGCCTGCCCCACGCCGTCAACTGTTTGTTGGCACGTCGCTGGCTGCAGTCGCAGGCGCAATGCTTGTTGGCGGCATGCTGGCCATGTGGCTGCGCTTCCGTAACGAAGCCATTGCCGCCACCGGCCATTGGGTGCCCGAAAAGATCACCATTCCCGAGGTGCCAAGCAACATCATGCTCCTTGGGTTCGTGGGCATCTGCGTGTTCGCCCAGTGGGCTGTGTACGCCGCCCGCCGCGACGATAAGCAGCATGTTGGCGTCGCTCTCGGGCTCACCGCATTGCTCGGCCTGGCGTACATCAACGCTCAAGTAGCGGTGTATGTGCAGATGGAACTCCCCGTCAACGACGCCACCGGCAGCGCATACGGAGTCATGTTCTACGCAGTCACCGGCACAATGCTGGCGCTCATCATCGCAGGCATGGTCTTTTCGTTTGTCGCCGCATTTCGTTATCTCGGTGGGCGCTCCAACGATCGCGAGATCGTCACCGCCCACGCCATCTACTGGTACTTCATCGCAGTTGCGTTCAGCATGCTGTGGTTCGTGGTCTACGTCACAAAGTGAGCAGGTAAATACAGATGTTCACCACAGGATCCAAACTGTTCATCGGCGCCAGCGTTGTCGCGCTTGCCAGTGCCATCATCTACGGCACCACGCAAGACAACAGCACCGTCGGCATTATTGGTCTCGTGTCGGCAACCATCGCATTGGTGTTCCTTGTGGGCATCAATCTTTGGGTGCGTGACAGCAACGTGTCGGCCGACGACGCTTCGGCTGCTGCAACCGCGGCGGCTACCAATGCCACGCCTGCGGGCAGCATGTGGCCGCTTGTGGCCGGTCTCGGCGCTGCGTTGCTTCCGGTAGGTCTCGTTGTTGGCCGGGCCATCACCTGGATGGCCATCATCGTGCTCATCATTGCAATGGTCGAGTGGATGGTTCAGTCATGGAGCGAGCGGGCGTCGGGCGACGCTGCGTACAACACCATGGTTCGTCGCCGCATCATGCACCCGCTTGAGCTGCCCGTTCTTGGAGCCATCGGTCTTGGCATCATCATCTTCTCGTTCTCGCGCATCATGCTTCGCCTCCCAGCAGTAGCAGGGGCTATTGCCTTTGGTGCCGTTGCCTCCGTCGTGTTGCTGTTCGGCGCCCTGCTTGCAGCGAAGCGCAATGTTGGTCGTTCGCTCGTTGCAACCCTGTGCACCATTGGCGCCGTGGGCATCATTGGGGCGGGCGTCACCAGTGCTGTCGCTGGCAGCCGAGAGATCGTGAAGCA
>JBAXER010000048.1:0-21087 GCA_037140375.1 Actinomycetota bacterium
TGTCGGATGTGTCGCGGATGGAAAGATACGGGCAAGTTCTGAAGCAACCGGGGCCGGCACGAGGTGCGAAACGTCGCCACCGTGCTGGGCGATCTCACGCACGAAGCGACTGCTCAGGAACACCTGATCAGGTCGGCACGGCACAAAGACCGTGCGTACGCCTGATACCGAATGGTTCATATGAGCCATTTGCTGCTCGATTTCGAAATCGCCAGCGTTACGGAGGCCCTTGAGAATGAAGTCGGCGTTGAACTGGTCGGCGGCGTGAATAGCCAGACCGTCGAACGCCTCGACACTCACGGTGGGTAGGTGGGCCAAGCTGGCCCGAATCATTGCGACTCGCTCGTCGATGGTGAAAACGCCCGATGGTTTCGAGGGGTTATACATCGCCACAACGGTGACCCGACCGAAGAGCTCGACACCCTGCTCGACAACATCGACATGGCCAAGATGCAGCGGATCGAAGCTGCCCGGGTACAACACGCTGGTCACGGATGAATTCATTGCTGCCTACGGTAACCGTTCGAGAGTAGTGATGACGGTGCGTCCGTATCTCTTGGCGCGCAGCGTGACCCAACCGGCTTCGGGTTCGATCTCGTGATCGGACTCGGCAACGACGAGTCCAGCCCGTAAAAACTGCAGCAGGCCGGCCCAATTGGTGAAGTTGTACGGCGGATCGACGAAGGCGATGTCGACCCCGGTGATGCCGGGTGCATACGCCATGACATCGGTGGCGGCCACGTGCGAACGCGACTCAAGGCCGAGATCTTTGAGGTTGGCCTTCAGGGCCAGCAACGCTGATCGGTCGCGCTCAACAAACGTGCACGACTCGGCGCCACGCGACAGCGCTTCAATACCCAACGCACCGCAACCGGCATAGAGATCGGCAACAGTTGCACCTTCGAGAACCCCCATGCTGCCGAGCGAGTTGAACACCGCCTGGCGCACCTTGTCGGTGGTGGGTCGGGTGGAGAGTCCCTGAGGAGTCACCAATTTGCGTCCGCCCAATTCACCCGAAATCACTCGCATTCCCGCAAGACTACGGGCGATGGCTGAATCTGACTTGTCTCCCGAGCCCGAGATCGTGTGTGTCGACTGTGGCGGGCGAGCCTTTTTGCTCACTCAGCCACCCGAAGACGGACTCTGGTACCCCGGAGATTTCGTGTCCTACCGATGCCAGGACTGCCTCGATCGCTGGGATCTCGTACTCCCCGAGTCACTCGACTAACGACTCACAACGACTCACGGCTCACGGCTCACAACAGGCTCGTGGCATCCAGACGCGGTCGGATCACAGCGGAGGTCGTGCGAATCTGACGGCGCTGACGCGCTGTTGAGCCGCCCCACACGCCACGCTCGTTATTTCTCACGCCCTGCGCTAGGCACTCGTCTTGCACCGTGCACGTGGCACAGATGGCCAGAGCTGGAGCAGCATTCTCTCCACGCACCGGATAGAAGTTGATGTTCTGCATTCCCCGACACGCTGCCTGGCTATGCCACGCAGGGCGTTGCGTCAGCGATGCAAGATCGAACTCGTATGTGTTGGCTGGATCGTCTCTAAACATGATTCCCACACCAGATAGATCGGCGCTTCAGCACCGAACTTGAGGGGAACTTGAGAAAATGTTGAGAGATTTACGGCTGCAGAGTGGTTGCTGTGGTCGACGTGCGCTGGTCCTTCACTCCATCGCCGTCTTCGTCGGCGTCGTTCACGTTGCTGATGCCGTCACCATCGATGTCGTCGTCGCTGGCGTTAGACACTCCGTCACCGTCAGCATCGTCGTCGGCGCTGTCTGACTTGCCGTCACCGTCGATGTCGTCTTCCTTCTTCGAGCCATTCGACAGGCCGTCGCCATCGACATCATCGTCGCTTCCGTTGGACACTCCATCGCCATCGACATCGCTGTCGCTGCCGTTAGACACTCCGTCACCGTCAACGTCGCTGTCGTTTCCGTCGAGCGCGCCATCGCCGTCGATGTCCTTCTCACCCATGGCACTGTTCAACTGACCGTCACCGTCGATGTCGTCGTCGCTACCGTTCGAGACGCTGTCGCCGTCGATATCGGAGTCGCTTGAGTTCGCAATGCCATCGCCATCGACGTCGAGGTCTGACTTGTCCTGGATGCCGTCGCCATCGATGTCTCGTTCATTAGTGTCCGAGTTCGACAGACCATCACCATCGGTGTCATCGTCGCCGCCGTTCGAAACGCCGTCGGCATCGATGTCGGGGTCTACCGCGTTCAACAGTCCATCACTGTCGACGTCGCCGTCCTTGCCGTTCTTGACGCCATCGCCATCGACGTCTGCGTCGCTGCCATTGGATGAGCCATCGCCATCGGTGTCGTCGTCGCTGCCGTTCGAGGCGCCGTCAGCGTCCATGTCGGAGTCAGCGCCATTCAGCGCGCCGTCACTATCGATGTCCCTTTCCTTCTTCGACCCGTTGAGCAAGCTGTCGGCATCAACGTCGAAGTCGGTTGCGTTCGCGATGCCATCGCCGTCGACGTCGTCGTCGGAGCCATTCGCAAGACCATCGTTGTCAATGTCTGTGTCCAACTGGTTGGGGATGTGATCGCCGTCGGTATCGATCTTCGATGCGCTGGTCGCCGAGGCACCACCCGAGCCAGTAACGCCGGCGATAACGAGTGGCACGACCGCAAGAAGCGACGCGGCTCCAGCGTGAATAATTCGCAAACGTAGACTTCGCCCGTCATAACGACGAGCGGTACTTGGCAACATGACTATCCCCCAAAAAATCCGAATTTCCCCTACCGGGATTCGGTGTTGTGTGACGACAATCGCATCCTGTCAAGTAGTGGTCAATCCAATGTTTATTAATGGGCCGAATGGGCTACGCCACATCTCCCAAGGGTCGTACGACTTACGACCCAGCGTTAGTTCTTGAACAAGAACTCTTCGTCTTCGGCGCTCAACAGCAGCCGAACCTCATCGAGAACCAACGGGTGCGCGGCGAGCAACGGGTCCGCGTCGATGATGGCGAACGCGGCCTGGCGAGCCAAGCCAACCAACTCGCGATCGCGGCGCAACGAGGCCAACTTCAAATCGCTGCGCCCCTTTTGCATGGTGTTCATCAACGTGCCCTCGCCGCGGAGATCGAGATCTACTTCGGCGAGTTCGAAACCATTGGTGGTTGCGACGAGCGCCTCGATGCGCGGGTTGGTGTCTTCGAGCTCGCCGGTGACCAACCAACACAACGACGCGTGCTGCCCGCGACCAACGCGACCGCGGAGCTGGTGAAGTTGGGCAATGCCGAATCGGTCGGCGTCGAGGATGACCATGACGGTGGCGTTGGGTACATCGACACCTACCTCGATCACGGTGGTTGCTACCAACACGTCGAGCTCGACCGCACGAAAGGCGTTCATCACTTGTTCTTTTTCGGCCGACGACATTCGGCCGTGCAACAACCCGATGCGCAACCCTTTGAGGTCTTGATGCATCAAACGCTCGAATGTCTCCTGAGCGGATGCAGCCTCGAGCTTCTCGCTCTCGTCGATGAGGGGACACACCACATACGCCTGGCGGCCTTCGCTGACGGCCTCACGCACGTCGGACCACGCCGCCAACTCCATCAGTTGACCGTTGGCCCAATGGGTGACGATTGGGGTGCGCCCCGGTGGCAGTTCGTCGAGCACGCTCACATCGAGATCGCCGTACACAGTCATTGCTGCGGTGCGCGGAATTGGTGTTGCCGTCATCACAAGCACGTCGGGAACGACATCGCCAGCGCCCTTGGTTCGCAGTGCGGCGCGCTGCTCGACACCGAAACGATGCTGCTCATCGACAACTACAACTCCAAGACTATGAAAAGCGACCGCGTCTTGGATCAGAGCGTGAGTACCAATGATGATGTCGACCGTGCCGTCGGCAAGACCGGCCATCACGTCTTTGCGATCTTGGCCGCTGATTCGATTGGTGAGCAACTGCACGTTGAGGGCGCGCTCACCAAACAGGTTGTCGGGATCCGGCACACGGAGGCCGTCAAGCAGCCGCCGAACACCAGTTGCATGTTGCTCGGCGAGCACCTCGGTTGGCGCCATGAGCGCGCCTTGGTGACCGCCCTGCACCGCACACAACATCGCAGACACGGCGACCACCGTCTTGCCCGAACCAACGTCGCCCTGCAGCAGTCGATGCATCGGATGAGGGCCGCACAGGTCGACCTCGATCTCACCAATCGCGCGCTGTTGGGCACCGGTGAGGTCGTACGGCAGCTGAGCGTGGAAGCGTCGAACCAACTCGCTGTCGGTCTCGTGGCGAATGCCGCGCTGTTCGCGCTCGAAGGCGCGCTTGCGCATCACCAACACTGCTTGCACACGAAACAGTTCGTCGAATGCGAGTCGGCGACGCGCTTGTTCTTTCTCGCCGATGGTCTCGGGGAGATGAATCTGACGCATCGCAGTGGTTCGATCGATGAGCCCAAACTCTGCGCGAATCGATGCTGGCAACGGATCACCGAAGCCACGCGCGGCACACCGGTCGAGCGCGTTTTCGACCCAACCCGCAATCTCCCAAGTGCTCAGCTGAACCTTCTCGCTCTGCGGATAGATCGCCACGATGCGGCCCGTTCGATCGCCGATGAGATCGACAATGGGATTCGTCATCTGCAGGCCACCGCGGTACACCTCGGCCTTGCCGAACAACACAATCTGCAAGCCCTCACGAAGCTGTCGTTCGCGCCACGGTTGGTTGAAAAACACCACGTGCATGCGACCCGACCCATCGCCCACTTGGGCCTCGACCATGGTGCGGCGATTACGCATCGTGCGCTTAGTCACCGAACGCACCGTTACGAGCACCAACGCCTCTCGCCCGGCCTCGAGGTCGCTGACCCGAGCCTCGTTCGTTCGGTCGACCCAGCGCCGCGGGTAGTTGGTGATCAGGTCGAGAACCGACGTGATACCCATTTCGCCAAGCGCGGCCTGCTTCTTTTCACCGACGCCTTTGAGTCGTTCGACCGGGATGTCTCGCAGTTCGCGAAGCGTGATGGGCTCGGTGGTCACTCAACCCCGAACAGATATGGGTACAGGGGCTGACCGCCGCGGTGTACCTCGACCTGTAATCCGGCATGCTCGTCGGCGAGCCATGCCAGCAATGCCGCCGTAGCCGAAGGAGTGGACTGAGCGCCTTCGATGATGGTGACGATTTCGCGACCTGGCGTGATGAGGTTCTCGAGCAGCGCCGTGGACGCGGAGATCAGCGAACCGGCCACGCACACGATGCCGTCGCCGCGAACGATGCCGATCCAATCGCCAACGGTGATCTGGCCAGCGTCGCTGTTGGTGTCGCGCACCGCTTGAGTGACTTCGCCAGTTGCCACCGAGGCTGCTGCTTCGGCCATCTCAGCGCCGTTGCGCACGGCAGATTCTTCGGGGTCGTACACAACCAACGCAGCCAGCGCCTCGGGCATGCTGCAGGTAGGCACCACAACAACGGTCTTGGTGGTGAGCGCGTTGAGTTGCTCGGCTACCGGAATGATGTTCTTGTTGTTTGGCAGCACGATGACTTGATCGGCGTTTACCGCCTCGACTGCTGCGAGCAGTTCGGCGGTGGACGGGTTGAGCGTTTGGCCGCCCGTGACAACACCTTGCACGTGCAGTTGGTCGAAGAGTTCGGAGAGCCCATCGCCACTGCATACCGCCACAACTGCACAGGTAACCGGCGGCATACCGGCCGCACTGGCGCCACGGTGAACCATGTTTGCCGCTGACCCGCTCTTGAGCGCAGCCTCGCGATGAGCGTGCTCTTCGGCAACCTCTTCGAAGAGATCGGTGACCCGAATCTGATGAGGACGCCCGCCGTTATCGATAGCTGCCTCGATGGCGGCTCCGATGTCGTTGGTGTGAACATGACAGTTCCAGAGGCCGTCGCCACCCACCACCACGATTGAGTCGCCGATGAGACCCCATGCCTGCTTGAACGGTTCGATGTTTTCGTCGGGTAGATCGATGAAGTACATGACCTCGTAGCGCAACTCGCTGACGTCGCCTTCGCCGCGATGCGCCACCAGTGCAAACGGATCGAACGACGAGTCGCCGACGTCGGCTGGCACAGGCAACGGCTCGCCATCGACCACGAACAACGCTGCGTCGAGCAACAACATGAAGCCCGCCCCGCCGGCATCGACGACCCCAGCTTCTTTCAGCACGGGCAGCATGTCGGGTGTGCGGTCGAGAGCCGAACGACCCGCATCACGAGCCGCACGGAGCATCACCACGAGTGAGGCGCCACCGGCGGCAGATGCCTGCGCTGCGTCGGCCGACTCGCGAACCACCGTAAGAATTGTTCCCTCGATGGGCTTGAGCACTGCTTGGTACGCGGCGAGCGACGCGTTCTTGAGCGCTTCGGCCACCTTCGAGGCCGTGCCATCGCTGGACTCTTTCATGGTGTTGGCAATGCCGCGCAGGATCTGGCTCAGGATGACGCCGCTGTTTCCGCGGGCCCCCATCAATGATCCGTGGCTAATGGCAGTACACGTTGGCCCGAGTTCGGGGGCGCTGCTCTCGAGCTCGGCAACGACTGCGTCGAGCGTACGAGCCATGTTTGTACCGGTGTCGCCATCGGGCACTGGATACACATTGAGCCGGTTAATGCCGGCAGAATGCGCCTTCATAGCGTCGCGGAATGTAATCACGGTGTCGCGCAAGGCATCCGCCGAGAGCCGTTCTAGGGTGGGCACGTACCGCATAGTACAGAACCTGTCGCCCATCGCTTCGATCGCTTGTTGGAGATTCGCAACGCGCTGATAGCCTTTGACGACTCGTTAGACCCTTCTGGGAAAGAGAAACCCTCATGGCAGCAGTATGTGAATTATGTGGCAAGGGCCCTTCATGGGGCATGTCCGTGTCGCACTCCCACCGTCGCACCAAGCGCCGCTGGAATCCAAACATCCAGCGGGTTCGCGCCCTCGTCGGTAAGACCCCCACACGTATGAACGTGTGCACCGGTTGCATCAAATCGGGCAAAGTCGTCAAGGCCGGCTGAGGCGCCACCGTCATGCAGGGCGTCATCAAGTCCTACGATCCTGGCAGCGGTGACGGCGTCGTCATCTGCGACACCAACCTGAATGACTACGACCTCGCAGCGAACGCGCTGCAGGGGTCGATCTTCCGCATGCTCCGTCAGGGGCAGCGCGTGGTGTTTTCGCTCGATTCCGATGGCCGCGCAACAGCGTTGAGCCTCGGTAGCGAAGTCGATATGGGTACCCCCGATCATCATTGATCGGGTCTTTACGTTTTTTCTCCCGTTTGCTTTTGGCGCGAGCGCGCGCCACCAAGGAGACTTCTTCAATGAGCGGTACGAGTAACAACACGCGTCTTCATCAGTGGGTCAACGACTGGGCCGAAATCCTCCAGCCCGACAGCGTCTACTGGTGCGACGGCAGCGCAGATGAATACGAGCGGCTGTGCCAGACCCTGGTCGACGGCGGCACATTCACCAAGCTCGACGAAGCCAAGCGTCCCAACAGTTATTGGGCGCACAGCGATCCGGGCGACGTCGCCCGAGTCGAAGACCGCACATTCATCTGCTCGGCCAATCCAGCCGACGCCGGCCCCAACAACAACTGGCGCGACCCTGCCGAAATGCGCGTCGAGATGACCACGTTGTTCACCGGCGCGATGAAGGGCCGCACCATGTATGTGGTGCCGTTCAGCATGGGTCCGCTCGGCTCGCCGATTGCACACATTGGCGTGCAGCTCAGCGACTCCCCCTACGTAGCTGCCAACATGCGCATCATGACCCGTATGGGTCAGGGCGCGCTCGACGCACTCGGCAACAGCGATTGGGTGCCATGCGTGCACTCAGTTGGTGCCCCACTCGCACCTGGCGACATCGATTCGTCGTGGCCGTGCAACCCTGACAACAAGTACATCGTTCACTTCCCCGAGACCCGCGACATTTGGTCGTTCGGCTCGGGCTACGGCGGCAACGCGCTGCTCGGCAAGAAGTGCTTCGCATTGCGCATCGCGTCGGTGATGGCTCGCGATGCCGGTTGGCTCGCCGAGCACATGCTCATCCTCAAGCTCACCAACCCAGCTGGCGAAGCGAAGTACATCGCCGCTGCGTTCCCTTCGGCGTGCGGCAAGACAAACCTCGCCATGCTCGTGCCAACCATTCCAGGTTGGAAGGCCGAGACAATCGGCGACGACATCTGCTGGATGAAGTACGGCGCCGACGGCCGCCTCTACGCCATCAACCCCGAAGCTGGCTTCTTTGGCGTGGCACCGGGCACCGGCTACGACACCAACGCCAACGCGATGGAGACCCTGTGGGGTAACAGCATCTTCACCAACACTGCACTCACCAGTGATGGCGATGTGTGGTGGGAAGGCATGAGCGATACGTCGCCAGCACGCGCCACCGATTGGCGCGGCCAGACCTGGACCCCTGAGACCACCACGCCTGCCGCCCATCCCAATGCTCGTTTCACAGCCCCTGCGGCGCAGTGCCCCTCAATCGCCCCCGAGTGGGAAGACCCAGCCGGCGTGCCGATCTCGGCAATCTTGTTCGGCGGCCGCCGTCGCACCACCGTGCCATTGGTTGCTCAGGCATTCGACTGGGAGCACGGCGTGTTCCTTGGCTCGATCATGGCCTCAGAGACCACCGCAGCCGCCGCTGGCGCCGTTGGACAGCTTCGCTTCGACCCAATGGCCATGTTGCCATTCTGCGGCTACAACATGGGCGACTACTTCGGTCATTGGCTCAAGGTTGGCGCCAGCACCGATTCGTCGAAGTTGCCCAAGATCTTCTTCGTCAACTGGTTCCGTCGCGACGAAGACGGCCGCTTCCTGTGGCCTGGCTATGGCGAGAACAGCCGGGTACTCAAGTGGGTGTTCGAGCGCATCGACGGTTCAGTCGATGCAGTGCAGACTCCAATTGGCTACCTGCCCACCGCAGGCGGACTCGACCTCAATGGTCTCGACATCGCCCCAGACGATCTCAACCAGTTGTTGTCGGTTGACTCGCAGGGTTGGGCTGCAGCGATCCCACAGATCCGCGGCCACTTTGCTCAGTTCGGCGCCGCATTGCCAGCTCAGCTGGGTACAGCACTCGACACGCTCGAAGCTGGCCTCGCAAGCGCCTAGCCAACAAGCATGGCCCGGATACCCAGGCCCATCAAGAACAGTCCGCCACCGCCGTAGAGCAGGTAGGTCTTGCCCTTGAGCTGTGGGCGGTAGCTATAGATGATGGCCACCGCGATGATGGCCACAAACCCGTAGAACGCGTGGAACTTCGGGAAGTTGTACTTGTACTTGTTCACCAAGGCAACGCCCATTGCCACCTGGACGAAGATGCCAATTTGGACAATGCCGATAAACCACCACAGCGCGCGCGTGCGCAGCGCCGTGTATTTATGAGCGGCCAGCGACCAGATGCCCGCTAACCCATTTCCAACGATGACGAACCATGCCCAGTTTGCGTGGAGGTCGCGTAGCAGTAAGCCAATCAGAACAATCGCCGCCCAGAAAGACGATCAGCTCGCAGCGGCACTGGCGGCCGATGCGGTGGCTCGAAGTTGCTGTTGCTCTTGTGCCTCGGTGTAGGCCTGCGCCGCGATCTCAACGAGGTCGGCGATTTCGGCGTCGTCGAAACCTGCGAGACGACGGAAGTTGCGGGCGAGGTGCACCGGGTGCTCGTCGCTCTCGCCACGGAAACCGCCAAAGCTAAACAGCTTGTCGACAGCGCGCTGAAACTCGAGGGCGTCCTTGAGGCGCTGTGGATCATCGGCGGTGAGCTTGCGCAGCCAATCGCTGCCCATCTTCACGTGGGTCACTTCGTCGGCGAGCATCCAGTCTTCGCAGAACTGCATCACCGGATCGTCGAGCGTGGTGCCGAAGTTCTTCATGGTGGTGAACACGTCGATGGCTAAGCCTTCGAGCGCACGGTTCACGCCGGTAAGGCGCAACACTGGGTCGGCGTTACATGCGGCTTCGTAGAGCACAGTGCCCTCACCGAACTCGCCGATCTCGCTGCCCATGTGCTCGCTGAGCTTGCAGCTGATCTCGACGTGACGGGCTTCGTCCCAACACTGGCGAGCCATGTCGAGCTTCATCGCAAACGGCGCCTGTTCGCGACCGGTACCGGTTTCGAAATCGAAGCACGTGCGACCGGCACCCTCGAGCGCCTGAATCTCGCCAACAAAGATGCCGTGCATGAGGCCGCGAGCGTTGTCGCTGGCGTTCACGTAGGTGGGCGCGATTCCGTTGATCTGAGCCGATGGGCTGAGGTTGCGGGGATCGAAAACCGTGGTTTCGAGCGTGACGCGCTGGAAGCGTGAGTCACGTGCCAATTCGGTAACAGGCAGCATTCGTTTCATGGCAGTACCTCCGATGCGAACAGTGTGGTCAGCCTAGTCACTGTGTCAACTGCGAGGCTATGTCGGTGGCGTTACTCACCGCAGCCGGTGCCGCCCACGAAACTGGTGACCACGCCAGCCGGGCCGGTGTTGGTGAGGTAGGCCACGAGATCTTCGGAAATCTTGGCCCACGGCCCCACGAGTTCGTCGCCGGCAAAGATCACCGCAGATGGATACGCAGCACGCAATTGCGACACCGTGGAGCCAATACCGATGAGCGCGGGAGCCGCTGTCACCAAGCCAAACGGCGCAATGACCTCGCCGGCAGGAGGGCCATACGACCAAGCGAAGAAGTGGCGGCGCAACGTAGAAACGTTGCTTTGGTCGCCGAACAACAGCGCCAGATCGCCCCAGGTGACATTGCGCACTTCGGTGCCCGGGCATGTGCGTTGCACCGCTGACACCCAACCTGAGTCGGTACTTGGCGGCCCGAGCAGACCCCGAAGGTATGCAATGACGCCTTCGGGTTCGGCCCCGAACAGCGCATCGCCAACACCATCGGAGCGAAGCGTGATCGAAGCGCCGACGGGCACTGTGGTGGCCGCGGCGAAGGTTGTGCTGGTGGCGTCGACAACCGTGGTGGACGTCTCGACCACTGAGGTTGTGCTCGACGCATCGACCAGTGTGGACCCGTCGGTGGTGGATTCACCGAGCGACGAGCTCGGTGAATTGCTTGAGGAGCTTCCGCACGCTGCCAACATCATCGATGTCGAGACGCATGCTGCCAGAACCACTTGGCGATGACGATTTCTCATGTGCAGAGTTTGCCCGCTCGAGCGGCCAAACTCGCGCCACTCCTTCACTTAGCGAATCAGCGTGTCCGCTTCGTGGCCGCCCTCGACCAAGTGCAGTTGACCATCGACGACATCGACGATGGTGATCGAGCAGTTGTCGAGGCTACGAATGACGACGCGATCGTCGTGACACGCCGCGCCGATGGCGGCATTGATCGCAATGAAATGACTCGACACAACGGTGTCGGTTGTCATCGCCGCGAGACATGCAACCACGCCGTCGCGAAACGCTGTGTAGCGCGGCTCGAGCACACTCCACGTGCCGCTCATCGTGATGCGAAGCCACTCGACGCGCTCGGTCATGGGAACACCGTGAGGCGACGGAATCTCGGCAACGGCGGGCTCGATGACAGCCGACGTTGACCACCGCTGAGCGAGCGCGCCAGCGGTTTGCTGACACCGCAGCAGCGGGCTCGACACCAACGCCAGCGGCCCCAGCGGAGCCAACACATCGGCCATTGCATTGGCTTGTTGCACGCCGAGATCGTCGAGACCTGGATCGGGGTCTACGTTCCAGCCGGCTGCGGCGCGGCCGTGTCGTACGAGATAGAGACGAGGCATCGGCTACTCGAACAACCAGCCGGGGCGCACACCCGCCGGGGCGCCCTTGCGGATGTACCACTCAGTGCCGAACGCAACCGCGAAGGCCTCGTCGGGCAACTGCAAAAAGAAGCTGGTGTCGGTGATCTGGCTGGCGTGGCAACGCATGCTCGCCCGCTTTTGAGCAATGAACGCCGTGACGTCTACAGCGTGAGTGAGTTCAAGCTCGGACATGCCAAATGGATTGCCGTCGTCGGCGGGACCAGAGGGATCGAATTCGTCGTCGTTGTCGTCGCCGTTCGCGACGCCCATCTCGCTGGCCATGCTCATCACGCGCACGATGTGATCGCGGTTCATCGTTGCTTCGAACACGGCGGGCGTGCCGGCGATTTCGGCGGCACGATGACCAACCTGATGCACCTTGATGTGATCGGGATGGCCGTAATTTCCGTGCCAGTCGTAGGTAGTCATCACGTCGGCCGACTCTTCGCGCAAAATGGTGGCCAGCCGCTCGGAAGCCTCTTCGAGATCGGCGAGCAGAAACGACTCAGGGTCGGTGTTCTGCTCCCACCCGGTCATGCCGCTGTCTTTGTAACCAAGCCACTCGAGGCGGTGCACCCCAAGTGCCTCGGCCGACTTGGCCGCTTCGCTCTGACGACGATGCACGAGTGTCTCGCCTGGAGCAAGATCGTCAGGCACCTCACCAAAATCGCCGTTGGTGGCCACCACAAGCACGACACGATGACCCTCGGCCACGGCTCTGGCAATGCTGCCGCCGGTGGAGATGGTTTCGTCGTCGGGGTGTGCATGAAAGCAAACAAGAGTTCCCATTACTTGATCGCGCCTGACGCAAACAACGTGTCGATGTCGGTGGCGCCGATGCCCCAATCGGCAAGCACTTCACGGGTGTGCTCACCAGCGCGCGCTGGGGGCATCGACACCTCAGCCTTGGTGCGGCTGAAACGAGGGGCCGGTGCAGCCTGCGTGACGCCGTCGACCTCGATGAAGGTGCCTCGCTCGACGTTGTGAGGATGTTTCGCGGCTTCGCTCATGGTGAGCACCGGGGCGAAACACACATCGGTGTGCTCCATCAGCGCGCACCATTCGTCGCGTGACTTGGTGGCGAACAGTTCGGTCAAGCGGCCCTTGAGGTGTGGCCAATTCGCCGTGTTGTGCTGCTGTGCGAATTCAGGATCGTCGGACAAGCCGGTGAGGGCCAAGAGCTCGGCGTAGAACTGCGTCTCGATCGAGCCGATGGAGATGTACTTGTCGTCGCTGCACTTGTACACATCGTAGAAATGAGCACCCGTGTCGAGCAGGTTGGTGCCCGGCGCATCTTCGTTGAATGCACCCATGTTCTTGAAACCCCAGAACATGCTCATCAACACTGCGGCACCATCGACCATTGCGGTATCGACAACTTGGCCAGCGCCGCTGCGCTGCGCCTCGAGCAACGCGCACACCACGCCATACGCAAGGAACATGCCGCCGCCGCCAAAGTCGCCAACCATGTTGAGTGGAGGCACTGGCGCTTCGCCAGCGCGGCTGAAATGCGCCAACGCTCCGGCGAGCGAGATGTAGTTGATGTCGTGACCCGCGGCCAATGCGTAGGGACCTTCTTGGCCCCAACCGGTCATGCGGCCGAACACCAGCTTTGGGTTGCGGGCGAGGCATGCATCGGGGCCGATGCCAAGACGCTCCATGACCCCTGGGCGGAAGCCTTCGATGAGCGCATCAGCACTCTCGACGAGACGCATGAGCGTCTCGACGCCTTCGGGGTTCTTGAGGTCGATGGCGATGTTGCGGCGATTGCGTTGCATGACATCGAGGTTGGGGCCGCCACCAGGACGCACAGCCTGAGCGCGCTCGACGCGAATGACTTCGGCACCCATGTCGCTGAGCATCATCGCCGCGAATGGACCTGGGCCAATACCGGCAATTTCGATGATGCGATAGCCGCTCAATGGACCTGACATGTTGATGACTCCTGTGAACTGGACGAGAAGAAGATGGGAACAGTTAGCGATTGGCGTTGGCGACAATCGCATCGGCGATCACCGGCCACAACGGTGTAGGGAAATCGTGGCCCATGTCGGCCACCAAGAACAGGTTGGCGCCGGGGATCAGCTCTGCGGTGCGCACACCACCTTCGGGAGGCAGCAACGTGTCGTCGCGGCCATGCACCACCAACGTGGGCATGGTGAGGTGCGGCAGC
Organism: Actinomycetota bacterium; assembly: GCA_037140375.1. Classification (GTDB taxonomy): domain Bacteria; phylum Actinomycetota; class Acidimicrobiia; order Acidimicrobiales; family Ilumatobacteraceae; genus WLMZ01. The sequence goes on from JBAXER010000048.1 coordinate 13,925, forward strand.
AACTCGGCGCGTGATCCGCTGGCGGCGATTGCCCCCAAGTGTCGGGCGCTGCCTTCGGGATAGAAACTACGGTCGTACGAGCGCGCTGCCTGAGCACGCACTTCGTGGGCGTCTGCATAGCGCTTCGACTGCCAGATCATTGAGGCCACCGATGCATCGATGTATCCCTGACGATCGCTGGGCGGTTCGGCAAGCAGCACTGCGCCTGCCTCGGGCAGCGGCATGCCGACATCGGACTCGCCCGTGTTCGACATGATCGAGGTGAGCGAGTGCGTGTGCTGCGGATATTCGATAGCCACGGTCTGTGCGATCATGCCACCCATCGAGGCGCCAACGATATGCGCCCCGGAGATTCCGAGTGCGCTCAGCAGACCAACCGCATCGGCGGCCATGTCGGACAACGTGTACGGCACTGGCGGCAACAGATCGGGCTGGCCGCCGAGCGCTGCCATCATCACGCCGGCCGTGTCGATCTCGACACCGTCGAGTTTGGTGCTGAGGCCGCAGTCACGATTGTCGAAACGAATCACGCAATAGCCACGGTTAGCAAGCATCTCGCAAAAGCCATCGGGCCACAGCGTGAGTTGTGCGCCGAAGCCCATGATGAGCAACATCGCCGGATCTTTTAACGACCCGATGATCTCGTATTCGAGTTCGACTGGCTCGTTCGTAGCAGCGATGTTGTTGACAACGGCTTTTGGCATGCAGGGAGTCTCGTGTGCGAGCGGCTCATCGGTCAACACGGACGACCGACTACGGTTGCACCATGACGATTTTCGGGGTGCACACAGGCCTACAAAACATCAGCAGCGACGATCTGCGCGCTTCGTGGCGGCGTATTGAATCACTCGGGTACGGGTGGATCTCGATCTGGGATCACTTCTATGGCGCCACCGGTAAGCCCGACGATGCCGAGTGTCTTGAAGCAGTTGCTATGCATGCAGCGCTGGCGTGCGAGACATCGCGGGTGCGCATCGGCTCGCTGGTGTACTCCATTGGCTATCGCCATCCTGCGATTCTGGCCAAAGCAATCACCACCATCGACCACCTCAGCAACGGTCGCGCCGAAATGGGTATCGGCGCAGGCTGGGCGCAGGTCGAATACAACGCGTACGGCATCGAGTTCCCCGAAGTGAAAGTGCGCATGGATCAACTCGAAGAAGGCATTCAGGTGTTGCGCGGCATGCTGCACACCGAGGCCTCGAACTTTGAGGGCAAGTACTTCACCACGCGCGATGCACGCAATGAGCCTCGGCCCGTTCAAGACAAGATGCCTATTTGGGTGGGCGGCGGCGGCGAGAAGCGCACGCTCAAGATCACTGCGAAGTACGCCGACGGCTGGAACGTGCCGTTCGTCTCGCCCGAAGAGTTTGCTCGCAAGCGGGGCGTACTGCACGAGCATTGCGCCGCGGTTGGTCGCAACCCCGACGACATCAGTTGCGCCATCAACGTTGGCCTGGCTTGGACCGAAGAAAGTCTGAACGCACAGTTCGGCCACCTCGCCAATGCCGTGCGCAACGGTTGCCTCACTGGCAGCGACGAGCAGGTGCTCGATCGCATCGGTCAGTACATCGACGCTGGCGCCAATCAGGTAAACATCGCGCTGCGCGCACCGTTCGATCTCGATGCTCTCGAGCGTTTGAGCATCGCCCTCAAGTTGGCATGACCAACCGCTTCGTTGCTCGCGCCCCTGGGCGCGTGAACCTCATCGGCGACCACACTGACTACACCGGTGGCTTGGTGCTGCCGATGACCATCGATCGTTGGACGGTTATCGAAGGCTCGCTCAGCGAGGGCGCCATCACGCTCACCTCGGCCGACGAACCAGACCCCATCAGCATCACGTTGCCCGTTGATAACCCTGCCATTGTTGAGCCGCGTTGGGGTCGCTATGTGGCGGGTGTCGCAGCCGAACTTGGAACGGCTGCGATGCCGATCGACGGCCACGTCACGACAACCATTCCCGTAGGCGCAGGATTGTCCAGCAGCGCAGCGCTCGAAGTCGCTGCGGCTCTGGCTCTTGGGTTCGATGGCCCCGCTGCCGACCTCGCTCAGTTGGCGCGGCGCGCCGAGCACCGCGCCAGCGGGGTGCCATGCGGAATCATGGACCAACTCTGCATTGCGGCCGGCGTAGCCAACCACGCGTTGCTCATCGATTGCCACACCCTCGAAATCGAGGCCGTACCAGTGCCGCACAATGCCGACGTCATCGTGCAGTTTGTCGCCCACCGCACGTTGGCGGGCAGCGAATACGCCCAACGCGTATCCGAGTGTGAACTCGCCGAGCGACTCATCGGCCCGCTGCGGCTCGCAACCCTCGCCCTCGTAGCCACCATCGGCGACCCGTTGATTCAGCGCCGCGCTCGCCACGTTGTCAGCGAGAACCAACGCGTGCGCGACTTCGCAGCTGCGCTGCGCACGAACGACCTCGCAACCGCAGGGCGGCTCATGATCGAAAGCCATCACAGCCTCCGCGACAACTACGAAACCAGCACCCCAGCCGTGGACGAAGCCGTGCGGCAGATGTGCGCCACGCCTGGCGTATACGGAGCACGAATCACCGGGGGCGGGTTCGGTGGCTGCATTGTTGCCCTCGCCGCACCAGGGACCTCTACCAAGGGTTGGGTGGTTCGCGCTGTAGATGGTGCAACCATCGACCGAACATAAGGAAACGACACATGGCCGTAGTGCTTCATCTCATGCCAGCCGCTGCGTGGTCGGCTCTCGCCGATGGCGAACCAATCACAAACGCATCGCTCGACACCGAAGGATTCATCCATTGCACCGACGAGCCGAGCGTGATGCTGTTGGTGGCCAACGCGTTCTATACGTCGATGCCCGGAGCATTCATCGTGGCTCATGTCGACACCGATCAACTCACGAGCAAGTGCGTGTGGGAAGCACCTGCACATATCAGCGATACGGGTCAGGCTCTGGCTTCACAGTTTCCGCATGTGTACGGGCCCATCGATCGAGCCGCCGTGATTACCACTCAGGCAATGGTTCGCGACGAACACGGCGCGTTCATCGGATACGAATCAGTCGCGAAGTAGCCGCGCCTTCTGCGCATCGAACTCGTCTTGCGACAGTGCACCGCGATCAAGTAATCCTTCGAGCTTTTCCAACTGACTTGCGACGTCGAACGGCATTGCCGATGGTGGGGTGAATCCACTTGTTCGGGCCGCCTTCGCCTCGACCTGAGCATGCAACAAATTCTGAACTGCCTGCGGCTTGCTGATGTCGGTGAAACGCTGTTGACCATCTTCGCCACCTGACTCAATGAGTAGATCGCCAGCGCCAATCAAGCGCTCGAAGATTGTCTGATTGAAGTTGATGTTGTTCACGCGTCCGAGCGGGATCTCAACGCCGCGCTTGGCGATCATGCCCTCGCGAAAGATGACGCGGTCGCTGGTGATCACGAAGTTGGTGGTGCGCCACTTCACGAAACGCTGCAACAGCCACACTGCCGAGAGCACGATGGCGGCCGTGATGACGTACATCAAAAACTTGCGGCCCGTGCCAGGCTCGAGTTGACCCGTCACCACCAAGCCGACGATGACGCACAACGCCAGCGTCGACGCTGACCCAGCAAAGAACCACCAATGTGGCTGCAGATCGAGGACCACCGTTTCATTCGGATTGAGATGCTTCTTCGGATACGCCATGCGCGCAACTATACGTGAAGCGCAAAGCCCGCCCAGCGACGTAACGTGGCCGGATGAACGTGGAGGAACTGCTGCTCGGCCTTGACGCGGATCAACGCGCAGCCGTCACCGTGGCTGCGTCTCCCCTCGCGATCATCGCGGCCGCGGGTTCGGGCAAGACCACTGTGCTCACCCGTCGCATCGCCTACCGAATCGCCAGCGACCCCGATGTCGAAGCGCAGCACGTCCTCGCGCTGACCTTCACCAACCAGGCCGCCAGCGAACTACACCGACGCCTTCGCCGTTGCGGTTTACGCGAGCGCGTAGAGGCTGGCACGTTCCATGCCGTTGCCCTGCGTCTGCTTCGACAGCGCGCCATCGATACGGGTCAACGGCCGCCGTCGGTCGCCACCGACCGATTCCGTCTGATCAACGAAGCACTTCGCGCCGCTGGCTCGAAGGCAGATGCTGCTGCGGTGCTCAACGATCTCGACTGGACCCGCGCTCGTCGCGTTTCGTTCGCCGACTCGGCGGCGGCCGCTCGGCGCGCCGGGCGGCGCATCAGCCTGAGCGCCACCGAGTTCGCCAACGTGGCCGCAGCGTACGAAGCCCTCAAGACCCGTCGCGGCGTCGTCGACTTCGACGACCTTCTCGAGCGATGTCTACACGCACTCACCAACGACCGGCAGTGGGCATCGGGCATTCGCTGGCGCTTTCGACATCTGTTCGTCGACGAGGCGCAAGACCTCAACCCACTGCAGTACGCGTTCCTCGAAGCGATACGCGATGGCCGACCAGACCTGTGTCTCGTGGGCGATCCACGGCAGGCGATCTTCGGGTTCAACGGCGCCGACCCAACCATCATGGACAACGTGGCCCAGTTGTATCCGGGCATCACCATCGCCCGGCTCACCCGCAACTACCGCTGCACACCACAGATCATTCACGCTGCGCGCGGCGTGCTGCAACGGTCCGAACAAAACGACGACTCAATCGCCGTGCCGATGGATGGCGCAGCGGTGCGAGTGGTCAGCGCTACCGACGACATCAACGAGAACGTTGCGGTCGCCCGCCTGCTGCGCGAAATGGTGGGACCGCAGCAGCTGTGGCGTAGTTGCGCAGTGTTGGCTCGCACGGTGGCCCAACTCACGGCCGTACACGCCGCTCTCACGCGCGCTGGGGTGCCAGCCAACCTGCAAGGGCGCAGCGGCGCCAGACGGGCATTTGGGGCCGCTGTGGCCGAGGCCTATGGCTGCCGCACGCACACCGAACTCGGTGCTTGGGTTGAAACCGTGGCTGCCGACCCCGCCGCGAATCCCACCCGCGCCCGAGTCGCCGAGGCCGCCGACCGATTTATCGCACAAGGGACCGGCCTGTCGTTTCGTGCATGGGTCGAGCTGCATTCACCGTTCGACAATCTCGACAACGCCGAACCCGACGACGCCGTCGACCTGCTCACGTTTCACGGAGCCAAGGGTCGCGAGTGGCAAACCGTGGTCATTATCGGCGCCGAGCACGGTCTTGTGCCGCACTCGTCGGCCACCACCCAGGCCCAGCGAGACGAAGAGGCGCGGCTGCTGTACGTGGCATGCACCCGAGCACGCGAGCAACTCGTCATCTCATGGGCAGCGCTGCGCAACGGTCGGATGAGTCAACCTTCGGCGCTCATTGCCGACATCGGTTCCGACACAGATGCCGATGCGGTTGTGGTGCCATCACCAATGCCGCGTCTGCCGCGTCCGGTAGTTGATCCGGTGTATACCGCGCTTGTGGCATGGCGCTCTGCAGCCGCGAAGGCCGCACAGGTATCGCCCACCTCTATTTGCTCCGACGAATCACTTCGTGCAGTCGCCAAGGCGCGGCCAACCACCGTTGAAGAGATCGTCGTGGTGGCAAACCTCGGCCCGGTGTCTGGTGCACGAATTGCTCCGCGCATTCTGAGCGCACTCACTCAGGTGCTGTAGCGGCGTTTCCTAAACGAATCTGCATCAGCCGTTCGAACACCGCTGGCTTCATTGAGATGAACAAACCTTCGGCCTCGGCGCACAGCGTGTCGCCAGCGCGCAGTTCGGCGCTCGCATAGATCTTGCGTCCCTCGACTCGATCGAGGCGACCGGTGAAGCGCACCTCACGAAACAGCGGAGTTGGTGAGCGATACGAAATCGTGAGTCGACCAGTCATGCCCGCACTGCCAGATTGAGCCTGAGCAAAACCGAGCACCTCGTCGAAACCGGCAGCGATAAACCCACCATGCAGGCAGCCCGGAGGCCCTTCGTAGGCGGCCCCGTAGGTGCATGTGGCAAACACCTCGCCGTTCTCGGCGAAGTTCATGCTGATCGGTGGCGCCAGCGGATTCAGCACGCCGATAAACGGACTGAAGTCGATGAAGTTTTGGTGCCCGTTCGCCAATGAGCCTTCAGCCACTCCCACATAGCTGCGGCCATGCGATTGCTGCTGGAGCAACGCCGCCGCTTGCTTCACGAGACTGGCCGCTGCTTCAAGCTCGCTGTCTTCGGCGTTGTTGCGCATGAGCTCGTCGATCACAACCCGTGTGGCTTCGGCGAGTTCGGCGCGAGTGCCAGAAGACGGCATCACGCCAGCATTGCGGGCAGCGAGGGCGTCGCGCATGTTGGCGGGCCCGCCGCCCGAGAAAGGGTGGTCGTCAGGCAGGTCGTGTGTTGGGTCTGACGGGCTACTCACGAGTTGCTCACGAGTCGCTCAGATCGACCAGAACCGGAGCATGATCGCTGGGCAATGTGCCCTTGCGAGCGTTGCGATCGATGACGCAAAACGTGCTGCGCTCGACAACCGATGCCGTGCCCAAGATGAGGTCGATACGCATACCGCGCCCCATGTGGAAATCACCGGCCCGATAATCCCACCACGAATACAGCTTGGGCTCAGGGTGATGATGACGAAACACATCGCTCATCCCCCACTGGCACAAGGCGTTCAGTTCTTCGCGCTCGGCGGCACTGACATGGGTTGAGCCGACCATCTTGCTGGGGTCGAAAACATCTTTGTCTTCGGGTGCAATGTTGAAGTCGCCGGTGACGATGACCGCGTCGTTTGGGGAACTGTTCTGAGCCACGTGAGCCCTCAACCGAGCCATCCAACGCAACTTGTATTGGTAATGATCGTGGTCGAGCGAGCGACCGTTTGGCACGTAGACCGAACTGACCCGCACACCGCCACACGTAGCTGTAATGAGACGCGCTTCGGGATCGAGCGGCTGGCCATCGGCGAAGTTCGCCACGACATCGCTGAGACCAACTTTCGACAGGATGGCAACACCGTTCCATTGACCTTGGCCGTGATGTGCGCTCTCATAGCCCAATGCCTGAAAGGTGAGGGCCGGAAACGCATCGTCGGCCAGCTTGGTTTCTTGCAAGCACAACACGTCGGGCTGCACGTCGTTCAGCCATTCCTCGACTCGTCCGAGACGCGCCTTGAGTGAGTTCACGTTCCACGTAGCGATGCGCATAACTAGGCCTTGGCGGGTTGAGCGGGCTTGGCTGG
>JBAXER010000049.1:0-20818 GCA_037140375.1 Actinomycetota bacterium
GTGGAGCGGGTGACGGGAATCGGACCCGCGTCATTTGCTTGGGAAGCAAATACTCTGCCATTGAGCTACACCCGCGTGCGTTGCTTTCGCAGCACGGGAGAACACTAGCGGCGAAGCTGATCTTGCCGCACCCTTCATTTGCGGGGGCCGCAGTCACTAGTGTGGCGCTGTGATCTTGTCAGACCGAACTTTGCGTGAAGAGATTGCGGCTCGCCGCATCGTGATCGACCCACTCGACGAACGGTGCATCCAGCCGTCGTCTATCGACGTGAAGGTCAGCAACCTGTTTCGTGTGTTCCGCAATCACACTGCGGGCATCATCGACGTGAAGCAAGACCTCGAAGATCTCACTGAGATGGTCGTCGTTGATCCCGATGGCGTGTTCATGCTGCACCCGGGCGAGTTCGTGCTCGGCTCCACGCTCGAGCGCATCACGGTGCCCGACGACCTCGTGGCACGTATCGAAGGCAAGTCGTCGCTTGGTCGACTCGGTCTGCTCATCCACTCGACTGCTGGCTTCATCGACGCTGGTTTCGATGGTCACATCACCCTTGAGCTCAGCAATGTGGCCAGCCTGCCCATCACCATTTATCCGGGCATGAAGATCGGCCAGATCAGCTTTGTGCAGATGACCACGCCCGCCGACAACCCATATGGCAAAGGCGCCCGGGGCAGCAAGTATCAGGGCCAGCGCGGCCCAACGCCGAGCCGCTATTTCGAGAACTTCACCTGAGCAATCAGTCGCCCGCTACAGGAGCCTGTAGCGGCGCTTCGTTCTGCATGGCGGCGAGCTGACGCTCGCCGTTCTCAATGGCCTCGATGAGGTGGATGGCGATGTCTGCCACCTTGACCTCGGACTCGTCCTTGCCGGCGGCCTTGACGCCGTCGTCGAGCATCACGTAACAGAACGGACAAGCAGTGGCCACACGGCTTGCGCCGGTTGAGATTGCCTCCATCGCACGTTCGTCGTTCACCTTGGTGCCGATGGTCTCTTCCATCCACATGCGTGCGCCGCCGGCGCCACAGCACATGCCTTGGGTGCCGTTGCGCTGCATCTCGACCACTTCGATGCCCTTGATCGAGGCAACGACCTTGCGAGGCGCGAGGTACACATCGTTGTGGCGACCGAGGTAGCAGCTGTCGTGATAGGTGATGCGCTCTTCGAGCGTGGCTTGGCTGACATCGAGCTGACCGCTCTCGATGAGCTGCTCGAGCAGTTGCGTGTGGTGCACGAGCTCGTAGTTGCCGCCCAATTGTGGGTACTCGTTCTTGAGCGTGTTGAAGCAGTGTGGGCACTGGGTGATGATCTTCTTTACGCCCATGCCGTTGAGCATCTCGACGTTGGGCATTGCCAACATCTGGAACAGGTACTCGTTGCCGCTGCGGCGCGCTGAGTCGCCGGTGCACATTTCGGATGGGCCAAGGATGGCCACGCTGATTCCGGCACGACGCAACAGCTTGGCCATTGCCTGGGTGACCTTCTTGTTCTTGTCGTCGAACGAACCGGCGCAACCAACCCAGTAGAGGTATTCGCTCTGCAGGGGCTCGCCCGGATCGACGATGGTCACGTCGAGGTCTTTGGCCCAGTCGCCACGCTCGCCTTGGTTCATGCCCCACGGGTTGCCCTGGTTTTCCATGGCGCGGTAGGCGTTGCCGAGCTCGGCTGGGAAGTTGCTCTCCATCAACGAGAGGTAACGGCGCATGTCGAGGATCTTGTCGAGGATCTCGATGTTGACCGGACAGATTTCGTCGCACGCACGGCAGGTGGTGCATGACCACAGTTCTTCGGCCGTGATGCGCTCGAACAGCGAGTTGCTGCTGATGGTGATGGCCGAGTCGGTGCCGATTGGTGGCGACACCCGGCCGCCCGAAGCGTGTGCTGCGGTGGCGGCCATGACTTCGCCGGCCTTGAGCACGATCTCGCGAGGGTCGAGTGGCTTACCGGTTGCGTGCGCTGGGCACACACTGGTGCAACGGCCACACATGGTGCAGGCGTCGAGGTCGAGCAACTGCTTCCAGGTGAAGTCTTCGACAACCGCTGCGCCGAAGCTCTCGAGCGAGGTTTCGGTGAGGTTTGGCATTGCCTTCATTGCGCCCTTTGGACGCTCACGATCTTTGAGGTACATGTTCAGCGGTGAGGTGAACATGTGACGCAACATGGTGATCGGCAAGATGGCCAAGAAGGCGATGAAACTGATCACGTGGCCGCCCCATGAAATCTGGTGCCACAGGTCGAGGGTGTGCGCCGACATGCCGTCGAACAACTTGCTCAGTGGGTAGCCAATGAAGCTCCACTTTTCGTAGCTGGGCTGCTCGATCTCTGCGATGCGGAAACCCTCGGCCATGAATCCGGTGACACCGATCGTCAAGAACACACCCAAGATCAGCGCGTGCTCGGGCTTGGTCTTGATGCGGATGCGGTAAGGCCGCTGGATGTAGCGACGGGCAATGGCCCACAAGATGCCACCGACAAACACGGTGCCAGCAAAGTCGCCGAAGAATGAGTAGGCCATGTACACGTGGCCGTGCAGGAACTTGAGCGATGGAGGCAACTGGTGATCGACCTCGAGCACGGTGGTCACTCCGAGCAAACCGAGGAAACCGAAATAGATCATGCTGTGCATGAGGCCAGCCGCTGAGTCGCGCAACAGGGTGCGCATGTACACGCCGGCGCGGAAGTCGGCGAGACGACGCTTGGCGTTCTTTGGTGTGGTGCGACGACGATCTGGTCCGCCACGCTCCCAGTTCTTTACGCGATCGGCGAACGCAAATGCTGCCCACACGATGAGTGCAGGCACCACTGTGTAGAACGCGATCTGCAATGGTCCGGGGATTCCCTCGAACGGTTCGCGGGTAACAGCTTTCTTGCTGTGCCACTTGGTGATCAGCGGGATGATGCCCGAGACCACGGTGAAGACAGCCATGAAAATGCCCATTGCGAGGACAAGCTGGTGTGGTTTGAAGCGCTTCGGTGTTGATGCCGGCGCTGGGGAGGACGCGTGCGTGCTCATAACGAGCCAAGACTAGTTGGCAATGTGCTGCGCGCCCATGTTGATGGCGCGATTCATGTCAGCGCCGGGTGAAGAAATCAGCCGTAGTACTGGCGGTCGAGGTCGCGAATGCGGCTTGCGAGCGACCCAAGAAGCTTGTGAGCGAGTGCTGGAACATCATCGACAACGGCCAAGAAGTGGCGTTGGGTAATGAGCAGCAGCGTGCAGTCGGTTTCGCAAACCACCGTTGCGGTGCGGGGACCATGGTCGAGCAGCGAGAGCTCGCCCACCACGGTGCCGCTGCCGAGCGTGGCAACTTTCTTGCCGTTGCGGCGCACGGTGACGGTGCCATCGAGAACGATGAACGCCTCTTTGCCGGTCTGGCCTTGGTCGACGATGGTGGTGCCGGCCTTAAACGGCAACTCGTCGCCAGCCTTCGCGATGCGCTCGAGATCTTTGGTCGAGCACGACGAGAACAGTTGAACTTTGCGGAGGTGCTCGAGAGATGCTTTTTTGGACGCCATAACCGTGACTATACGACGTTGGCACCTGCTGGTGTGACTATCGAGCCCAGCTCAGGGCAAGTGTTAGGCGCCCGCTTGGTTGGCGACGGCTGCGGCTGCAGCAGCAATTGCGGCAGCGTCGCCGAGATAGGCCGAGCTGGCGATGCGCAAGTTGTTGTCGAAGGTGTAGCGCCGCGGGGCTCCGGTGGGGATATTGAGTTCGGCGATGTCGGCTTGCGAGATGTTCTCGAGGTGCATCACTAGTGCCCGTAGCGAGTTGCCATGGGCCGTGATCAACACGTCGAGTCCAGCACGCAACTGTGGTGCCACGATGTCGTACCAATACGGCAACACGCGGGCAACAACATCTTTGAGACACTCGCTAGCGGGCAGCACGTCGGGCGGCAGCAGTCGGTAGCGAGCATCGTGGATGGGGTGCTCGGGGCTCGACAGATCTACAGGCGGCGGTGGAGTGTCGTAGCTGCGGCGCCACAACTTGGTTTGCTCGGCGCCGTACTGCTCGGTGGTGGCCTTCTTGTCGAGGCCTTGCAGTGCGCCGTAGTGGCGTTCGTTGAGCCGCCAGTTGCGCTGCACCGGCAGCCACACCATGTTCATGGCCTCGAGGGCAAGGTGGCAGGTGAGCACGGCACGGGTCTGCAGCGAGGTGTGAGCAACATCGAACGAGAGTCCTTCGGCCGCCATCGTGACTCCGGCGGCGGTGGCCTCGGCGCAGCCCTGCTCGGTGAGGTCGACATCGTGCCACCCGGTGAAGAGGTTGAGTTTGTTCCATTCGCTTTGCCCATGGCGAAGCATCACAAGCGAGCCAGTCATGTCGGGCAGCGTAGTCCCGAGCACGCAGACGTAGACGACCGCTAGGGTCGCGCCATGGTCTTGCCCTTTGATCGTTACGTTCGCTTCGACGAGCTCACCGCAGCGTTGCAAGCGTTCGCTGCCGAGCACGCTCACCTCGTCACGCTTGAGCAATACGGCACCTCGTTCGAGGGTCGGCCGTTGTGGCTCGTTGCAATGACCGATGCAGCCACTGGCGAGGCGCACACCAAGCCGGCCTATTGGGTCGATGCCAACATTCATGCCGTCGAGGTCACGGGCGGCGCTGCCGCGCTGTATCTGTTGCATCATCTCGCCACCGCGAGCGAGCGCAACGATGCGGCAACCCTGGAGGCGCTTCGCACTCGCACGTTCTATGTGGTGCCGCGGGTTAACCCCGATGGGGTCGAGGCGGCGCTAGCCGATTCGCCGGTCTATCGCCGCAGCAGTATGCGGCCGTGGCCGTGGCGAGATCGTCATCAGTGGCCAGGTCTTGTTGAGCACGACATCAACGGCGACGGCCGTGTGCTCACCATGCGCATCGTTGATCCAAACGGTGCGTGGATGCCCCATGCCGACGACCAGCGCGTGATGGTGCCGGTTCCGGTTGATGGTGTCGTTGCGCCGGGTGTGCTGCGTTATCGACTGTTGGCCGAGGGAACCATCGAGGGCTACGACGGTTTCACAGTGCCCCTACCACGGGCCCCTGAGTCACTCGATATGAACCGCAACTTTCCTGCTGGTTGGGGTTCCACGACGCGTGGAGCGGGCGAGCATCCGCTCAGCGAACCCGAGATCGATGCGTTGGTGCGAGCCGTCGTGGCGCGACCCAACGTGTGTGGCTACAACGCGTTTCACACCAGTGGTGGGGTTTTACTGCGGCCTTCAAGCACTCACAGCGATTCAAGCCTGCCGTCAACCGACGTGTGGGTCTGGAAAGAACTTGGTGCGCGGGGCACAGCGCTCACCTCGTATCCGGTGCACTCGGTGTACGAAGACTTCACGTGGGATAAGACCGAAACAATGAGCGGCGCTGCCGACGATTGGGCGTACGAACATCTCGGCCTGTTCGGCTGGACCACCGAGTTCTGGGATGTGGTGTTCGCAGCAACAGGCGTTCGCAGTAGCACTGACATTTGGTACATCGGGCCATCGGTTGCTGACGAGCTCGCGATCGCGCGTTGGTGCGATAGCAACGGCGGCAACTACTTGCCCTGGGAGCCGTTCGATCATCCGCAACTCGGGCGTGTTGAGATTGGCGGTATGGATTGGTTCAACGTGATGACCAATCCGCCGCTGCATTTGCTGGTTGATGAGATCAAGCCGCACGCCGACTTCGCCGTGTTTCAAGCATTGGCGTCGCCATGTCTCGAGATCATCAGCGCATCGGCGACGCCTCTTGCCGATGGTGTGTGGCAGGTCGATGTCGCCATCGCCAACACCGGTTGGCTGCCAACGCAGATCAGTGCTCATGCCACCAAGAACCGCCTTGTGCTTCCGGTCATCGCCGAGCTTGCGCTGCCGGCGGGCGCCGAGATCGTGGGCGGTGTCAACCGTGTGCAGCTTGGCCAACTCGAGGGTCGCAGTGGGTTCCGCATTGATGGTGGATCTCGTAACGACGGCACACCTGACCGCGCGTTGGCGCGCTGGCTTGTGCGCACAGCCGATGTCGCCGGCATCGTTGCCACAGCCAGCCACCAACGCGCCGGCAGCGTTCAATGCGCCGTGGTTGCTGCAGGTTGATTTCTCACGAGCGCACCACAACTTCAGATGGTCTGCGCCTTCTGGCGACACGCGGCATTCGCGGGTTTGTCGACGGCACCGTTTCGGTAGTGCTCGCCGCCTATTTGAAGTTGCTCGGCTATAGCAACTTTCGCATCGGAGTTGTGGTTGCCGCAATGTTGCTCGGCTCGGCCGCGCTCACGTTGCTGGCCGGTCTGTACGGCCATCGGTTTTCGCGGCGAGCCATCCTGATCAGTGGTTCGGCTCTGATGTTTGTCACTGGCATCACCTACGCAACGACCACAGTGTTCGTCGCGCTCATGGTCGTTGGAACCATCGGCACGATGAACCCCTCGAGCGGTGATGTCAGCGTGTTCTTGCCGATCGAGCAGTCGTTGCTTCCGTCAACAGTGGCCGACAAACGTCGCACCGCGATGTTTGCGCGGTACGCGTTTATCGGCAGCTTCTGCGGTGCTGTCGGGTCGCTTGTTGCGGGTCTCCCCGACTGGCTGGTGCGGCACACCTCAATCGATCGGGCCACTGCGCTGCGCGGCGTGTTTGTTGCGTATGCGGCTGCCGGCGTGATCACGTTGTTGATCTATCGGTCGTTGTCGCCAGCCATCGAACCCGCTGATTCGACTCCGGCGGCGCCGCTCGGCGAATCGCGATCGATCGTGTACAGACTCGCAGCAGTGTTCAGCCTCGACGCGCTGGGTGGCGGTTTCGTGGTGCAGTCGTTGCTTGCTCTGTGGTTGTACGAGCGGTTTGATCTGTCGGTCACGGTTGCTGGCGCGTTGCTTTTCTGGACCGGCGTGTGTTCTGCCTTCTCTGCGTTTGTATCGGCTCGCATTGCCAAGCGCATTGGGCTGATTCGCACGATGGTGTTTACGCACCTGCCCGCGCAACTGTTGCTGATCAGCGCTGCGCTGGTTCCCAATCTGAGCCTCGCGGTGGTGTGCCTGATTGCGCGCAGCTTGCTCTCCGCAATGGATGTGCCGGCGCGCAACTCGTATGTCATGGCCGTGGTGTCACCCCCCGAGCGCGCTGCCGCAGCCAGCGTGACCAACGTGCCGCGCAGCCTTGCATCGGCGCTGCCACCCCTCGCTGCGGGGTGGATGCTCGATCACAGCACCTTCGGTTGGCCGCTCATTATCGCCGGAACGCTGAAGGCCATATACGACCTGTTGTTGCTGTCGATGTTCCGCAATATTCGCCCTCCCGAAGAGCAGATCGTCACCTAAACCGCCCTCGACGCGCGGGCTCTTGTAACGTGCGCGTTGACCATGGAAGACAAGCGCCGCACCACCACGTCGAACTTCGGAGTGAGCCGACGTGAGAGCCACGATGCCTCGGGCTTCTATGCGCGTTTCGCTGCACCCGTTGTCTCCGACGACGACACCGTGCTGGCGCCCACCGCAATCGCTCAGCCATTTGTGTGCGGTGATGCACGCGACATGAGCACCGTGGCCGATGGCTCAGTTGCTCTCGTGGTCACGTCGCCTCCCTACTTTGCTGGCAAGGCCTACGAAGAAGAACTCGACAAAGAGGGCGTCCCGAGTTCGTACATCGAATACCTCGAGTTGCTTCGCGGCGTGTTCGCCGAATGTGTGCGCACGCTCGAGCCTGGTGGACGCATTGCGGTAAACGTCGCCAACCTTGGTCGCAAACCATTTCGAAGTCTGTCGGCCGACATCGTGCACATTTTGCAGGACCAACTCGGGCTGTTGTTGCGCGGCGAGATCGTGTGGCGCAAGGCCGAAGGCGCCAGCGGTTCATGTGCGTGGGGTTCGTTTCGCAGCCCAACGAATCCGGTGTTCCGTGATGTCACCGAACGGGTCATCGTGGCCAGCAAGGGTCGTTTCGATCGGGCGCGTAGCACCAAGGTGCGTCGAGCCGAGGGCTTGCCATGGCAGAACGACCTAGCCACCGACGAGTTCATGGAGCTCACTCTCGATCTGTGGGACATCCCGCCCGAGAGCGCCCGGCGCGTGAACCATCCGGCGCCGTTTCCGGTGGAGTTGCCCGAGAAGCTGATCAACCTATTTACGTATCGAGACGACCTGGTGCTCGACCCGTTCATGGGCAGCGGCAGCACGATGGTGGCTGCCGAACATCTTGGCCGTCGCTATGTGGGCTACGACCTTGATCCCGCCTATGTCGAGATCGCTCGCGAGCGGGTGCTCTCGGAGTCGCGTGAGTCGAACCCGTTAGACACCACCGAGGTGGGTTCGGGTATCGGCGCGGTCAAGCTTGCTGAAGAGTTGTTGTTAGCCGCAGGATTTCAAGATGTTGCCGTTGGACATCGTGTGCGCCGCACGGGGGTGGCGGTCAGTTTGATGGCCGCCGATGCCCGCGGCGCGCGTTGGTACTTCGACGTTGCTGGTGCAGCCACGAGCCATCGCGGTGGCCTCGTGAAAACCGATGTTGTTTGGCGCACCTTGGGGCGAGCGGCAGCCGTGGTCGCTCATCTCGATGGGCCATTCGTAGTGCTCACCACGGCGTTGGCGCGTGAAGGCACCCCAGGCGACTTGGCGTTGAGGTCTGCCGGGCCCTCAACGGTGTACGACGTGATCAATCTCACCGATGCCCAGGCCTTGGCGCGCCTTGGTGCATATGCCCGCGGCGGCCATGCCGACGAGCCGCTGCCCGGCTTCTGGAAGCCCGGTCAGACCGCTCCAAAACAGTAGGCATGAAACTTGAGTCACATCGACTCAAGTTTTGTGACTGTGGGTTGTGCGCACTCATGTTGCGCCGGTAATCTTGCGTGGAGTTCGCTCAGCATTGCTCAGAACTCCCCCCAAAACGCACGACTTACAGCACTACTGAACACAGGAGCACACCATCATGGCCAAGGCAGTCGGAATCGACCTCGGTACCACCAACAGCGTCGTTGCCTTCCTCGAGGCGGGCGAACCAGTCGTCATCGCCAACGCCGAGGGCGCACGCACCACCCCCAGCGTGGTGGCTTTCAGTAAGGCGGGCGAAGTACTCGTTGGCGAAGTTGCCAAGCGTCAGGCAATCACCAACCCAGATCGCACCTTCCGCAGCATCAAGCGCCAAATGGGCACCACGTGGCGCAGCGAAGACATCGATGGCAAGCGCTATACCGCACAAGAGATCAGCGCTCGCACGCTGATGAAGCTCAAGCGCGATGCCGAGGCATATTGCGGCGATGTTGTGACCCAGGCCGTCATCACGGTCCCTGCCTACTTCGACGATGCTCAGCGCACCGCCACCAAAGAAGCCGGCCAGATCGCCGGCCTCGAGGTCTTGCGCATCATCAACGAGCCAACCGCTGCGGCCTTGGCCTACGGTCTCGATAAGAGCACTGAAGACGAAACCATCTTGGTGTTCGACCTCGGTGGCGGCACGTTCGACGTGAGCGTGCTCGAGATTGGCGATGGCGTTTTCGAAGTGAAGAGCACCCACGGCGACACCAAGCTTGGTGGCGACGATTGGGATCAGCGCATCATCGATTGGCTCGTGCAGCAGTTCAAGTCGGCGCACGGCGTCGATCTCGCTAACGATCGCATGGCCACCCAGCGCCTCAAGGAAGCTGCCGAAAAGGCCAAGATCGAACTCAGCCAGGTGCAGCAAACACAGATCAACTTGCCGTTCATCACGGCCAACGCCGATGGCCCGTTGCACCTCGACGAGTCACTCACTCGCGCCAAGTTCCAAGAGATGACCGCCGACCTCATCGAGCGTTGCCGCATTCCGTTCGAGCAGGCGCTCAAAGATGCCAACGTGAGCAAGGGCCAACTGCACCACGTGATCTTGGTGGGCGGCTCTACTCGTATGCCTTCGGTGAACGATCTCGTCATCAGCCTCACCGGTAAAGAGCCAAACAAGAGCGTGAACCCCGACGAAGTCGTGGCCGTTGGCGCCGCTGTTCAGGCTGGCGTGCTCAAGGGCGATGTCAAAGACGTGCTCTTGCTCGACGTCACCCCGCTGAGCCTCGGCATCGAGACCAAGGGTGGCGTGATGACCAAGCTCATCGAGCGCAACACCACTATCCCAACCCGTCGTACCGAGGTGTTCACCACCGCCGAAGACATGCAGCCAAGCGTTGAGATTCACGTGCTGCAGGGCGAGCGCGAGATGGCCGGCTATAACAAGACCCTCGGCAAGTTTCAGTTGGTAGATCTTCCGCCAGCGCCACGTGGCGTGCCCCAGATCGAGGTCACCTTCGACATCGATGCCAACGGCATTGTGCACGTATCGGCCAAGGATCGCGCCACCACCAAAGAGCAGTCGATGACCATCAGCGGTCAGAGCACGCTCAACAAAGACGATATTGCGCAGATGGTGCGCGACGCCGAGATGCATGCCGAAGAAGACAAGCAGCGTCGTGACGAAGCCGAAGTACGCAACAACGCCGACTCGGCCGTGTACCAAGCCGAGAAGATGCTTCGTGACCAAGGCGAAACCGCAAATGCCGAAGACAAGGCCTCGGTTGAGACACCACTGAGTGGTCTCAAGACTGCACTCACGGGCAATGACATCAACGACATCAAGCAGGCAACCACATCGCTGACCGATGCGCTGCAGGCGTTTGGCCAGAAGCTGTACGAAGCTGCTGCACGCGATACCGATGCAGCCGGCACGTCGGCAAGTGGCCAAGACGGCGCCGGTAGCGACGAAGAAATCATCGACGCCGAAATCGTCGACGACAAGTGAGCGGCGACGCATCCATGAACGACGAAACCGCTAGCGAGGCCCTGGGATCTGAGACCTCAGACCCAGGCGCCGCGCCCGCCGACGAGGTCGTTGTCGTTCCAACCGAGCTCGAGTTGGTCACGGCCGAACGCGATCAGTTCAAAGACATTGCGCTGCGTCTGCAAGCCGATTTTGAGAACTATCGCAAGCGCGCCGTAGCTACTCAGGCCGACGAAATCGACCGCGCCAGCGGCAAGGTGGCCGAGTCGTTGCTTGCCGTGCTCGATGCGTGCGAGGCAGCGTTCGCTCATGGTGTCGAGGGCGTCGAGCCGATCTGGTCGCAGCTGATGGGTGCCATGCAAAAGCAGGGCCTCGAAGCAATGGATCTGGTTGAGAAGCCATTCGATCCAGCGCATGCTGAGGCGGTTCTGCACGAGCCCGCAACCGATGAAACCAGTGAGCCAGTGGTGAGCGAAGTGTTGCGAACCGGCTATCGCTGGAAGGGCAAAGTCCTTCGCCCCGCCATGGTGAAGGTGCGGGGCTAACCCAGAGGTGACGACATGACAGCACAGCGAGAGTGGTACGAAAAGGATTACTACAAGATCCTCGGCGTATCCGATACGGCCACAGCGAAAGAGATCACCAAGGCCTATCGCAAACTTGCGCGCGAAAGTCACCCCGACGCCAACCCCGATAACGAAGCTGCCGAAACTCGCTTCAAGGAAATCTCTGCTGCCTACGACGTGGTCAGCGACGAAACCAAGCGCAAGGAATACGACGAAGTTCGTCGCCTCGGGCCGATGGGTGGCTTTGGCCACGGTGGTCCTGGTGCCGGTGGTCCTGGTGGTTTCAATGTGGGGGCCGAGGGCCTCGGCGACTTGTTCAATATGTTCGGCGGTGCTGGTGGTCGCGGCCGCGGGCGCGGTGCGTCATCGGGTGCGGGCCCCCAGCGCGGCTCCGATCTTGAAGCCGTGCTCAATCTCGAGTTCATCGATGCCATCACGGGCCTCACTACGTCGCTGTATCTCACCGGCGATGCGCAGTGCAGCACCTGTGCCGGTTCGGGCGCCAAGCCCGGCACGTCGCCTCGTCACTGTTCGCAATGCGGCGGTCGAGGTGTTGTCGATGACAACCAAGGCTTCTTCTCAATGAGCTCGCCATGTCGCTCGTGTCAGGGTCGTGGTCTCGTCATCGAGTCCCCGTGCAATGGTTGCCGCGGCAGTGGCATCGAGAAGCGCCAGCGCGAGGTGAAGGTGCGCCTCCCTGCAGGCGTGGCCGACGGGCAGCGCATTCGGGTCAAGGGTCGCGGTTCGCCAGGCCGTAACGGAGGCCCGCCCGGCGATCTGTTTGTCGATTGCCGCGTGAAGGCCCACGACATCTTTGGGCGTGACGGCACCAACCTCACCATTCGTGTGCCCATCACGTTTTCCGAGGCAGCGCTTGGCGCCGAGATCGATATCCCAACGCTTGCTGGCGAGCGCGTCACGTTGCGTCTCAAGCACGGCACGCAAACCGGTAGTCGTCATCGGGTCAAGGGCAAAGGCGTCGAGACCCCCAAGCACACCGGCGATCTCATCGTCACGGTCGAGGTCCAGGTGCCGCATTCGTTGACTCACGAGCAACGCGAAGCAATCGAAGCGCTGGCAGAAGCGACTACGGTCTCGCCTCGGGAACACTTGGGGGCATGACCATGCGCAGTAGAAGCCACGCTGTCTATGTGATTTCGGTTGCCGCCGAGTTGGCTGGCATGCATCCGCAAACGCTGCGCATCTACGAGCGCCGCGGACTCGTGCAGCCCGCTCGCTCGCAGGGCGGCAACCGCCGCTACAGCGATATCGACATCGACACCTTGCGTCGCATCCAAGAGCTCGCCGGTCAGGGTATGAACCTTGAGGGCATTCGTCAGGTGATGGCGCTCGAGTCCGAAGTCATTCGCCTTCGCCAAGAAGTTGCCGAACTGCGGCATCTAGCAAGCACAGCGTTGGCCGAGGCCGAACGCCGCGCACCCCGCCGAGATCTGGTTCCGCTGCGCCAGTCGGTTGCTGTGTTTGGCCAGCGCGTCAAACCGATGACCTAATCGTTCTTGCGATCGGGCTTGCTTAGGGTGCTTTGCGCGCCAGAGCCGTGAGTGCATCGTTGAGGATGAACGACCACGGTTCGTCCCACATTTCGGGGGCAGCAGGCGCCGAACCGAGCACCGGCATTCTGAACGAGACCGGGCTGCCCAAAAAGGCGTTGAGCGCGTCATGAGCCTCGGCATCGAGATGCACAGCGCTGATCTCGGGCTTGCTCGTTGTGACGCCGGCGCGTGAACCCACCGTTGCTCGCGGAGCTGCTGGGGTTGGCTCGACCGCACGCCATTTCGACAACAGCGCCGGTTCGTACGCAATGCGCTCGGACAAAAACACCATCGCCGCAATCGCGTGCTTGCACGGTGAGTCCCAGTCGGGACAGTCGCAATCGAAGCTCACCTCGTCGCGAGTTGGTACTAACGACGTCAGCTTGTCGGGATCGACGGAAGTAGCACTTGGCGGAATCGTGCGGATGGTTACTGAGTACGGCTCGGCGCGACTGCCCTGCACATTGGCTGTCGCAATTCCAGACGTGATTCTCAAGTCATCGACGGCGCCTTGCCGCGCGTATTCGCGTCCTCGCCGAAAGCGCGCCGGATCGCACATGCCGGCCAGCATGACATCGATCATTGTTGAGACCAGCCGGCCCTCGCGCGATGCGCCCGGCGCACTCATGATTGGCTCCCAGGGGTGAGCACGACTAACGATCGCAGCGCATCGGTAGACAATTCGGTGAGCCATTGTTCGCCGGTTCCGAGCACCGAGTTGGCGAGTTGTTTCTTGTCGTCGATGAGTTGGCTAATGCGTTCTTCGAGGGTTCCTTCGCAGACCAACTTGTGCACCAACACGGTGTTCGATTGGCCCAGGCGCCAGGCCCGGTCGGTTGCTTGATCTTCGACGGCGGGGTTCCACCAACGGTCGTAGTGAATCACCTGTGATGCAGCGGTGAGGTTGAGTCCGGTGCCGCCGGCCTTCAGCGACACCAACAAGAGTGGTGACCCTTCGCCTGCTTGGAAGCGCTGCACCATGGCGTCGCGCCCGGTGCGCGAGATGCCGCCATGAAGGAATGGCGCATCGATGTGCAGACGCTCGCCGAGGTGGCGTTGTAGTAGCAGCCCCATCTCGCGGAACTGGGTAAAGACCAGAGCGCGCTCGCCGAGCTCAAGCAACTCGTCGACCAATTCGTCGAAGCGAGTGAGCTTGCCCGAACGGCCCACGAGGCGAGAGCCATCGCCTGTGGCATGCGCTGGGTGATTGCAGATTTGCTTCAGTCGCGTAAGAGCGGCGAGCACCAGACCGCGCCGCTTCATTCCGGTCTCGGCTTGCGCGTCGGCGAGCAACTGATCGACCACCGCTTGGTACATCGTGGCTTGCTCGCGAGTGAGGGTTGCCCACGCCACTTGCTCGATCTTGTCGGGCAACTCGGGCAGCAGTGTTTTGTCGGCTTTGGTACGGCGAAGAATGAACGGTTGCGTGAGGGCGCGCAGCGCAGCTGTGGCGGTGGGGTCGCCAGTTCGTTGGATGGGCTTTGCGTACTTGTCGTTGAACGAGTTGGCGCTGCCATACAAGCCGGGGTTCACCGCATCGAGAATGGCCCACAGCTCGCCAAGATGGTTTTCTACCGGAGTGCCGGTGAGCGCCAGCTTCTGCTCGGCGTTGATGTGTCGCACGGCGCGTGCAGCGCGGGTGAGATGGTTCTTCACATTCTGTGCCTCGTCGAGCACCAAGGTGCCCCACTTCACTTCGCCCAACGCATCGATGTCGCGAGCGAGTAGGCCGTAGGTGGTGACAACGATGTCTGACGGAATGAGTTGCTCGGCGGCTGTATTGCCCCGAGCGCGCTCGCCGCCATGGTGAATGGCAACTTGCATGTGGGGCGTAAAACGAGCGGCCTCGGAGTACCAGTTGTGCACCACGCTGAGCGGGCACACCACAAGATGTGGGCCGGGTCGGGTGGCCAGATGCGCCAAGGTGGTGGCGGTCTTGCCGAGACCCATGTCGTCGGCGAGGCAGCCGCCCAGACCGATGCGCGCCAGAAAGCCCATCCAGCTCAGCCCGCGTCGTTGATAGTGGCGCAGTTCGCCCACGAACGAGTCGGGTTCGTGTAGTTCTTCGAGTTGCTCATCGGGTAAACCCGCGAGCAACTCGGCGATCCACCCGTCGGTCTGCAGGGCCACGGCAGCATCGGCGTTTGACGATTCTGCAGCGGCGGCTGCGGCTGCGGCTTCGGCCGCCAGCTTGAGCAGCCCGCCGACATCGAGTTCGCCGTGGTCCTTGCGGTGCTTGTGCAACCGACCCAGCGTTGACTTCACCTGCTCTGCGTCGAGCCGAACCCAACGGCCGTTCACATGGATCAGCGAGTTGCCAACCGCGGCGGCGCGCTCGAGTTGTGCTTCGTCGATGGGTGAGTCGTCGATGGTGGCGTCCCATTGCACCAGCGCCCCTGCCGAGAATCGTCCGCTCGAGGGAACATCGGGCTTTGGGGTGGCAGTGGCGTGCACGTTGGTCTTGGCGCGCAACAGATGCTCGGGACCGAGCAGGCGTACGTCGAGATCGTCGAGCACCTCGGGTGCTGTAGTGAGAAATGTCTCGACTTCATCGAGCGACAATTCGACCGTGCAGGTGGGGTCGAGAGCGAATGCCTCGAGCGCGTGCACGTGCATACCGATGAGTTGACCGGCTGTCTCAACACGTGATCGCAAACGAGGAACATGTTGTGGTTGTCGCGCAATGTCTCGCGCCAACGCATTTTCTTCGATGACATCGCCCGCGGTGCACCACCGCTGCGGTTGGTCGATATCGAAGAGTTCGAGCGTGAGTCGCCATGGGTCGTCGGCCTCGACTGGCAGATGCAACCGCAACTGCGGCGCCACAACGGGCACGCCGAGTGCTCGATCGAGTTCGTGTTCGAAGGTGTGCGCAAGTTCGTTGAGTGCGCTCATGTCGTCGGTGCGGTACAGCACGTGCCCCGACGCTGAACTCAGCGCGCGAAATGTACTTTGAGCAGCGCGGTAGTTGGCGCCTCGCGACTGCCGAGGCGGCGCCGGCCTCCAGCCGATGTCGTTGAGACGTCGACGGGCCACTGCATCGACCACCACGTTGAAGAACGACGGCATGTCGTCGACGCCACACGCGGGTGGCATCGCCCTCTGCAATTCTTCGAGTGCGGCCACGAGCGCGTGCTCAAGAACAGCGACCCAGCGCGCCACAAACACTGGCCCGTTGGCGTCGAGCGTTGGTCGAATGCATCCGGCTCGCACGGCGGTTTGCGCAAGAGCTGCCACGGCCGTGAACCACCGCAGTGTTGCTGGCTGATCTGCCTCGGTGAGATCGCACAGCCCGTCGGCTGGCATGCGCAGTGTGGGCGTTGGGCGCAGGCCGAGTGGTTCGGGCAACTGCAGTGGAATACGAGTTG
This sequence comes from Actinomycetota bacterium, assembly GCA_037140375.1. GTDB lineage: Bacteria > Actinomycetota > Acidimicrobiia > Acidimicrobiales > Ilumatobacteraceae > WLMZ01. The sequence continues at coordinate 16,190 of JBAXER010000049.1, forward strand.
GTAGCGCGGCCGCAGCGTTGTGGCGGCCAAGCAGCCGATCGGCGAGACGAATGAGCTCAACAAGATGCAGCACCGAGCCATCACTGCGGTTGATCGCCCACAGGTGCAGAGCGTTGTCGTGCCAACTGATTTGCAGCTCTGGTGCCTCGGCTGCGGCAGGACTCATATCGGAGCCACGGTATCGAAAGGATCACGCAGCGGCTCTGACATTCGTGCAGACTATCGAGAAATGTTGATATGCCTCGTATCAACTTTGTTATCACAGGGTAGTCTGCCGGTATGGCGTTCGACCCGAAAAAATGGACCCACAAGACACAGGAAGCGTTCGCGGCCGCAATCGATCAAGCCACAGCGAACAGCAACCCCGAGATCACCCCCGACCACGTATTGGTCGCCTTGATGGGCCAAGAGGGCACCATCGCTGCGGCACTTGTGCAGTCGCTCGGGTTGGCACCGTTGATGGTGCGCAACAAAGCCGAAGAGGCTGTCGCCAAGTTGCCGAGAGCGTACGGCGGTTCCGAGCCACGCATGAGCCGCGAGCTCAACAACATTGCCGAGAACGCCGAGACGTATCGCAAAGATCTCAAAGATGATTACCTCTCGGTCGAGCATCTGTTGTTGGCGATGAACCAACGGCTCGGCATCGGCAGCGAAGAAATGCTGCAGGCTCTGCAGCAAGTTCGCGGTAGCCATCGTGTCAGTAGCGCCAATCCCGAAGAACAGTTTCAGGCGCTCGAGAAGTACGGCCAAGATCTCACCAAGCGCGCCCGCGACGGCAAGATCGATCCGGTCATTGGGCGCGACGAAGAGATTCGTCGGGTCATCCAAGTGCTCAGCCGCCGCACCAAGAACAACCCGGTGCTCATTGGCGAACCCGGCGTGGGCAAGACCGCCATTGTCGAGGGTCTCGCTCGCCGTATTGCCGACGGCGATGTACCCGAGGGCCTCAAGAACCGGCGCTTGATCAGTCTCGATATCGCTTCCATGTTGGCGGGCGCGAAGTACCGCGGCGAGTTCGAAGAGCGGCTCAAGGCGGTGCTCAAAGAGATCATCGATTCGGCCGGCGAAGTCATCACGTTTATCGATGAGATCCACACCATTGTTGGTGCGGGCGCTGGCGAAGGCGCAATGGATGCGGGCAACATGATCAAGCCGATGTTGGCTCGCGGCGAGTTGCACATGATTGGTGCAACCACCCTCGACGAATACCGCAAGCACATCGAAAAAGATCCTGCACTCGAACGTCGTTTCCAGCAGGTCTACGTGGGTGAGCCGTCGGTCGAAGACGCCATCGCAATTCTGCGCGGCCTGAAAGAGCGCTACGAAGTGCACCACGGCGTGCGCATCCAAGACAGCGCGTTGGTGAGCGCAGTGGTGCTCAGTAACCGCTATCTCACCAACCGTTTCTTGCCCGACAAAGCCATCGACCTGATGGACGAAGCCGCCAGCAAGCTGCGTATCGAAATCGACTCGATGCCTACCGAGATCGACATCGTCGAACGCCGCATTCTGCAACTCGAAATCGAACAGGTGGCGCTCAGCAAAGAAACCGACGCTGCATCCATCGAGCGTCTCGATGCGCTCAACGACGAACTCGTCGGTCTGAATGTGCAAAGCGCCACGATGCGCGCTCACTGGGAAGGTGAGAAGCAGGCCATCACAGCCATCCGCACGCTGAAAGAAGAACTCGAGCATCTCGGCACTCAGCTCGAACGCGAAGCCGATCTCAACATCGCAGCCGAGATTCGCTATGGCCGCATTCCTGAACTGCAGCGCCGTATCGAAGAAGCCACGGCGCATCTCGACTCGTTGCAGAGCACCAACCGCATGCTCAAAGAAGAAGTCGACGCCGAAGACATCGCCGAGGTCGTCAGCAAATGGACTGGTGTTCCCGTCAGCCGCTTACTTGAGGGCGAGATGGCCAAGCTGGTGAACCTTGAGGCGTTGTTGCATCGCAGGGTCATTGGTCAAGACGACGCAGTCACTGCGGTATCACATGCCATCCGCCGCAGCCGCGCCGGGCTCAGCGATCCCGATCGCCCCATCGGCTCGTTCATGTTCCTCGGGCCAACCGGTGTTGGTAAGACCGAACTCGCTCGTGCTGTGGCCGAGTACCTGTTCGACGACGACCGGGCGATGGTGCGTATTGACATGTCCGAATACATGGAGAAGTTCTCGGTGAGCCGGCTCATCGGTGCGCCCCCTGGCTATGTGGGCTACGACGAAGGCGGCCAACTCACCGAGGCTGTACGCCGTCGCCCCTACAGCGTGGTGTTACTCGACGAGATCGAAAAGGCGCACCCCGATGTCTTCAACGTGTTGCTGCAAGTGCTCGACGATGGTCGCCTTACCGATGGTCAGGGTCGCATCGCCAACTTCACCAACGTGGTGCTGATTATGACCAGCAACTTGCCGGGCGATCCGAGCACGTTCTTCAAGCCTGAGTTCATCAACCGAGTCGACGACATCATCCGCTTCCGTTCGCTCACCGAAGCCGACATTGTCGAGATCGTCACGATTCAGCTTGGCTCGCTTCGGTCGCGGTTGGCAGCTCGACGCATCACACTCGATGTCACCCAATCAGCGATGGCGCTACTGGCCCACCAAGGGTTCGATCCAGCGTTCGGCGCTCGACCCCTTAAGCGCACCATCCAACGCGAGATCAGCGACCCGATGGCCGTTCGTATCTTGCAAGGATCACTCAGCGACGGCGACACGGTCACGGTCGAGGTTGTCGACGACCGCATCGCATTGCGCTAACTCCACTATTCGTGGATGACAACCTTGCCACCCATGGGCAACAGGTTGAGCGCCCAGATCATGTCCATCGCCGGGTTGCTCACCCGAATGCATCCGTGTGAGGCGGCATAGCCCGGCACGTTGGGTGCGCCATGCACGGCGATACCGCGCACCACAAAGCGGGGGCGATACAGCGTGCCAAGCGTGCCTTTGTAGACCGGCTCGTCAGCCACGCGATAGACGCGGAATGTACCCACATCGGTGATGGCTGTGCCGGTCACTTTGGCGCCGGTGATCTGATTGTCGGCTTCGTAGAAGTAGCCACCGCCAGTGGACACGTTGATGACGAGCAACGTCTGTCCGTTGCGCACGAAGAAACCGAGTTGGCGTCCCTTGTCGACCTCAAACAGATCGCCGGAACTGGTGACGCTTGCTGTGGCGCGACAGTTGGGCCAGTTCAGACTGTGCGCTGTTGCGGCGTTCACCGTGCCGTTCGGAGTGAGCCCGTGCCACTTCTGATAGGCCATCACGGCCTGTTGGGTGCTCCAACCGTATGCGCCGTCGGCACCTTCGTTCCAGAAACCGAAGTCAAGAAGGCGTTGTTGAATTGCCGCCACATTGGCGCCTGATGCGCCGCGTCCAGCGCTGAGGATTGCGGTAGCCATGAAGCCCGCGCACATGGCAGGCGTTGGGTCCACGTTTTGAGGGATACCGAATGGAGCAGCCACTGGCGTGCCTAGGTAGAAACCGCTGATGTCGGCAATGGCATGTGTTGGGTTCTGAGCGAACACATCGAAGCCCCGCGCCGAGACCGGCACGATCACCTGAGTGGCCAGCGTCTGGCCGGCCCAACTGACATTCATCGACGACGTATCGCGCTGCTTGATCGCCGGGTTGTTCGACCCTGCAGGCGTGACGCTGATGTAGCCAGCTTCGAGTGTGTCGTCGACCGTGAGGTTCAGCGCAACCGCCGAGATGTCAGAGCGACCGATGGCGGCATTGCTTGCGACGCCGACTTCGAGGTTCCATCCGGGGAGCAATCGCTGCGTGCCACCAAGCGGGTTCAGCGCAGCCGAGCGGCTATCAAGGAAACGAGTGGGGGTAGTGAGCGGCACGAAGAGGCCGTCGGTTGAGGTCGCGGCCGTGGCCCCGGTGAATGAACCGATCACGTCGATGACCAAGTGGCCGCCACTCGATGAGAACACCGAGAACTGCCCGGCCGAATCGACTGGCACGATGACTTGGTTCGAAGCGATCTGGCCGCGAAAGACCGTGTTCACGTTTGATGTCGATGGCTGCGTGGAGCCAGCGGGGAACACTGTCCAGTAACCGGGTCCGTTGCCGATGGTGGTCACGTTGAGCACCACGGCGGAGGCAGCGGCGGCGCCGACAACAGCGTAGGTGCGGAGGTCGCTTTCGATCATCGGCGTTGCGGTGATGCGAGTGTCCACCATGCGCGTTGGCGAAGGCAGCGGTACGAACCGACCGGCCTCGGCTGCTGGGACGGGCGCGTAATAGCCGAGCATGTCGACCACCACATTGCCGCCGGCCGACGAGTACACATCGACGGCGCCTGACGGGCCAACAGGCACCGTGACCATGTTGGCCAAGGCGAGGTTGTTACCAAAGAACGCTCCGGGTGCGTCGACGTTGAGGTTCGATGCGGTGGGCAAGGTGGTGTCGTGCGGGTACAGCGTCCAGTACCCAATTGCTGTGGGACCAACAACGGTGACGTTGAGGACCACAGCGATCATGCTTGCGGGGGGCGGAAGCGGCAGGTCGCCCATCACCGGAACAACAAGCACGCCACCGGGTTGTAGCGAACCTGTAGTACGCGTGTCGGTCAGACGAAGGGGCACGGCCAGTGGCTGATAGGCCGAGGTTGCCGAT
>JBAXER010000050.1:0-20734 GCA_037140375.1 Actinomycetota bacterium
ATGGGCATCTTGTTTAACCCCACCACCGTTGCCTCGATGACCTACGCCGACGACGGACGCGAAGGCGAGATCAGCAGCCAAATTCATCTCGCCGATTCGCTGGGCTTCGGAATGATGGGGGTTATCGGCGGCTCCACGGTTGCGTTCGCTGATCGCACCTCGGCCACCTTGCAGAGCGCTGTCGGCGTGAACTTCGCGCTGGCCGCGCTGTGCGCTGTGCTTGGCCTCGCTGCCAGCCGCGGCGTTCGTTCTCGCGCCTAAGCGCTAGCCGCCCACAACGCTGCGGCCGACGATCTCTTTCATGATCTCACTGGTGCCGCCGTAGATGGTCTGAATGCGGCTGTCAGCCCACGCCCGGGCGATGGGATACTCACGCATGTAGCCGTAACCGCCGTGCAGTTGCACGCAACGATCGACCACCTTGTTCTGCAGTTCGGTGCACCAAAACTTGGCGGCCGCGGCTTGCTCGACCGTGAGTGCTTGGTTGAGATGCAACTCGATACAACGGTCGACGTAGACCTGAGCAATCTGCACTTCGGTTGCGAGTTCGGCGAGCAAGAACTTGCTGTGCTGAAAGTGCGCAATCGACTGCCCAAACGCCTTTCGCTCGGTGGTGTAGTCGACTGTCCAGTTCAGCGCTGCTTGAGCAACCGCCACAGCGCCAATCGCAATACCGAGGCGCTCTTGAGCGAGGTTGGTCATCAAGTACATGAAGCCCATGCCTTCGTCACCCAGCATGTTGGTGGCGGGCACCTCGACATCGGTGAAGAACAACTCGGCGGTGTCTTGAGCGTGCATGCCCATCTTGTCGAGGTTGCGTCCACGCTCGAAGCCGGGCATACCCCGCTCGAGCACCAGCAGGCTCATCCCGCGATGCGCCTTGGATGGATCGGTCTTCACCACGGTGATGACCGCGTCGCTGAGGATGCCGTTGGAGATAAATGTCTTCGCGCCGTTCACCACAAATGAGTCGCCATGACGCACCGCTGTGGTCTTGATGCCCACGAGATCGCTGCCGGTGTTCGGCTCGGTCATCGCAATTGCACCGATGCGTTCGCCGGTGACCATGCCGGGGAGCCACCGCCGCTGCTGCTCTTCATTGCACAGGCTCACGAAGTAGGGCAGCACAATGTCGTTGTGCAGGGTCATGCCGTTGGCGCTACCGATAACACCGGTCATGCCAATCTCTTCGGCCATCACTGCTGCAAAGCGGTAGTCGTCGGTGCCGCCGCCGCCGAACTTCTCGGGAACCGTGAGGCCGAGGAATCCGTGTCGTCCGGCTTCAAGCCAAATCTCGCGCGACACGAGGCCATCGCGCTCCCACTGCTCATGGTTTGGAACGACCTCGTTGTCGAGCCACGCTCGAAAGGCGGTGCGGAACTGATCGTGGTCGTCGTTGAACAGGGTGCGCGGAATCTGCTGCATGACCGCCGATGCTAAAGCCGGACTAGCCAGCAAGCACCGCTCGGGCGACCAGGTCGGTGCCGAAAGCGGTGAGAATTGCGAGATACAACAGTCCGGTTGCGGCCATCACTGCCGAGTAATACCGCTCCCGAAGCGCTCGCTTGGTGACCCAGCACAACACGGCTGTAGTGATCGAACACGCCACCCAAAAGTACCCGAGCGTGCCGTTCCATCCGTCGGAAACAGTGCCGCTGAGCACGCTGAGCATGCCGGTTGGCAGCAACAAGGCGGCCACCTCAATAGGCAACACATACTGCGTGACCTGCACCAATTCGTTGAGCAGGCCGCGAGGCAGGCCAGGCTGCACCAGATACCAGTGGCCGAGCAACATGGCGTCGGTGACCGCACCAAGAAAAGCTGCGCCCACCAACGTGCGGATCACTGCGACCAAATCGTTGCCGCCTGCGCCAATGCCTGCGGCGACAAGACCCACGAGACCGATCGCCGGAGCCACCAAATCGAGCCAAGGAGCAAAGCGATCGTCGCGGCGGCGCACGATGGATATCAGCAGCGCGACGAGAGCCGCAAGCCCCACACCGAACGACGCCATCTCGCGCACAACTTCGGAGCCAAAGCGCAGACCGCACACCAACGCTCCAAAAGCCAACAGCAAATAAACGCCACGCAGCAGCCAGCCATAGCCAGCGCCGACAAGTCGGCGGCGAGTGGTGAACCACAAGAAAAACAATCCACCGGTGGACCACTGCAGCAATACGGTGGCGGCATCGATACGGATCACGATCAACGACGATAGGCGAGCGAGGGGCGACAGACACCGTTTCGCTCAGTTCATCCCCTACGATCGCAGCTTGTATGCGTCTCTTCCGCTCTCTCGCCGTCGCCATTGTCGCCCCGCTGTTGTTCAGCGGGTGCATCACCGGCGAGCGTCCGTCGTTCGGATCGCAAGCAGACCCAGCGATCGAGGCAGTGCTCAGCAAGCTCGATACGTCCATCGGCCCGTTCACCGCGAGCTATTCGATCCTCACCCGATTCGGCAACTTTGTTACGCCCGTTACCGTTGCGATCCAGAACGAAAGCGAGCGTTCGATCACTTTTGCCGATGTTCGTTTCCTGCAATCAGTGGGCGGCTTCCGCACCTGCACGTTGTCTACCGGCCAGTGCTCAATCACCGCCGACGATGCCACCATCAGCAATCTCTCGGTCACTCACGAGTTCTATGGTGCCGCTCCAGCAGCGCGTATTCGCCAAGATGTCACCGTGATGGTTGGCCCGGCAATCGCTTCAGTCGAGCAATTTGTTGATCAGAACGCCACGTGTGTGCAGCTCAGCTTCACCAGTGGCACCAAGAAGTACTGCGTGCTCGAAAACGGCATGCTCGCCTATCAAGACACACCCGACCTGCAGATCACGCTCACCAAGCTGACCGACACGATCGATGTCAAGTTGTTCAACACATCGCTCGCCGGCCAGTAGGCCATCGGGTTACTGCACCCGCACGGTGTTCGTGTCTCGGCCGCTGCGCAACAAGGTGCCAGGGCGCGCATCGAGCATCTCGCCGTGCTGCACGCATGGCACACCATTCACGAGCACATTGCTGATGCCGTTGGCCTCGCCGTAGACACGACCAGCGCCGCCAGGTAGATCGAACTTGGTGAACACCTCACCCGGGCCGATGTTGTGACGATCGAACACCACAATGTCTGCAGCGTTACCCACCGCCAACGTGCCGCGACCCTTCAGGCCATACAGCGCCGCCGGCGCGCCGGTGAGATAGTGCACGGCTTCTTCGAGCGGCAGTAGCTCGCGATCGACTGTGGTGCGAGCAATCAACGTGGTGGCGTAGCTGAAGCTGTCGATCATGTCGAGATGTGCCCCGGCGTCGGATGCACCAACGATGGCTCGAGGGTCGCGCCACACCTCGACGCGCTTTTCCCAGCTGGCGTTGGTCTGGCCGGTATCCATGCTGGCGATGACGGTGTTGAGGTCGTCGTCGATTGCGATGTCGACCAGCGCGTCCCACGGGTCTTTGTTGAGTTCTGTGGCGATGGCCCCGATCGACAGTCCCTCAAAGCGCTTCCAGTTTTCGCTGAAGGTTTCGAGCAACGTGTAGGTGCCCCAGTTGGCCAACGAGCGCAGCGGTTCTGGCGCCGATTGCGCAAGCCGATTCATCTCGGCGCGGCCCGCAGGATCGCGCAGCATCGCCAGCTTGGTCGCAGGATCGAGCGCCATGAGCTTGTCCCATCCCGGCAAGATGTCGAGCACGAAACCACTGCGCAGGTTCAGGCGCAGGCGGAACGTGTCGGGCAACGTGAGCGCCAAGACGCGGCCGCCTTTGGCCTCGGCGATGTCTCCGCCCGTGAGCTGATGCTGCACCTGCTCCCAGTTTTGAGCCTGAACCTGCAACAGGTTCCAGTTGAGCGGACGGTTGGCCGCCACGCTCATCGCGGCCATGAGATCGAACGACTCGTCGGTGAAGCGACCGACCTGAGGGATGAACTCAAGCGTGGTGCCGGGGAACTCCCGAACAACGCTGCACAGAGCAACGAGTTCTTCACGGGTGCCATGGCGAGACGGAACTGGCGAGCCAGTGTGGTCGTTGTGCGAGGTGGACCATGTCGAAGAAAAACCCATGCCACCGGCTGCGAGGCCTTCGCGCAACAGATTCTGCATCTTGATGATCTCTTCGGGCGTGGCCGCTCGCTCGGTGGCTTGGTCTTTGAGCACGCTGCGGCGAATGGCCGAGTGCCCAACCAAGAAACCAGCGTTGGGCATCAAGGTGCCGTCGAGACGGTCGAGGTATTCGCCAGTGGTGCGCCAGTCCCACGGCACACCTTGCTGCAGCGACTCGAGCGGCATGCCCTCGACTCGGGCCAACATACGCATCAGGTAATCGCCGTCTTCGGGGGCAAGCGGCGCAATCGTGAAACCGCAGTTGCCGCCCATCACGGTGGTGACGCCATGCAACGGCGACGGGCTCAGCGTGGTGTCCCAAAAAGCCTGAGCGTCGTAGTGAGTGTGGATGTCGATGAACCCAGGGGTCACCACCTGATCGGTGGCATCAATACGTTGGTGCGCGGCCTCGGTGACATCACCGATCTCGACGATGATGCCGTCGCGAATTCCGATGTCGGCAGCAACGGCAGCACGTCCAGTGCCGTCGATGACCTTGCCTCCGGTAATCACTACATCCAACATTGCGGCCCCTCTCAGCGAATCTCCACGTGACGTTATTGCACGGGTGGGTGATCGGGCGTGTCCTCCGCTTTGCCTTTTGTCCACTGCGTCCTGAAGAATGCAGTTGTGTCCGAACAGATCCCCTTCGTCGAGTATCTCCAACTCGCTCCAACCCCCCACCTCGTCGCCCATCAGTGCACCTCGTGTGGCGCCCGGTTCTTCGATCGCCGCAATGCCTGCGCATCGTGCTTTGGCACGTCGTTCGCCGACGCTGACATCGCCACCGAAGGCTTCGTGCGGTCGTTCACCATCGTCTCGTTCGCAGCGCCAGGCATTCCTGTGCCGTTCGTGTCGGCCATCATCGAGTGCGACGGCACCAGCGTTCGCGGCAACCTCACCAACGTCACTGCCGACCCAGAGCACGTGTCGCTCGGCATGAAGGTGCGCCTCACCACCTACGTCGTCGGCGCCGATGATGCCGGCACCGAAGCCGTCAACTTCGCCTTCGAACCTGTCTCCTGATCTGCAACGCAGATCAGCACACTTTCTTCATTTTCTTCATCAACCAATAAGAACTCTTAGAACTCACTTGTAAGGAGTAGCCATGTCTAGCGGCGACGTTTGGATCCTCGGGATCAACATGACCAAGTTCGGTAAGCACACCGACAAAGACACCGTCGACCTCGCTGCGCAAGCAGCGATGGCCGCGCTTGCCGACGGCGGCGTCACTATGGCCGACATGGGCGTGTTGGCCGCAGGTTGCCTGATGGGCGGTGGCGGTATTGCCCAGATGATTCAAAAGCAGATCGGCCAGACCGGCATCCCGGCGTACAACGTGTCAAACGCCTGCGCCACCGGCGCCACGGCGTTGCGCGTTGCCTACATGTCCATCAAGAGCGGCGAGTGCGACTTCGGCCTCGCTGTAGGCGTCGAGAAGCTCAGCGGCGTTGGCCTGCTGTCGGGCGGCAACCGCAAAGACGACGGCAAGACCTGGAACCGCGCTGGCCGTTACGGCGCAGTGGCCTCAACCGATGGCCGCATCGGCACCGACACCATGCCGGGCGTGTTCGCTCAGGTCGGCATGGAGTACGCCCACAAGTACGGCGGCGCCGACTTCAAGTTGTTCGCTCAGATCAGCGAGAAGAACCACGCTCACTCAACGCTCAACCCGTTGGCTGCCTACCAGAAGCGCTTCACCCTCGACGAGATCATGAACGACATGATGATCGCATACCCGAACACCCGCGCCATGTGCTCAGCCAACTGCGACGGCGGCGCCGCAGCAGTGTTGGTCAGCGATGCCAAGCTCAAGACCCTGTCGCTCGAGCAGCAGCGCCGTGCGGTCAAGATCTCAGCGTCAGTGCTCACCTCTGACCCATACGAAGAGGCCTGCCAGGTTCTCCCCGATGTGAACACGCTCACCCGTCGTGCCGCCGCCCAGGCGTACGCCAAGGCTGGCATCGGCCCCGAAGACCTCGACCTCGTCGAGTTGCACGACTGCTTCGCCACTGCCGAACTGGTGCACTACGACAACCTCGGTCTGTGCAAGCCAGGCGAAGCTGCCGACTTCTTCAAGAGCGGCGCCACATGGCGCGATGGCTCAACCCCAGTCAACGTGTCGGGCGGCCTCGAATCAAAGGGTCACCCCATTGCAGCCACCGGCATTGCCAACGTCTGGGAAGTGTGTCATCACCTGCGCGGCGAGGCTGGCGATCGTCAGATCCAAGGCGCCAAGGTTGGCCTGGCCCATGTCATCGGCCTCGGCTCGGCATGTGGCATCCACATCCTCGAGAAGTCAGGCCTCTGAGCCCAACTGTTGTGAGCGAGCCGGCTGGGGGCAACCCCAGCTCGGCTCAATCAACTCGTTCTCAATGAACAACGTTTCAGTCGGCGATCCAGCTGCCGTGAAAGCCAAACGGCACTCGCTGCGGTAGTGGCACAATCGCCAGTGGCTCTGCACTCATGTCGCGTGCATCGAGCACCACGAACGATGAACTCTGCGTGGCCTTGTCGTAGAGGTACGTGATCACGTAGCCATCGTCTTCGGCAGTGCCGTTTGCGGTTGGCACAAACACCGGCTCACCCGAAACGGTGGTTGGGCCGAAGTCGTGTACTTCGCTTGTGCCCTTGCCAAGGTCGTACTTGAGAAACACGCTCGAGCCGTCCATCTCGCTCACACCTTGGTCACGCGAGCTCAGCGCCCAGCCGACGTTGTTCTGCAAGCCACAGCGGCGATCGTCGATACGCGGGAAGGCGTGCTCGCGGTCGTCGAGTTGCTCTTCGTGCACAGTGCCCGTGTTGAGATCGAAGCGCCAGCGCCACAGGTAGCACGGCTCAAACTTGTCGGCGCCGCCCTGCCACATGCTTGCGTGACGACCAGCGTCGAGCCACACCGTGTGACCGTCGGGACCATCGTCCCATGCGTTCATGATGTGGAAGATGTAGCACAGGTCGATATCGAACCAGCGTGGCTGCTCGCCACGGCGCGCTGCTTCGCGGTTCAACAAACCAATGCGAGCTCCGTAGCCCTCTTCCCAACCGAAGGGCATGCCGCCCGACATTGCGTCTTCGATGTTGAAGGTGACGGGGAGGTCGAGGAAGATCGCGTAGTTGCGGCTGATCGCAAAGTCGTGGATCATCGTTGGACCAGGCACGTCGATGGCCTGAGTATGCACCAACTGTCCGGCGGCATCGGCCACGTGATACGTGACGAACGGCGGCATAAATCCGTACCCAAAGAAATGCATCTCGCCGGTCTCGGCGCATGTGTGCGGGTGCGCTGTCATTGGAGTATCGAGACGGCCATCGAAGTTGTATGGCCCAAGCGTGTCGAGTTCGTTCGACAACTCGTTGGGCAAGCTGCCCTCTTCGAGCGCCAAGATGCGGTTGGCGTGGCTCACGATGTGCGTGTTGGCCAAACCAACGGTGAGGTCCATGCTGCCATTTGTCATGTCGAAACGATCGACCCCGGCGAGCGCCTTGGTGCGCACCAAACGGTTGCGATACCACTCGGCCTTGCCGTCGCGAATGCGGATGCCATGAATCATTCCGTCGCCCGCAAACCAATGCAGCGTCGGGCCGTTCATCGGGTTGGCACCATTGCGGAAATAGCGACCGTTGAGATCGGCTGGCAGCTTGCCAATCACGGGCAGATCGAAGGCTTCGACCTCATCCATCACCGGGGCATAGTTGCCACGCATGTGCCATGGGAGTCGGGTATCGATACCGGGCTGATCGTCGAGCGCTGTCATGGCCGAATTCTTACATCTTGAGCAACCGAAAAACGTGCTCAGACAGATTTCGGCTCATGCGGCGGGTCACACGTCGAGGCAAACCAATTCGTGCCGGGCCGAGTTCATGGGCACTGGGCCGTCATGCGAGGCCACCACGATGTCTTCGAGACGCATGCCCCACTTGCCCTCGACATAGATGCCGGGCTCAACGCTGAAGGCGTGTCCGGCCGCCAGCGGCAGGGAGTTGCCCTCGACCATGTATGGATCTTCGTGGGCCTCCATGCCGATGCCGTGCCCGGTGCGATGAAAGAAATAGTCGCCGTAACCGGCCGCTGTGATGATGCGCCGCGCCGCGCGGTCGACCTCTTCGCACGGGGCACCGACAACGCCAGCAGCAACGGCTGCGGCCTGAGCTTCTTGCAGCACCGCGTAGGCATCAACTACCTCTGCGGGGGGCGTGCCCAAATACACGCAGCGGGTGATGTCGCTGCAGTAGCCATTCATCGTGCCACCGAAGTCGCACAGCAAAATTTCGTTCTTGCGGATCACGCGATCGCCGGGGCTGTGGTGTGGCGACGCCGCATTCTCGCCAGCGGCAACAATCGCGAAGTTCACCATCTGATGGCCCTCGGCCAAAATGCGCTCACCCAGATCGGCCGACACGGCGGCTTCGGTGCGTCCAACCAACTCGATATTGCCTGCCTGAAGTTCGCCAGCAATTCGATCGACTGCGGCGCCAGCGGCGAACAACGCAGCGATCTCGTCGGCGTCCTTGGCCATGCGCATCGAGGTGACCACATCGGCTCGCTGATAGTGAGCGCCCGGCAGCAACGGCAACAGCTCAACCAGAAAACGCGCCCACATCTGATCGCCTACAGCCACGTTGTGCGTGGCGCCAGCTTCGCGTGCAAGACGAGCAACGATCTCAACTGGGTTCTCGGTTTCTCCCCACGGATGGATCTCGAACACGCCGGGCTGGGGCGTTACACGTGGCGCTTCCATGCGCGGGATCACCATGCGCGCTTCGCCCTCGCGGGGCACCACCAGCATGGTGAGGCGCTCGAGCGGCATCGCGTGATAGCCGGTGATGTAGGGCAGGTCGAGGCCCAGCGAAAGCAGCAGCACATCGATGTTCTTGTCGCGCATCTGAGCGCGTGCACGATCGAGACGATCGGCGTATACGGCAGTAGACAAAGGAGCTGCGGCACCTGGAGTTTGCATGAGATCCATTCTGCCCGAAACCAACGGCCGTCAGCCGATGCGTGCCTCAACTGTTTCGGCTGATTGTCGAGCGTGATAGCTGCTGCGCGTCAGCGGGCTGGATTCGACATGACCAATGCCCAACGATTCGCCAAGCACCTTCCAGCGCTCAAACTCGGCTGGCTCAATCCACCGCTGCACCGGCAAGTGGTTCGACGTTGGCCGCAGGTACTGCCCGATGGTGACGACATCGACGCCGACAGAGGCAAGGTCGAGCAACACGCCATCGACCTCGTCGACCGTTTCGCCCATGCCCAACACAAAGCCCGACTTCGTCACAAGGCCTGCCGCCTTGGCTCGCGCCAACACGCTCAGGCTGCGCGCATAACCAGCAGACGGCCGAACCGCTCGCTGCAACCGAGGCACGGTCTCGACATTGTGGTTGAGCACATCGGGCCGAGCAGCAAACAGCAAGGCCAGTGCGGCAGCCTCGCCCTTGCAATCGGAGATGAGCGTCTCGACTCGCGTGGTGGGACAACGAAGATGAATCGCCTCAACGCACGCTGCGACGTGAGCCATGCCACCGTCGTCGAGATCGTCGCGGGCCACCATCGTGAGCACTGCATGCGACACACCCATGCGCTCGATGGCTTCAGCCACGCGTTGGGGTTCGTCGCTCGACGGCGGCAACGGCTTGTTTGTGTCCACAAGACAGAACCCGCACGCACGCGTGCAACGTTCGCCAAGCACCATGAACGTTGCTGTGCCATCGGCCCAACACTCGCTGAGATTTGGGCAGCCAGCTTCTTCGCACACCGTGACGAGATTGAGATCGCGCACGGTTCGTTTCAGCGCCAGCACCTCGGCGCCAAGCTGCACCTTGGGCCGCAGCCACTGGGGCTTGCGGTCGCTGAGCGCAACTGACTCGGTAACGCCGGCTTGCGCCAAACGCGCTCGCATGCGCACCGGCTCTGGTCGAGCCTGGTCGTCGCGTTGAGGTTGCGCCACGCCGTGGTCGCTCGCCGAGCGCACGGGCGCGCCCGGACCTTCGCCTCGCGAAAACGCAGACAGGTCGTCGGGACGTTCGCGCCACGCCACGTCTTGACGCTCAGCGACACCGTTTCCCCAGCGCACTGCAGCGAGCCGAGCGATGACATCGACCACATCGGCCATCGACGCATCGATGCCTTCTTCGAACAGCGACGTAACCGGGCGATCGGCAATGCCGCACGCAACGATGTACTCACGCAAGTAACGCATATCGGTACTCACGTTGAGCCCGAATCCGTGCATGCTGCGACCTCGCGAGACGCGAACGCCAATGGCACAAATCTTGCGGGGATTCGAACCGTCGGGGTCGACCCACACGCCTGGATACTCGGCGAGGCGTCCGGCATTGGGCACACCCAGTTCGCTGAGCGCGTCGATAATGAGTTGCTCGACATTGCGCACATGCGCCACCGTGTCGGCAGGGCCAGCAGCGCCCCCGTGCTTAGGGTCCAGCGACAACACCGGGTAGCCCACCAGCTGACCGGGGCCGTGATAGGTGACATCACCGCCGCGGTTCACGGCCAGCAGTTCGGCGCCAACCGAGGCGGGGTCTACCAACACGTTGGCCGATACATCGGCCCGCGAACCGTGGGTAAACACATGGCGGTGCTCGAGCAACAACAAGTGGTTGTGTGATCCGTGTTCGAACAACGCGTTCTGCACCGCCAACGCTTCGCTGTATGGAACGCGGCCGAGCCAACGCACATGCAACGGCCCGGCGAAAGAGCTCATCAGAGCTCGGCACCCCAATCGCGGGTCTCGAGCAGTGCCTTTACCTTGACCAAGAATCCAGCGGCATACGCACCGTCGAATGCCCGATGGTCCCAGCTCATCGCGAGGTTGCCCATTGGGTGAATGGCGATGCTCTCGCCACCATCTACCGACCGCACAACAACCGGCTTGCGCACGATTGCATCGGTAGACAAAATCGCCACCTGTGGCTGGTTGATAATGGCCATCGTGAGCACGCTGCCGGCGGAGCCGTTGTTGCTGATGGTGAAGGTGCCGCCAGAGATCTCATCGGGACCGAGCTTGCGACCACGAGCCCGCGTGCCGAGATCGTTGATCTCGCGAGCAATCGCGCGCAGGCGCTTGGTCTCTGCGCCGCGGATAACCGGCACCAGCAGACCGCTGTAGTCGAGGTCTACGGCAATGCCGAGGTCAACAAAGTTGTGCACGATGAGGTTGTCGCCATCGACGGTGGCGTTGAGATGTGGAAACTCGCGCAATGCGTCGACTACGGCACGGGTAATGAAGCTCAGATACGTGATGCCGAAACCTTCGTCGGCTTTCCACGAGTCCTTGATCTTGTTGCGTGTGGAATCGACGTTCGAGAAGTCGACCTCGACAACGCTGAACGCATGTGGGCTCACACCCTTGCTCATCACCATGTGCGCACCAGTGAGCTTGCGGATCTTGCTGAGCTTCACGACATCGTCGCGGTCGTCGCTGACCGCCGCGGCCGGGGCAAAGACAGGAGCCGGAGCGGCAGCGACTGGCGCTGGCGTAGGAGCAGGAGCGACCGGCGCTGGAGTTGGAGCTGGAGCAGCTACCGGTGCAGGCGCTGCGTTGGCCGCCATGGCATCGATGCGATCAAGCACATCTTCACGAGTGATTCTTCCGCCAGGACCAGTGCCCACAAGCGACGCCGTATCGATGTTGTGCTCGGCCACGAGACGGCGCACCACTGGCGACAACAAGCGGTTGTCGTCGACGCCGGCGGCTACAGCGGCTGCGGATGCAACTGCTGCAGCAACAGGGGCAACTGGTGCCACGGGGGCTGGAGCCGGCGGCGGGGGTGGTGGCGGCGGCGGCGCCGGGGCCTCAACAACTTCGGGCGCAGGTGCAGGTGCTGGCGTGGGCGCCGGGGCTAGAGCAGCGCCGTCGGCTGCGCCCACCACGGCGATGATTGCTCCAACAGGAACTGTGTCGCCTTCTTGGGCGCGAATCTCAAGCAACACTCCGCTGCTTGGCGCTGGCACCTCGGTGTCGACCTTGTCGGTAGACACTTCGAACAATGGCTCATCGGCCGTGACAGCGTCACCGACCTTTTTGAACCAGCGCGTGATCGTTCCCTCGGTCACTGTTTCTCCGAGTTGCGGCAACGTGATGTCAGCCATGAAATCCTTCCAAATCTTGCATTGCGTACGTGCGAATCAGCTGTTGAGACTACGCCCGGTAAGAGACAACATCGTCTCACCGAACAGCTCGCTCAGGCTGGGATGCGGCTGAATGAATTCAGCAACTTCGGCGACGGTGGCCTCCCAGTTCACGGCGAGATATCCGCCACTGAGCTGCTCGGTCACCCATGGTCCAACCATGTGCACACCGAGCACCTGGCCGGCGCTGCCGTCGGCGTTCTTCTTGGCCACCACTTTCACCAGGCCATCAATCTCGCCAATGATCTGAGCGCGACTGTTGGCCCGGAACTGATGCTTACTGACCACGATCTCGAAGCCAAGGGCAATCGCCGCCTCTTCGCCGAGACCAGACCACGCAACTTCGGGGTGACAATAAATGGCCCACGGAACCCGGTCGTAACGAATTGGCATTGGCTTCTCGCCGAGCAGATCTTTGACCACCAAGATCGCCTCGGCATACGCAACGTGCGCGAGTTGCGGCGTGTTGATGAGGTCGCCGATTGCGTAGACGCCAGGCTCGCCGGTGCGGCAGAACTCGTCGA
The DNA here is from genome assembly GCA_037140375.1 of Actinomycetota bacterium. Taxonomy (GTDB): domain Bacteria; phylum Actinomycetota; class Acidimicrobiia; order Acidimicrobiales; family Ilumatobacteraceae; genus WLMZ01. The sequence goes on from JBAXER010000050.1 coordinate 12,766, forward strand.
CCTCGACAAAGCCTCGCTCAGTGACGTTGACGCCGGTAGACGCCAGCCCGAGTTCGTCGGCATAGGGGCGGCGGCCAACCGACACCACAACAGCATCGACCTCAAGGCTCTCACCCTCACCAAAGTGAACCGTGGTGGAGCCACGTCCGTCGGCTGTGGCTTGCGGCGTATGCCCGTTCACAGAAACTCCGGTGCGAATATCGATGTTCTTCTTCTTGAAGCTGCGCACCACAACATTGGCAAGGTCGGCATCGAGACCCGGCAAGATCTTTGGCAGACCCTCGAGGATGGTGACCTGCGAACCGAGGTCGGCAAACGTAGATGCGAACTCACAACCGATGGCACCGCCACCAATAACCGCCAAACGAGCCGGCACGTAATCGAGCATCAGCACTTCGTCGCTGGTCATGATTGGACCGCCGCGATCGAAGCCGGGGATGGTTCGTGGAACCGAGCCAGCAGCCAGCACAACTGCCCTACCTTGCGCCTGCGCAGTGCCACCCTCGGCCAACGCAACCGTGACCGTGCGGTCGGCGCCAAGCGAACCAGAGCCGAGGTAGTACGTGACCTTGCGACTCTTGATGAGGCCGCCGATGCCCTTGACCAATCCGTCGACGATCTTTTGCTTGCGAGCCTGAGCCACGGCAAAGTTCACGTGCGGAGCGCTGGACTCAATGCCGAAGTCTCCAGCGTGTACGACATGACGATTCACCGCGGCCGTTTCGAGAAACGCCTTCGCTGGAATGCAGCCTCTGTTCAGGCAGGTGCCGCCGACAACATCTTTCTCGACGAGCGCCACGTTGAGACCGGCCGACGCTGCATACAGCGCTGCTCCGTAGCCTCCGGGGCCTCCCCCAATAATCACGAGATCGAACTGCTCGGCCAGACCAACCACCTCCACACGTTGCTCTCGCACAGGGCGAGATCTTCGGCTGTCACCGTAGCTGTTCGGCCCTTGCGTGCCACCACATGAAGGCGTCTCAAGGGGTTGCTAGCAGTAACCCTTACGGCAGATCAATGTCCCAGCGCACGGCTTCTTGCGCTCGCTCGTAACGCAACACGCCTCGCTTGCTCGACGTGACGAACGCCAACACACACGACGTTGGCTGAGCGGACTTCGTTGCACCGCACTGCGCACCGACCGCTGACGGCGCCGCTACAGGGGCAAGGTTTGCATCGGTTCCCGAACCCAGCACCCACGTGGTGGCTCCGTTCGGGTCGTCGGCGCCGACCAACGTGACCGCAACCAGCATGAGATCGAGCTCGCGCTTGGCCGAAACAACCGTGACCTTCATGTCGCCGATGGTGCCGCTTTGGCCTACCGACAGATGCGCCGGCGGCGATTTCTCGGTAATCAAAAACAGCTTGAAGCTACCGGCAAGCAAGATCACGAGACCACACGTAACCGCGAGCAGGAGCAACGTTCGGGTCTTCATTCCCCACAGACTACGAACCAGTACGACCCACACCTACTCGTGTCTCGGTAGGGTTGGCGAAATGGGCACCGCATTACTTCCCCGGCGCGCGATGCGCACGGTCGCTTTGATCACCGCTGCCGCCGTTCTTACGGCTTGCGGAAGCTCTGCGAAGATCACTACCGCCGAGCCAACAACCGTGGCCACCTCGCCATCGAGCATCTTGGCATTCACCTCGGCCACCGTCGGCGGCGGCCAGATCGATGCCGCCTCGTTCATCGGTAAACCCGTCGCCTTTTGGTTCTGGGCACCTGGTTGAAGTGCGTGCAACGCAGAAGCCGCCTCGGTCGAGGCGGCCAGCAAAAAGTGGGCCGACAAGATCACCGTCGTGGGTGTGGCATGGAACGGCGACGAAGCCTCGATGCAGGCGTTCATCGACCGCCACGGCATCACCTTTGCGAACATGAATGATCAGACCGGCGAGCTCTTCGCCCGTTTTGGCGTACCGGCACAACCCGCATGGGCCTTTGTTTCGCCAAACGGAAAGGCCACGGCCTATCTTGGCGTTATGGAAGAGACCGCTCTCGACGCCGCCCTCACGAACGCGATTGCGGGCAGCTGATGGGCCTTCGCGATCTTGCCCAGCGCCTGAAGTCGAAGCCCGAGCACCTCGACGCCGAGCGGCTGCAGCAACGCTTCACCGACCTCAAGCTGATGCCTATCGCCGAGCTGCAATACCGCGTGCCCTCGCGAGTTGGCGGCGAGGTGAAGCGCATTCGGGTTGCTCCACGCAAGGGCATTCCAGCCCTCGAGATCGTGGTATCCGACGGCACCGGCGATGCCGTTGCTGTGTTCACGGGCCGACGCGCCATCAGGGGCATCGAGCACGGCCGAGCCATGATCATCGAGGGCGTTGCGCACGACGAGCGCGGCCGCCGAGTCATGCTGAATCCGTCGTACACGCTGATCTCGAGCTAAGCCACAACAAGCGCTAGCTTGCCGAGCCACATCGAGCGGCGATGCAGCGCCTACTCGGCGATGAGAATGCGGCGAACGTCGGTCTCGCTGTCGCCGGTAACCAACACAATCACTTCGTCGCCGGCGCGCAGCACGGTGTCGCCGCGAGGATGCACCATGTGGTCGTGACGCAAGATGGCCACCACGGTGGCATCGCGAGGAAAGCCAAGCGCAGTGATCTCTTTGTCGACAGCTGGCGAGTCGGTGGCCAACGTGACCTCAGCCAATTTGGCCTTGCCGCCCTCGAACGACAGCAGTCGCACGAACGAGCCAACGGCTACAGCCTCTTGCACCAAGCCAGTGATGAGGTGCGGCGTAGACACCGAAACGTCGACACCCCACATCTCATTGAACATCCACTCGTTGTTGGGGTTGTTCACACGAGCCACAACACGGGGCACACCGAACTCTTGCTTCGACAGCAACGACACAACCAAGTTGTCTTCGTCGTCACCGGTTACGGCTGCGACAACATCGCAGTCAGACAGACCAACAGCCTTGAGCGCACCAAGGTCGCAACCGTCGCCCTGCACCCACGAAACCCCGGCAAGCTTTTCGGCCTTTTGATACTGCTTGAACACCCGAGGGTCATTGTCCAAAATCACAACGGTGTGGCCCGAGCTGCCGAGCTGCTCGGCGATGAACCGACCGACGCTTCCGCCGCCAACGATCACTGCTTTCATGACGAGTTCCTGTTCCTAGTGACCGTGTGAGGCCGGGGCGGCGAGTAAGTCGTGCAGGCCATCGACGTCTTTCGACGCAATCGCGAAATAGGCAAGGTCGCCTTCTTGGGCAACAAGGCCTGGGGTGAGCAACATCGCCGAACCCAAACGGCTGACAGCCACGATGCGCACGGTTGCTGATTCTTCGATATCTGAATACTTACGGCCGGCGAGTGCGCCGACGATTGGGCGCTCAACGAGTGACACCTGCGCACTTGCGTCGACCCACTCGACAGCGGTCTCGGCCGGGAGCACACGGCGCAACACGCGCTCTGTGGTCCACGACACGGTCGCAACGGTGGAAATGCCGAGACGCTGATACACGGCGGCGCGCTGCGGATCGTAGATGCGAGCAACAACGCGCTCGATGCCGAAGTTCTCACGAGCGACTCGCGCTACGAGGATGTTTGAGTTGTCGCCACTGGTGACCGCAGCCACCGCTTCGGCACGTTCGATGCCGGCGGCGATCAGCACCTCTCGGTCGAACCCGATACCGATAATGGTCTGCCCAGCGAAGTCCGCACCAAGGCGAGTGAATGCCTCGGCTTTGCGGTCGATGATTGACACCGAGTGCCCGCCCTCAATGAGGTCGCGCGCAAGCGCCGACCCAACCCGTCCACAACCAACAATCACAACATGCATCGCACGTCCTCCAAAGATGTCGCCCGAATCGTAGGCATTACCCCACAAGAACCACCAAGTTTCGTGAACAAATGATTTCCTATGTTGCGTAACGACTCCAGAACCGACGAAGCTTCCCAATTGCATGGCCACTTCTCTGAAGAGACTCCTTATCGGCAAACCGCTCGCGTCCGCCGACGAACAACATCAACGCCTTTCTAAGAAGATCGCACTGCCGGTCTTCTCCAGCGACGCCATCTCATCCACCGCATACGCGACCGAAGAGATCCTGCATGTGTTCATCGTCGCCGGCGTCGGCGCAGCCGCCTACGCCAAGCTGGTGCCCATCTCGATCATGGTCGTGGTGCTGCTCACGGTCGTGGTGGTTAGCTACCGACAGACCATCTTCGCTTACCCAAGCGGCGGCGGCTCATATGTGGTCAGCCGCGAAAACCTCGGCGAAGTTCCCTCGTTAGTCGCGGGCAGCTCTCTACTCACCGACTACATCTTGACGGTTGCAGTATCCGTTGCCGGCGGTGTTGCCGCCATCGTGGCGGCCTTCCCTAGCCTTGTGCAATACCGAGTCGAACTCTGCGTTGGGTTCATCGTCATCATGACCATCGCCAACCTGCGCGGCCTCAAAGAATCAGGCGCGCTGTTTGCTCCGCCCACCTACATCTATGTCCTGAGCCTCGTAGCGCTCATCGTGGTTGGTCTGTACCGGGTGTTCGTGCAGCACCTCGGCCCCATTCAGCACACCGGTTTGGCCGCCGAGGAGCTCGGGCATCTTGGCGGCATTTCTCTGCTGCTGTTCCTCAAAGGATTTTCATCAGGCGCTGTGGCCTTGAGCGGCGTCGAGGCCGTTTCTAACGGTGTGCCTGCGTTCAAGAAGCCTGAGTCAAAGAACGCATCGACAACCCTCATCTGGATGGGCGTCATTCTCGGCGTGTGCTTCTTCGGAATCTCTATCGTCGCCAACCGCCTGCAGCCAGTTCCTGGCTTCGGCGGCACGGTGCTTGCTCAGCTTGCAGAGCACATTTACGGAGGACGAAACGTGCCGTTCTTCATCACCCAGTTCGCCACCTTTGCGGTGCTCATCTTGGCTGCCAACACTTCCTACGCCGACTATCCGCGTCTGTCATCAATCATCGCCAAGGACGGATACCTGCCGCGGCAATTCTCGAACCGCGGCGACCGCTTGGTGTTCTCGAACGGCATTTTGTTCTTGTCACTCGCAGCCATTGCTCTTGTTGTCGGATTCAAGGGCAAGATCGAGGCACTGATCCCGCTGTACGCCGTCGGAGTGTTCACCGGCTTCACCCTCAGCCAGACCGGCATGTGCGTGCACCACGTAAAGATCAAAGAGCCCGGCTGGAAACGCAACCTCGCCATCAACGCTGTCGGCGCATTCACCACCGGACTCGTGGCGCTCATCGTCATCGTCACCAAGTTCTTGTCGGGGGCATGGATCAGCGTGGTGGTCATCCTCGTCTTGTCGGCCACGTTCAAGGCCATCAGCGGCCATTACAAGCGAGTCAAAGCAGCAGTAACAGTTGAGCCTGGCTACAAGGTGCAGCGTCATCAGCATCTCGTGGTGGTGCTCGTCGGCAGTATCAATAAGGGCGTGCTCCACGCCCTGCAATACGCGGCCAGCCTTGCCCCCGATCGCCTCATCGCTGTGTCGGTTGTGTCTGACCCAGAAGAAGAGCGTCACTTCCGCGAGCAATGGGATTCGTTCGACATCTCGATCGAACTGCACACGATTAGCTCGCCATACCGAGATCTCACTGGCCCGATCTTGGCCTACATCGACGAACTCGACGAGCAGTCGGCCGACGAAATGATCACGGTGGTCATCCCCGAGTTCGTCACCAAGTTCACGAGTCAGTGGCTGCACAACCAATCGGCATTGGCCATCAAGGCCAAGTTGTTGTATCGGCCCAACACCGTGGTCACGTCGGTACCCGTCATCGTCGACTGACGTCACACACAATCATCCCGATGCGTCGCGACTAGGTGTCGCGGGCGGTCTAACGTGGCGGTATGCATGTAGTCGTCACCGGATCCACAGGTCTCATCGGAACCGCGCTGGTCAAGAAGCTCAGCGCCGACGGACACGATGTCACGCGACTCGTCCGTCGAACGCCGCGCCCCGGCGAGGCGCGCTGGAACCCCACTGACGGCACCATCGAATCCGCCGCGCTCGAAGGCGCCGATGCTGTTGTGCACCTTGCGGGCGCTGGCATTGGCGATCACCGCTGGACCGCCGAGTACAAGCGAGAGCTCGTTGACAGCCGCGTACTTGGCACCGAATTGTTGGCGTCAACGATCGCCTCGCTCGAGCGCAAGCCCGCAGTGTTTCTGTCTGGCTCCGCCATCGGCGTGTACGGCGCACGCGGCGACGAAGAGCTTGATGAACACAGCAGCGTCGGCAGCGGTTTCTTGGCCGACCTATGCGTGCAGTGGGAAGCAGCCACCGCTCCAGCCAGCGAAGCCGGCGTACGCGTGGCACACCTGCGAACCGGCATTGTTCTGGCCGAGTCTGCCGGCGCATTGGCGAAGCAACTGCCGTTGTTCAAGTTGGGTCTCGGCGGCAAGTTCGGCAACGGAAGCCAATGGCAGAGCTGGATCTCGCTCGACGACGAAGTGCGCGCCATTCTCCACCTCATCACCGCCCCTGTGCATGGCGCCGTGAACCTCACCGCGCCAGCACCGGTCACCCAGGGCACGTTCACGAAGACCCTCGGCAAGGTGCTGCACCGGCCCACCGTGCTACCCATCCCCAAGTTCGGACCCAAGCTGTTGCTCGGCGGCGAACTCGCAAATGCGTTGCTGTTCACCGGCCAAAAGGTGTTGCCCAAGGTCTTGCTCGAGAACGGCTTTACGTTCCAGCACGCCACCCTCGAACACGCGCTGCGCAGCATCCTCGGTCGAGCGGCGGCATGACCGACGTTGTCATTGTGGGCGCCGGCCTCGCCGGCCTCGCAGCGGCGCGCACCCTCACCGCTGCCGGCAAGACGGTCACGGTTCTTGAGGCATCCGACGGCGTTGGCGGCCGCGTGCGCACCGACCATGTCGATGGCTTCTTGCTCGATCGCGGGTTCCAAGTGCTGCTGACCGCGTATCCCGAACTGCCCCGACAGCTCGACCTAGCGGCGCTCGATCTGCAGAACTTCGAACCAGGCGCACTCGTATGGACCAAGGGTCGCGGTCATGTGGTCAGCGATCCGTTTCGGCGGCCCACCCAAGCACTCGCCACAGCCCTCGCCCCCATTGGGTCGCCAGTCGACAAGTTGCGTATCGCGCTGCTGCGTTCGCGTGTTCGCCGTCGCCCGATTCGGGCGTTGCTCGGCGGACCCGACACCTCAACGCTTGCTTCACTGCAATCGCAAGGCTTCTCACCGAAGATGATCAATCGCTTCTTGCGACCGCTCATCGGAGGCATCCAACTCGACCCCTCAATGAACACGTCGAACCGCGCCTTCGAGGTGATCTTCCGTTGGTTGTCTGAGGGTGATTCAGCTGTGCCTGCGCAAGGTATGGGTGCAATCGGCACGCAGATGGCTGATGGGCTTACTCCCGGAACTGTTCGGCTCAACTCGCCCGTTGCGGCTGTGACCGCCCACAGCGTCACGCTGGTCGACGGCAGCACGCTCAGTGCGCGAGCAGTTGTCGTCGCCACCGAAGGACCATCGGCAAGTGCGCTGCTGTCGCTGCCAGCGGTGGCTTCGCAATCGGCTGGTTGCGTGTACTTTGCGGCCGATGTCGCGCCAACCAATAAGCGGTTCATCGTGCTCGACGCCGACAACACTGGTCCAGCGCTCAACGTTGCGGTGATGAGCAATATCGCGCCCACGTACGCACCCGCCGGACAACACCTCATCGCAGTAGCGATGCCCGGTGTCATCGAGGGCGATCTCGAGGCACTGGCTCGCCAACAGCTACGCGGTTGGTGGGGCACCCAAGTCGATTCGTGGCGGCACCTGCGCACGTATCGCATTGCTCACGGTCAGCCCAATCAGAACCCGCCGTTCAATCCCAAAAAGGCCGTGTCGCTCGACAACGGTTTGTTTGTGTGCGGCGATCATCGCGACACCGCCTCGATTCAGGGAGCGTTGTTCTCTGGTCGCCGCTGCGGCGAGGCCGTGCTGCACTATCTCGACGCCACTGCCTGACGCAGAGACCCTGACGCTG
>JBAXER010000051.1:0-20251 GCA_037140375.1 Actinomycetota bacterium
GTGAGACGTCGAGGGGTGAGACGTCGAGGGGGTTAGACGTCGAGGAAGCGGCTGGCAGCAACGCCCGACGCAATCGCGCCAGCGGCCATACCGAACAGCACCACGAGCAGCATCACCAAATTCAAGAAGCTGTTGCTGACCACCAGGGCAATAAACCCATTATCACCCTTGAGTTTCACGACGCCGTTGGTCCACAGACGGTTGAAGAACAGCAGGAAGCCACACGACATCAGCGCTCCGATCAGACCCTGAATGAGTCCTTCGAGCATGAACGGTATTCGGATGAACCAGTTGGTGGCACCGACCAACTTCATCACCTCGATCTCACGTCGGCGAGCAAACATCGCCGTGCGAATCGTGGTCCAAATCAAGATCAGCGCGCCGACCAGCAACAACACCGAGAGTCCTACCGTGACGGTTTGCACGAAGTCGCGCAGTTTGCTGATCTGTTCAACCTGATCGCGCGCCAAGACCACCTTTTGCACCTTGGGCACCTCGGCGAATCCGTTCGCGAGCTGCACCAGCACGTTGAGTTGTCCGGCTTTGGGCACCACCTTGAACTCGGTGGGCAGGTTGGCTTCGTTGAGCAACCGGAACGTGGTGGGGTCGGCGGCCAGCAAGCGCTTGGCTTCGGCCAACGACTGCTCGAAGTTGAGGTACTCGAGTTTGCCAACGTCGACAACTGTTGGACTCGACTCGAGTGCACTCTTGATGTTGGTGACCTGATCGGGCGTGGCCGTGGGGCTCACGTACACAATCATCTGCACGCCACCGGCCCACTTCGAGAGCAGGTTGTCGAAGCCGCGCTGCACCAGGAACGTGCCGCCAACCAAGAACAACGACACCGCGCTGGTGAGGATGGCCGCCACGGTGAGCGTGATGTTTCGGCGCAGGCTGGCGCCGGTCTCACGGAACGTATAGGCAAGACGAGACAACATTATTCGTACACCCCGCGGGCCTGGTCGCGCACGATGATGCCGCGGTCCATCTGGATCACGCGTTTGCGCATCATGTTCACGATGCGTTGGTCGTGCGTGGCCATCACCACTGTGGTGCCGGTCTTGTTGATTCGATCGAGCAAGCGCATGATGCCCTCGCCGGTAGCGGGGTCGAGGTTTCCGGTGGGCTCGTCGGCGAGCAAGATAAGCGGACGGTTCACGAAGGCTCGAGCGATAGAAACTCGCTGCTGCTCGCCACCCGACAGCTGGTGCGGAAAGCGGTCTTCTTTGCCGGTGAGACCCACGAGGTCGAGCACTGCTGGCACCTGCTGGCGAATCACGTGCTTGGGGCGACCGATCACTTCGAGCGCGAAGGCCACGTTTTCGTGAACGGTCTTGTTGAGCAGCAACTTGTAGTCCTGAAAGATGTTGCCGATGTTGCGCCGCAGATGCGGCACCTTGCTATCGGGCATCTCGTTGATGTTGCGTCCGGCCACCCAGACGGCACCCTTTTCGGGGCTCTCTTGGCGGTTCATCATCCGCAGCAAGGTCGACTTGCCCGAGCCTGATGGGCCAACAAGGAAAACGAATTCGCCCTTGGCAACATCGAAGGTGGCGTCGCGCAGGGCGGTGACTTCTGAGTTGTAAATCTTGGTGACGTTCTCGAGGCGTATCAACCTGGCTCCTCGGAAGTGGAATACGTACGTTTCTGCCGCCCGCAGACAGCAAAACCTAGCAGTGCCCGGCGGGCCACGGAGGTCACTCTTGCGAACGGCGGCGATGCTGGAGGTAACCCTCCATGAACACATCGAGATCGCCATCGAGCACTGCGGCCACGTTGCCCGACTCGACCTCGGTGCGGAGGTCTTTCACCATTTGGTACGGCTGCAGCACATAGCTACGAATCTGGCTGCCCCAGCCAACTTGTGCCTGGCGCCCAGCAATGCGATCCATCTCGACTTGGCGCTCTTCTTCAACCCGAGCAGCGAGCATGGTGCGCAACCGGTTCATCGCCTTTTCGCGGTTCTGCAACTGGCTGCGCTCCTCTTGTGAGCTCGACACCAACCCGGTTGGCTCATGGATGAGCCGCACCGCCGATGATGTCTTGTTCACGTGCTGACCGCCGGCGCCGCTGGCCCGGAAGACCTCCATGCGCACATCAGATTCGTTGAGCTCAACGTCGGGATCTTCGAGCACTGGCCACACCTGAACCGCCGCAAAGCTGGTCTGGCGGCGGCCTTGGTTATCGAACGGGCTAATACGAACCAAGCGATGCGTGCCGCGCTCGCTGGTCATCAGCCCGTAGGCGTAGCGCCCCGTGAGGGTGAACTCGGCTGAAAGAATGCCGGCCTCGGTGCCCTCGGAGATGCCGTCGATCTCGAAACCGAAACCGTGCCGCTCGGCCCAACGGCCGTACATGCGCAGCAGGATCTCGCTCCAGTCCTGAGCATCGACACCGCCGTCTTTGGCGTTGATCTGCACGATGCAATCGAGCTCGTCGTGCTCGCCGGTGAACAAGCTGCGCATCTCGAGTTGCTGCAACGTGGACGCTGTCTTAGCGACTGCGTCGACGAGCTCGGGTTCTTGACTCGCATCGTCAACTTCGCGGGCCATCTCGTGCAGTAGCTCAGTATCGGCGATGTCGCTGGAGAGGCCATCGAACGTGTCGATGTCGCTCTTCACATTCGAATACTCGCCATTGACCTTCTTGGCCAACTCTTGGTCGTCCCACAGATCGGGGCGCGACACCTCGAGCTCAAGTTCGCCGAGGCGGGCGCGCTTGTCGCTGATTTTGAGGTAGGCCTCTGCCTCGCCGAGGCGGCGTCGCAGGTCCTTGATGTCGTCGGAGAAATCGCGCATGAGGGGTGGGTGTGCGATGCCTAGGCGGTGGCGCCGTGGCACACCTTGAACTTCTTGCCGGAACCGCATGGGCACGGCGCATTTCGGGGAGTCTTCGACCATTCGTCATTGACGATGGGCATCGACTTCTGCTCGCTGTGCGCCGCAGAAGCAGCCAGCTCAGGCGAAATCTCGCCGTCGGCGGCAGCGACCTGCGCGGCGACTTGGAAACCCGATGTCTGCACGTTGTCGGCCGATGACTGCTGCACGTTTTGAACGACTGGAGCTGGCTCATCGTTGCGCACCACTTGCACATGCATGACATAGCGAACGAAGTCCTGGGCCACGCCCTTCATGAGCGAGCCGAACATCTCGAAGCCTTCGCGCTGCCATTCGGTGAGTGGATCCTTTTGACCCATCGCCCGCAAGTTGATGCCCTCTTGGAGGTAATCCATCTCCTCGAGATGCTCGCGCCAGCGCTGGTCGATGATCTGCAGCATCACCTGACGCTCAACATCGCGCATGACCTCGGGGGTGAGTTCGGCTTCGCGCAGTTCGTAATAAGCCGAGGCATCGGCCAGCACGAGCTTGTACATCTCGTCGGTGTCGCGACACCCAGCAAGCTGAGCTTCGGTGATCTCGGTGGCCCAGAACGAGCGCAGTTCGGTGACAAGACCGTCGATATCCCATTCGTCGTCGGCTTCGCTGACGCAGTGGCTGTCGACCAAGGTGTCGATTGCATCGGCGAGATACTCAAGCGCAGCCGCTTTGAGATCGGCTCCTTCGAGGATCTGATCGCGGCGCTGGTAAATGATCTTGCGCTGCTCGTTCATCACTTCGTCGTACTTGAGCACGTTCTTGCGAACCTCGCCGTTGCGCTGTTCGACCGTGCTCTGCGCCCGCTCGATGGCCTTGGTGACCATCTTTGCTTCGATGGCTTCGTCGTCGGGCAACGCACGACCCATCACCCAACTGAGCGCACCCGTAGCGAACAAGCGCATGAGTTCATCGTCGAGGCTGAGGTAGAAACGGCTGTCGCCGGGATCGCCCTGGCGGCCCGCACGACCACGCAACTGGTTATCGATTCGGCGGCTTTCGTGACGCTCGGTACCCAGCACATACAGGCCACCGAGTTCGCGCACCTTGTCGCCTTCGGCGCGGCACGACTTGGTGAGCTCGGCAAGCAGTTCGTCGTAGCGAGCAAACGCTGCGGTTCGTGCCGCCTGGAAATCTTCGGGCATCTCTTCGATGGGCAGCGACAACGCGAAGTCGTCGACCATCACGTCGGCCGAATGGCCTTCCTTGAGCACCTGAGCGCGAGCCAGACCCTCTGGGTTACCGCCCAGCAAAATGTCGACGCCTCGGCCGGCCATGTTGGTAGCAACGGTGACCGAATGCAGTCGACCGGCCTGGGTGACAATGTGTGCTTCACGAGTGTGCTGCTTGGCGTTGAGTACTTCGTGGTCGACGCCGCGCTGGGTGAGCAGACGCGAAAGATGCTCGCTCTTCTCGACGCTGATCGTGCCCACGAGCACCGGCTGGCCACGCTCGAAGCGCTCGGCGATGTCTTCGACGACGGCATCGAACTTGCCGGCCTCGCCCTTGTAAATCAAGTCGGCGTGGTCGACGCGGCCAACAGGCTTGTTGGTAGGAATCGGCACGACATCGAGGCCGTAGGTGTTCTTCAGTTCGGCAGCTTCGGTAGATGCCGTACCGGTCATGCCGCCGAGCTTGTCGTACATACGGAAGTAGTTCTGCAGGGTGATCGTGGCGAGGGTCTGGTTCTCCTCTTTGATCTTCACACCCTCTTTGGCCTCGATCGCTTGGTGGATGCCTTCGCTCCAGCGACGGCCATCGAGCACTCGACCGGTGAATTCATCGACGATTTTGACCTCGCCATTTTGGATGATGTAGTCCTTGTCGCGCTTGTACAGCTCTTTGGCCTTGAGCGCTACCTGCAACTGGTGCACCAAGTTCTGCTGCACTTCGTCGTACAAGTTCGCGACACCGAGGGCGAGTTCGACCTTGTCGATGCCAGCCTCGAGCGGCACCACGATGCGCTTGTCTTCTTCGACTTCGTAATCGACATCACGCTTGAGCGAACGCACAACCGAGGCAAATCGGTAGTACAGCTTTGCGGCATCGGCCAGACGACCACTGATGATGAGCGGCGTACGCGCTTCGTCGATGAGGATCGAGTCGACTTCGTCGACAATGGCGAAGTTGTGGCCGCGCTGGCTCTTATCGTCGAGCGTGGGCGCCATGTTGTCGCGCAGATAATCGAAGCCGAACTCGTTGTTGGTGCCGTAGGTGATGTCGGCCGCATACGCAGCGCGCTTTTCGATCGGGCGCTCTTTGAATCCAGGAATAACGAGACCCACTTTGAGGCCCATCCACTTGTGAACTCGACCCATCCACTCGGCGTCACGCCGAGCGAGGTAATCGTTCACGGTGACGAGGTGAACGCCTTGGCCGCCGAGACCGTTGAGGTAGGCCGGCAGCGTAGACACCAGGGTCTTGCCTTCGCCGGTCTTCATTTCGGCGACCCAGCCGAAGTGCAGCGCGGCGCCACCCATCATCTGTACGTCGTAATGGCGCTGGCCGATCACGCGGCCAGCAGCTTCGCGGGTCACTGCGAAAGCCTCGACAAGTAGGTCATCGAGCGATTCGCCTCGCTCGATGCGCTGCCGGAACTCGCCAGTCTTGGCACGGAGCGCGTCGTCGGAGAGAGCCGTCATTGAAGTGCTGAGCGCGTTGATTTCAGGAACAAGGCCTTCGAGAGCCTTCAGTTTCTTACCTTCACCGGCGCGGAGGATGCGATCGAGAATTCCCATGCGAGTCGAGATCCTATCGGTTCGGTGGCGACGGGTGCTGTGAGACATGATGTCTGACGTGACCAGTAACAGCATCCGCTCCCGTCAAATCGACACTGTTATCTTTGACCTCGGCGGGGTGTTGATGAGCAACGGCCGCCAGAGCGATCTGGTGCGACGCTTTCCCCCAGATAAGGCCGAAGCAGCATTGCGGGTGTTCATGGGCGACTACGGCGCCGACAACGACCACCCGTGGCATCGCCTCGAGCGAGGCGAGATTGCATTTGACGAGGTTCGTCGCCTCAACCGCATTGGCTTGGCCGAGCTTGGCATTGAGCTTCCTGAGCCGCCTGCCGATGCCAAGCCAGGCGCTGCTCCGATCACCTTTCAGCCCAACGAGCCAATGATCGATCTGGTGGTGCGGTTACGTGAGGCTGGCCTGCGAACTTCGATTCTCACCAATAACGTGCGCGAGTTTCGCGAGCACTGGAGATCGGTACTCGATTACGACAACTTGTTTGACGACATTGTCGACAGCCATGAGGTGGGCTTGCGTAAGCCCAACGCAGCCATTTACGAGCTTGCGCTCACCAGGCTCAATGCCGAAGCACGCCGGTGCGCCTTCTTGGACGATGTTGCATCAAACGTGGCCGCCGCCGAGCTGCTGGGCATCTTTGGCGTTGTGGTCGACGAAGACTGCGCACCAGCGATCGAAGCGGTAGAGATTCTCGCTGGTCTCGCCTGAGGCAAGCTCTCGGGAGTAGCCGCCACAGCGGCGAGCACTACCGAACGGGCGCCGGCGGCAAGTAGCGCTGCGCGTGCAGCGAGCAACGTGGTTCCGGTGGTGACCACATCGTCGATGACCAGCACCCGAGGCGGGTTACGTATTGGACGCGATGCAAACGACGGCCCATGCAGCCGGTCGGCACGATTACGACCTGTTTGAGCAGGACCGTGATGACGAAACAGCATTCGCCGGCAGGGCTTGCGCCAGCGAGCCGCGAGCGCTCGAGCCAGGAGCTCGGCTTGGTCGTAGCCGCGATGGTTGGCGCGACGCCGGCTAGTGGGCGCCCACGTGATGACATCGATCTGCGTTGGGTCGATGCGGCGGCTGAGCTGGTCGGCGAGAAAGCTCACGATGCGGCGCCGGTTTCGAAACTTGAGCCCGATGATGAGCTGTTTGGGTAAGCCGACGAACTCGGTGGCCGCAATGACCCCCGAGGCGGTGACTACCGGCGACGACGCGGCAAGAGCGAACTGGCACCGACGACACAACTCGAACCCGGGCTCACGGCACCCTGCACAACGATTGATCAGCATGCGACAGTTGTAACAACAGGGTGTGACAAGGATGGACCTTTCGCTACGGTGCTGGTCGTGGTCTTCTCAAGCAATGCAGCAACGGCTCGCGAATACGCACCCCGCTCGGTGTCAGCCGACTGGTCGAACCGGCTTGCCCGGTGCGCCTTTGGCCTGGCGTTGTTCGGCGCTGGCATCGCATTGATCCTGCAAGCCCACCTCGGCGCAGCGCCATGGGACATGTTGCATCAGGGCCTGAGCAACAAGACCGGCATCAGTGTTGGGGTCATCATCGAGGCAGTGGGCTTCGTGCTCCTACTGCTCTGGATACCGCTCAAACAGCGCCCGGGTGTTGGCACCATCTTGAATGCGTTCGAGATCGGTTTTGTGGTCGATCTCGTTGCCCCACACCTACCCGACAGCGATCGGCTGCTCGTCCGCGCCGGCTACCTCGTGGCAGGCATTGTGATCATCGCCATCGGCTCCGGCTTCTACATCGGAGCCGGATTGGGGCCTGGCCCCAGAGACGGCTTGATGCTGGGCTTAGAGCAGCGCGGGCTCAGCGTGCGTACAGCCCGCACCGCCATCGAACTGTCCGTCGGAATCGGCGCCATCGCGCTGGGCGTGCGGCCCGGCGTCGGCACGCTGCTGTTCATGTTCGGCATTGGTCCGCTAGTACAGCTGACCTTGCCGCCGTTGGCCCTGCCCCCACGCGAAACGCGCAGCGCAATCGAAGCTCGCACGGCGCTTGCTCAATCCTGAAGGTTTGTTGAAGACAATTGGTCGACCCTCGACCAATTGTCTTCAACAAACACGGGGCGCTGCTGTAGCCGCTGCCGCGGCTGGCGAAGCAGCACGCTGACTGCTAGTAGCGGTAACGCTCGCTCTTGAATGGGCCGCTTGGATCGATGCCCAAGTAGTCGGCCTGCTCGTCGGTGAGCTTGGTGAGCTTCACGCCCAACGCATCGAGGTGCAGCAGTGCCACTTTCTCGTCGAGCTTCTTCGGCAACACGTAAACACCCAGTGGGTACTCGGCGAGGTTGTTGAAGAGCTCCATCTGAGCAATGACTTGGTTGGTGAATGAGCAGCTCATCACGAAGCTCGGGTGGCCGGTGGCGCAACCAAGGTTCACGAGGCGTCCTTCGGCCAACACGATCACGGCGTGACCGTCGTCGAATGTCCACAGGTCGGTGCCTGGCTTGAGCTCGTCGCGGGTTGCGCCGCTGCGGGCCAGACCGGCCATGTCGATCTCGCTGTCGAAGTGGCCGATGTTGCACACAATTGCGTTGTGCTTCATGAGCTCCATGTGGCCCGCCGTGATGATGTGGTCGTTACCGGTAGCTGACACAAAGATGTCGGCCGACGAAACGATGTCTTCGATCACAGTGACCTGGTAGCCCTCCATCGCCGCCTGCAAGGCGCTGATTGGATCGACCTCGGTGACCACAACGCGGCAACCCTGGCCGCGCAGCGCCTGGGCGCAACCCTTGCCAACGTCGCCGTAACCGCACACCACGGCAACTTTGCCAGCAAGCATCACGTCGGTGGCACGGCAGATTGCGTCGACCAACGAATGGCGACAGCCGTACAGGTTGTCGAACTTGCTCTTGGTGACCGAGTCGTTCACGTTGATGGCGGGGAACAACAGCTCGTCGCGCTCGAACATCTTGTAGAGACGCATCACGCCAGTGGTGGTCTCTTCGGTGACGCCCTTGATACCGGCGGCCATCTGGGTCCATTTGGTGGGCTCAGTGCGCAGGCTGCGCTGCAGCAAGCCAAGCACAATCGCGAACTCTGGGTTGGTTGCCGACGTTGGGTCTGGAACCTCGCCCGACTTTTCGAACTCGACACCCTTGTGCACCAGCAACGTGGCGTCGCCGCCATCGTCGAGGATCATGTTGGGTCCCTGTGGCTGACCGTTGATATCGGCGGGCCAGCTCATCATCTGGTCGGTGCACCACCAGTACTCCTCGAGTGTCTCGCCCTTCCAGGCAAACACCGGCACGCCTTGGGGATCCTCGACTGTGCCAGTGGGGCCAACAGCAACCGCAGCGGCCGCATGATCCTGAGTAGAGAAGATGTTGCAGCTTGCCCAACGAACTTCGGCACCCAGCTCGACGAGGGTCTCGATGAGCACCGCGGTCTGAATGGTCATGTGCAGCGAACCGCTAATGCGGGCGCCCTTGAGTGGCTTCGATGGGCCGTACTCCTTGCGCAGTGCGCGCAGGCCGGGCATTTCGTGTTCGGCGAGATGAATCTCTTTGCGGCCGAACGGGGCTAACGAAAGATCGGCGACGCGAAAGTCGCGCCGCTCAGCGAGTGACGAGGTCATGACAGTTCCTCCAACGGAAACTAAAAAGTGGATGATCTCGGGCCGGGGCCTGCTGGCACCGCATTGATGTCAGCCCGCGTTCGGAGCAGTCTAGGCGATCAGTCGCCAAGGACGACGGCTGATACGTCGAAGAGATAATGGATGTACCCGGCGTTGTTGAACGCGCGGATCTCGTTACTGGCGCCAAGGCTGACCACAGCCATGTTCGGAACGTTGACGCCCTCGGTCACATTGATGTTGCTTGAGAACGGCCTCGTGGCCCCTGCGGGGTACACCGTGAAGAACGTGGACACTGGTTGCGATGGAAACACGCGGCGCAGTTCGGTGCCGGTGAGGTTGCCCAGCAATGCCACCTGGTTGCCGAGTGACACACCGTCGAGCGTGACCGAACCAACGAACTGATTGAAGCCCCACGCCTCGGCTTGGCCTGGCCCGAGTTGCGCATTACCAAACCCGGTTTCGCGAGTATCGAAGGCGCGAAACGGCGACGACAGCGGGATGACCCGACCCAGACGCGGGTGCACGCCGTCGTCTTGGTTCGCCAACATGTAGCCAACCACATCGACAGCCACGTGAACGTTGCCGCCGTTGTTATAGATGCGAATCGCACCATCGAAGTTGGTCACCGGCACGATGACTAAGTTGGCCTTGATCTGGTTCTGGGCGAGGTTCAGGTTCGAGGTGGTCACCTGGCCAACGGGGTCGTCGGGCAACACACTGACGAACGTGGGCACGTTGTTGGGTTCGGTGTTGATGCCGGTGACATTGAGCACCACACCCACGACATTGGGACTATCGGGCACGATGTCGGTGATGGCCGGGGTCTGCGAATCGGCGCCGCGAATAGGCACCCGAATTGTTTGGGCCTGGCCAATGGCGAGCCCAGTTGCATTGAACGATGCCTCACGCGTATCCCAAATGCGCGCGGGCCCGACCGGCATCAGGCGCGCGCCGTTCGTTGCATGCGCGCTCGTGGAGAACCATCCGAACACGTCGATGAGCACGTCGGCGTTACCCGGCGCAACGGTAGACAGCCGCAGCGTGAGCTTGCCACCGGCTCCCACTGTGGCGACGGTGAGGTTGGGCACAGTCTGGCCTGGGGCAAAGTTGACGATGCTTGAGATACCCGCCGCTGCACCTGCGGGATAGGCCTGCAGGTAGCCGCTTTGGGTAGGCGAGGTGACCGTGATGTTGAGCACCACCGCAAGGACGTCGGCTGCCGTGTCGGGGACGCCGCCCTTGCCGAGAATCTGCACATCGAGTGAGCTACCCGCCGGCGTGGTGAGCAGCGGAGCAACGACGGCATTGATCAGCGGATCACGCGTATCGAAAATTCGCGCGGGTGTGAGTGGGTGGTATTCGCCGCCCGCTCCGAGACCAGCGATGGCACCAACGCCGGAGGCAACTCCAACGATGCACGAGGCGCAGATGACGGCCGCGGCAACAACAAACCTCAAGAACCCTCGAACGTTTGGCGTGCGGCCGATGAACATCTACGCAGCAAATGTAGGCGCGATATTGCGCTCTGCGATGAGCTTCGTGAGGCGCTCGTGCTCAGCATCAGAGACGTGGTCGGCCTCGTCGATGAGCATGACCGGAATGTCGTCGCGCACTGAATAACGCAGCTTCAGCCGAGGGTTGTAGAGCGCGCCTTCGTCGGCCACATAGAACAAAGGACCCTTGTCTTGCGGGCAAGCGAGGATTTCGAGCAGGCGTTGGTCGAGAGCCATGGGTAAGTGTCCTTTGGGTCAGGCGCTCGTGATCAGCGCTAGTAGCTCGGCTACATGCTGATCACATTCGTCACGGTTAGGTGCTTCGAGGTTGAGTCGCAGCAGCGGTTCGGTATTTGATGGGCGAAGGTTGAACCACCATGGTCCGCAATCGACAGTGAGTCCGTCGAGTCGGTCTTGCTGGGCGTCGGCAAACGTTGCTGCAACAACATCGAGCACGGTGTTCGCATCGTTGACCTGAGTATTGATTTCGCCACTCGACGAGTAACGCTCGTATGGCTGACGCACAACCGACAGATCTTGCTGCACGCGACTGAGTTCGTCGAGCACAAGCAGCGATGCAATGAGGCCGCTATCGGCTCTGAAGTTTTCGCGGAAGTAGTAATGCGCCGAGTGTTCGCCGCCGAACACGGCACCGGTCTCGGCCATGATCTGCTTGATGAACGAGTGACCCACCTTGGTACGCACCGGCACACCACCATGCTCGCGAATCACTTCGGGAACAGCGCGCGAGCAGATCAGATTATGCAAGATCGTGGCGCCGGGATGCTTGCGCAACACGCTGGTGGCCAAGATTGCAGTGGTTGTTGAACCGCTGATGCCCCGACCTTGTTCGTCGACAACGAACACTCGGTCGGCGTCGCCATCGAAGGCGAGACCAACATCGAAGCCGCCGCTCACCACGCGTGCTTGCAGATCGCGCTGATTGGCGGGCTGCAATGGATCGGCCGGATGATTCGGGAACGTGCCATCGAGTTCGCCGTACATGATCTCGAGGTCGATGATGGGCAGCCGCTCGAACACAGCGGGCACCACAAGGCCACCCATGCCGTTGGCGGTGTCGGCTACGACGCGCAGCGGGCGCAACTGAGTGGGATCGATAAACGAGACGACGTGATCGACGAACGCCGACATGAGGTCGCGATGCGTTGAGCGACCCGGACGAGCCGCTGGCAACGGACCGTGTCCGTCGAGCACGGCTTGAGCGATGGCTTTCACTTCTTCGAGACCAGTATCGGCACCCACGGGACGAGCACCCGACAAGCACAACTTGATGCCGTTGTACTGAGCAGGGTTGTGCGAGGCCGTAAACATCGCGCCGGGCGCATCGAGACGACCGGCCGCGAAATACAACAAGTCGGTTGACGCAAGGCCGAGCAACACAACATCGATGCCCTGCTCCATGACACCACGAGCAAACGCATCGACAAGCTCGGGGCCCGAAGGCCGCATGTCTTGCGCCACCACAATGTGTGGCGCCTTGGTGAACGAGGCGAACGCTACGCCGAGAGCGTGAGCAACATCGGCGTCAAGTTGATCTGGGACTGTGCCTCGGATGTCATATGCCTTCACGATGGCATCGAGCTTCGAAACGGGCTGTGTGTCTGGTCTAGGCATGACAACTTCGCACGCTATCGGCGCAGCGCCGCTTCGTCGACGTAATCGAGGTCTACCGAGCTTGGCACTGGCGGCTCAGGCTCGACCACCGTGACCAACTCTTCGCTGCGATAGTTGATGTGTACGTACTTGCGCAGCACAAACAGCAACACAATGCCCAGCAGAGTGAGGCCGTAGGCAAGGTAATCAGTGTACGAACGGGCGAAGTTCAGCCGAACATGCTTCGAGGTCGGCACCACCACCATCAAGTTTGGAGCAATGCGATACGGCCCCTGCGCACCTGACACCTCCCAGTTCGGGAAGTAGCTCACCTTGACCAAGACAGGCACACCCACCTTGTCGACATCGAAGTTGACCGTCTCATTGCCCATGACCACATTCGAGACAACCACCGGATCGAGCTTCACCGGCTTGATCGCATCGGTTGGTTTGAGAACCGCGACACGATTCGTGGTCACGCGACTCGAGTCGACCTGCGCCGTGATGTGCTGCCAACTCGCTGGCCCGTCAGCCGCCGGGATGGCAGCCCACTCGGCGGTGTTCTGGAACCAACTCGAACCGAGTTCGAGCCACCGTTCGCGCTGATCGCCGGGGCGCTCTGCAACAACCACTGGCTGCACCGAGAGCGGCACCACAATGTTGCTGTCGGCCACCTCGTAGATATGCCACGGCCCGCTCTTCACGATGAGCGTGAGGCCCTCGGCGGTTTCGGCTTTGGCCACTGCCTTCTCGGTCCAAGCCATGTAGTACTTGATGCCGAGCTTTTGAAGGTGCGGCACACCAACGCTGGGGTCGTTGTCTACGTAGCGCAGCTGGCGCACCGGGTTTGAGCTGTTGGCCGACATCGCCGCCGCGGTGAGGAAGTGATACGGAGTGGTGCCCGACGCCTCGAAGAACAACCCCTCGCTGCTGCCGATACAACCGTCGGTCCAATGCGGCAACAGCATCAACGCCATCGTTGTGCCGTACTTACCGTTCTCGCCGTTGTTCTCCCACAGCGCGCGACCACACCCGAACTTGGGGTCCTTGCCGATGGTTTCCATCGCCAGCACCAACGCTCGATATTCGGCGTAGGCGCTCTTCGCTTCGTAACCAGTGAAGTTGTATCGCGACCAACTGTCGGACAAGCCACGGCCGTTGGTGGCGCGCTTTTCGTAGACCACCAACTGGTTGCCGTTGTCGGGCCCGATGGTGAGCGCATAGTGGCCGTTGCTGCGACCAGCACCCCACCAACCCACCTCGAACTCGACCGACAGAATGGTGCCCACCACGACCAAGGCCAACAGCGCTGTAATGGCGCCGCCCATTGCCTGCGAACGACCCGTTGGTAGTGGAACAGCGGTGCCCGCATGACCGGCACGTCGCTCGATGGCGAGGGCACGACCCATGCGGCCGTAGTTGAACACCAGCACTGCAGCGCGAGCGAGTTCGACAACGCCCACCATCATCAGCAGATACCGCAACAGATAAATGAACGGCAGCACGCGCGGGTTCCACAGCAGACCGATGACCGGAAGCGAATTCTCGGCGAGGCGAGTGAGCACGGCAAGCGCAAGGAGACACACACCGAGCCACGTGCCCGCACGATGGCGCCGCACAACCGACCCAACCAACCCGATGACCGCGAGCACAAAGATCACTCTGTCGAAGTTGACGTCGAGGTTGAAGAACATCTTCCAGTACGAGTCGTTGGCACCCTCGGGCCGCTTGCCGTACTTCATGTCGGTCATGAACGGCGTGCCGCTCACAAACGGAATCATCCAAAACGACGTGAGCAACATCGCCGGCACCAACACCGCAAGGCCGTAGACCAGTCGCTGCTTGTCGAGAGAGATCAACCACATCAGCGCGACGGCGATGACAACGAAGATGGCGACAATGCCGTGACTCAACACCGCCAACGCGAGGATCACCGCCGTTCGACTGCGCAGCTTGCCGGTTTCTAAGCCGCGAGCGAAGAGGCCAAGGCCAAGCACCGCAAACGACAAGGCGATGCTGAACGAGAACTCACCAGCCATCGTGCTCTTCACGTTGCCGCCGTAGATACTGAAGCTCTCGTCGAGCAAGAAGATCAACGCTGCAAGTGCAAACAGTTCGGGGATCGGAAACACAAAACGCGCCAACCGACCAAATGCCCAACAGCACAGCGGCAGGGTCAGAATGCCGATAACAGCGATGAGTTTGAACGCAATGCCATAGGGCAGAACCACATTGACCAGCACGATCATCAGCGCCGGGATCACCATATAAAAGCGATAGAGCGGGAAGCCGTCGTACCACGACGGGTTCCATCCGGAGAGCCGGAAGTTCGACAACAGGTGGTCGCGCAAGTAGGCAGGCCCGAGCACATGGGCGCCCATGTCGCCACCGGTGGGGGTGTTGTTGCTGGTGATGAGATCCCAGTGCACGACGTTGAGGGTGATGATGCCGGCAACCAGCAACATCACAAACGCCGTGAGCGCCTGCACGATGCGCTGGAAGGTCCACGGCGCATCGATCCAGTCGATCGCTCGTCCGAAGATGGCCCGACCAACACGGCTCACCGGAGCCGGCAACACGCGACGAAATTCGCCGTCGCTGCTGGGCGGCGGGGGAACGCGATCGGCGAACGAGAACGAGAAATCACCCGTAGTGGCCTGGCCCTCAGCGTCGCCGAAATCGAACGGGTCTGTCAGCGACAGATCTGACTCGGTTGGATCAATTGGGACGACAGGATCGTTTGGCTCGGTCATGCGGGCTGCATTCTCGCATCTCGCAACTGTGAACTCATGTCAGACCTCGATCATTCATCGTGCAACGAGCACTAGGGCGGTGGCGTTAAACGCCATGTGCGCAACAATTCCCATGCCAAGTCGATTGGTCAACGCAGCACAGCATCCGAGCACCAACCCGAAGGCAAAGAGTCCGGGGTATTCGACGGGCCGAAAGTGGATCAGCGCGAAGAACGCTGCGACTATAAGCACCGACCACACTGCGCTGAAGCGCCGACGCGTGGCGCCCTGCAATAGCCCGCGGTACACAAGCTCTTCGACGATCGGCGCACCAACCACAACCATCAGGATCAGCACGACAACCCACACGCCATTGGCGCGGTCATACAGGTCACGAGCGTTCTGCTCGAGTTGTTTATCGGCAAACGTGTCGGGCCATGCGTGTTGCAGCGGCCAATAGATCAACGGCAACAGGGCCACCTGGCTGAGCACACCAATCGGTATACCCAACAGATCGCGAGTGGCGAATCGAATCGAGTAGTCACGCCCAACGTGACCGGATGCAAAGGCTCGACTCACCACAATGAGAGCCGCGAGTTGAGGCACCCACAGCGCCACCGCCATCGAAGCATTGAGCCAAACCGGCCGAGCGGCAGCAGCTGTGTCGGCCTGTCCGGCGATGCCGAGCACGGCACTAGCCAGAAGGTTTCCCGCAACCCACCCGCCCATCCATGCGAGCACGGCAATACCGACCGTGAGGCCGGCAGGAGACGACGAATGCTCAGCGGCAGCGATGTCGCCAGCGGCGCGAGTGGGTCGTCGTTGAGACACAGGGGTCACGGTACATCAGACGCCAGCGGGGCGCGAGGAGGGTGGCTCAGCCCGCGGCTGCGAGAGCAAGATCGGTGCGCGAGCGACGGTCTTCCATGCGCCAGCCATGCGGAACCGACAGGCGTGCGCCATGTCGCTGGCACAGGTCGTAGGCGTGCGGATCTCGTTCGGCCGACAGGTCGTCGAGCCACACGGCCGAGCGGGCATATTGGTAGGTGAGGGTCACGACTGCTGATTCAGCACAACCGGACCGAGAACACTGACGCTGCACATGGCGAAAATATCCGATGACACGGCGCAAGTGGTGGATCTGTATGACGCACCGAGGTGGCCCGAGACCAATACCAAAGCCAGATACACCCTTTGTGAGATTGATGACACAACGCTTGCGAACTTGCTGCCCCGACGAGTTCACCCCGCCCGATTGCACGTAGCATGGCGAAATGAGCAACTTGCCTCCACCTCCACCCCCACCGCCATCCGGACGCGGATCAGGTGGACGCGGTTCTAGCGGCCCGAATCAGCCGGGTCAGGGCCGCAAGACTCCACCCCCAGGCCTCCCCAAGTGGAGCATCGGTCTGCTCATTCTTGTGGTCGTGGGCGGACTCGTGTTTTTCCAAGTGCGCCCGACCACCTCATCAGAGAAGCTCAAGTGGAGCGAGTTCTTGACCCAGGTCGATAACGGCACCGTGAAGCAGATCACCATCGACAACGGCAGCCGCGGCATCAGCGGCGAGTTCAACCCCATCGGCGCCGCAGCACCAGTGAAGTTCACCACTACGGCCGACACCCAGATCACCGATGGCGTCCTCGCTCGGTTCGACAAGAGCGGCATCACCTACGACTACAAGCAACCAACGAACAACTGGTGGGCGGGTCTCATCACGTTGCTGTTGCCGTTCGCGCTGATCATCGGCTTCTTGGTCTGGATGCAGCGTCGTGCTGCCGGCCAAATGGGCAACGTGATGTCGGTCGGCCGCAGCCGCGCCAAGACCTACTCGGCAGACAAGCCGTCGACCACGTTTGCTGACATCGCCGGTTACGAAGGCGTAAAGCAAGAGATCCGCGAAGTCGTCGACTTCTTGCGGATGCCCGAGCGCTTCCGCGAAATCGGCGCACGCGTACCTAAGGGAATGTTGCTCGTTGGCCCTCCCGGCACGGGCAAGACCCTGTTCGCCCGCGCAGTTGCTGGCGAGGCCGGCGTGGGGTTCCTCTCGGTCACCGGCAGCGACTTCATGGAGATGTTCGTGGGCGTCGGCGCAAGCCGCGTTCGTGACCTGTTCCAGCAGGCTCGCAAGATGGGCCGAGCAATCATCTTCATCGACGAACTCGACTCCATCGGCCGCAAGCGCGGCGCAGGTCTTGGCGGTGGCCACGACGAGCGTGAGCAGACACTGAACCAGATGCTCTCCGAGATGGACGGTTTCGAGACCAGCGAAGGCATCGTCATCCTTGCCGCTACCAACCGCCCCGACATTCTCGATCCTGCCTTGCTGCGCCCCGGTCGCTTCGATCGCCAGATCGTGGTGCCATTGCCTGAGGCCGAGGAGCGCGTGGCGATCTTGAAGGTGCACAGCCGCGATAAGCAGATGGGCGCCGACGTAGACCTCGACGTCATGGCCCGGGCGACCCCCGGTATGAGCGGCGCCGACTTGGCCAACCTCGTGAACGAAGCAGCGTTGGTTGCCGTGCGCCGTGGATCAAAACTCATCGAGCGCATCGACTTCGAAAACGCTCGCGACCGCGTGGTACTTGGCGCACTGCGCGAGAGCATGGTGCTGTCGCCCGAAGAGAAGCGGGCCACTGCATACCACGAAGGTGGTCACGCAATTTTGGCCACAGTGCTGCCGCACGGAGACCCACTACACAAGGTCACCATCTTGCCCCGAGGTATGGCGCTGGGCGTCACGTGGAGCCTGCCGCAAGAGCGCCACACCTACTCACGCGAGTACTTCGAAGACACCATCTGCAAGGCCATGGGCGGCCGCGTCGCCGAGATGATCGTGTTCGGTCATCTCAACAGCGGCGCCGCCAACGATCTCGAGCAGGCCACCAACATTGCGCGCCACATGGTGCGCGAGTGGGGCATGAGCGATCGCATTGGCCCAATGGCGTGGGGCAGCCAGCAGCACGTGTTCCTCGGCGAAGACCTGATGAGCGGCGGTCGCGAGTACAGCGACCAGACAGCTCGAATCCTCGACGAAGAGATCTCGACCATGCTGCACTTCCAGCAAGAGCGTGCACGCGAGTTGTTGATGAAGCATCGCGTGGGCCTCGACCTCGTGGCTCAGGCCCTGCTCGATCGCGAGACCATCGATGGTCCCGAGGTCGCCAGCTTGGTGCAGCAAGGTCTCGGCGAGATGGTGCGCGACACCGATCTCGAAGGCGCCACCACAGCCCAGACCGATAGCCAAGACTGATCAGCCAAGGCTGATCATCAATCGTGATCGTGACCGAGGTTGGGCTCGGGTGAGGTGCCTGGGTTGCGCGCTTCAGCGCATGCTGCCCACAAGTCTGTAGCAGACACCGGACCCAAGAAACTTGCCCGCACCACACCCTCGCGGTCGGCAATCACCAAGGTGGGTACTGCGTCGATGTTGTAGCGCTCGTGCAACGCGCGCTGGGCGGTGTACTCGACATCGACAACGCTCACTTCTTTGCTGGCGAGCACCGCAGCTTTCCGTTTCACGTCGGCGCAGGTGTGGCACGACTCTGAGGTGAACGTGACAACGACCCAATCGCACGGTGCGTCAACGAAGTCGGCACGGTCGAGCTGGGCCGGTGCCTGCCATCTGTTTTGGGTAGGTGGGTCATCGGTGCGGCGGCGTTGCAGAATCAGCGACGCAGCCACAACGACTGCTACAAGGACGGCGGCGATGAGAAGTTGCATAGTCCACATTCGGGTAGCGCCCACGAGCCCGAACGGCCGGAGAAGTCGTGACCACGTGGCAACAGTCGCTCGACGAGCAGACGTTGGTTGGACTCGACCACTACGAGCCGCCCGAACACACTCGGGTCGGTGAGATCAATTGTTATGACGCCGGCGGCCGGCAGCGCGAGATCGGTGAGGCTTGCCACTGCGACTTCTCCACCGGGCCCGATGGCCTTCACCGTGACCGTGGTGTCGACGCCATCAACGTTGTACACGACGAGCGCCTGATCTACTGCTGAGCCAACGCCTATGGGCACATACCATCTGCCCACCGCGTATTCGGAGGTCATCCCCATCACGACCGTGGTGGAGATCTTGGTTCCCGCAGGACGCGTGATCACCCGCTCGATGACCACCGACGGGCGCGAATCGTTGACCGTTGAAAACACCATGCTGTGTCGTCCGTCGGGCAGGCCAGGAATGGCTGACGCTTCGAGCACCACGACCTCGCCGGCCGCCACAGCAATAGGGTCAGGCGAGGTGACCGCAGATGCGGTACCAACGCCGAGCACAGTGACGCCGACGCTGGTGTCAATATCGGTGGGGTTGAACAACACGTATTGCTCGGAGATTCCCACGCCCTTTTCGCCATCGGCAAACCACACCTGCTCGGATGGCGCAGGCGCCCCAAGGGTGAGCGAGTAACCGAGCCGATGTCCACCGAAATAGTGCTGCGCCCGAGCGACCACAAGTTGGCCTCGGCTTGCGATGACCTGAACTCCAATAATGCTTTCGTCCTTGAGCCCGTTGTCGGCCACCGACACCACCTTCACCGAATGCGGTGGCACTGAATCGCCCTGGAACGCCGACGGTTCGCGCTTGCCCGCAGCGGTGAAGAACGCGAGGTTTACGCTGACCGAATCGGCGGACGGGTTGGTGAGGATGATCTGATCGGTGCTGCCGTCGACAGTAAAACCATCGGCGAAATACCAGCTTGACGAGGTCTGCGTGATACACGAAGACACTGCGTCGCCGGCCGGGTAGATGGCCCGCTGCTCGACCATCGCATCGCCACCGTCGAGCTCGACGATTGCCGACACAAACGTGGCCTTGAGCGCATCGCTTACCGACAACGTGAAGGTGTCGCGGGCCGGCACCGTAATGTCTTGCGACACCGGAGCCGCCTGGTCGGATCCGAGCAAGGTGACGTGCCCCTGCTTGGGCGTAGAGGTTGGGTTCGCGACCACGATCTCGCCCCCGACAGTGTCGTCGCCCGCAGGAATGCCCGGGCAGTACCACGTAGTGGTGATAGGGGTTCGGTGCGATGCGAATGGTCGGCTCACAAACGGCGCCGTACCAAATCGAGCCGGAGCCGAGCTTGCATCGAGCTGACCAAAAATGACTGTGCTCAATAGGCCAACCGCAAGAACCGTTGAGACCAAGATCCTGCGCTGGTTCATGGTGTTGCTCCGTCGACGTCGACGTCGA
>JBAXER010000052.1:0-20059 GCA_037140375.1 Actinomycetota bacterium
CATCGTTCCAATATTCACATGCGGCTTCGTGCGCTCAAACTTTGCT
This sequence comes from Actinomycetota bacterium, assembly GCA_037140375.1. Taxonomy (GTDB): domain Bacteria; phylum Actinomycetota; class Acidimicrobiia; order Acidimicrobiales; family Ilumatobacteraceae; genus WLMZ01. Next base: position 47 of record JBAXER010000052.1, read on the forward strand.
TTGCTCATGTCATTTCTCCGTGTTGGATGTCAGTGGGTTGTCAAAGATCGTGAGGAGTAGCGTCGGGTAACAACGGCGCTACAGGACTCTTTATGTTAGAGGTGATGCTGCGAGCCGACAACCCGCAGGAGCACTGTGGCGAACAAGTTCGCCGGGAGAGATCACTCGCCGCGAACGCGCTTGATGATGTCGGTGGCGATTGCGTTGGGTACTTCTTGGTAGCTGTCGAACTGCATCGTGTACGTAGCGCGACCCTGGGTGCGTGACCGCAGGTCGGTGCTGTAGCCGAACATTTCGGACAATGGAATCTGGGCCCGAACGACTTGCGTGTTGCCACGAGCCTCCATGCCCTCGATGCGGCCACGACGGCTGCTGAGGTCGCCCATGACGTCGCCCATGTACTCGTCGGGAGTTACAACCTCAACGCCCATGATGGGCTCGAGCAGAACAGGCTTGGCCATTTCGGCAGCCTTCTTGAATGCCATCTGACCGGCAATCTTGAACGCCATTTCGCTGGAGTCGACGTCGTGATAGGCGCCATCGACGAGGCTGGCCATGATGTTCACGGTTGGGTATCCGGCAAGCACACCGTTGTCGAGCGCGCTCTGGATGCCCTGGTTCACAGGCTGGATGTACTCGCGAGGAACCTTGCCGCCGGTGATCTTGTCGACGAACTTGTATCCGCCCTCTGGGTTTGGCTCGAGGGTGATCTTCACCACTGCGAACTGACCCGAACCACCCGACTGCTTGATGTGGCGGTATTCGACCGACTCGACCTTCTTGGTGATGGTCTCGCGATAGGCCACCTGTGGCTTGCCAACGGTGGCGTCGACGCCGAACTCACGCTGCATGCGGTCGACGAGAATTTCAAGGTGGAGCTCGCCCATGCCGCTGATGACGGTCTGGTTGGTCTCTTCGTCGGTGCGCACCCGAAAGGTTGGGTCCTCGTCGGAGAGGCTCTTCAAGGCCTTACCCAACTTGTCCTGATCAACCTTGGTCTTGGGCTCAATGGCCACGTGGATCACGGGCTCAGGGAAGATCATGCGCTCGAGAATGATTGGGTTGGCGCGGTCGCACAAGGTGTCACCAGTGGTGGTGTCCTTGAAACCGAGACCAGCGACGATGTCGCCTGCCATCGCGATGTCGAGGTCTTCGCGCTGGTTTGCGTGCATCAACAAGATGCGGCCAAGGCGCTCACGCTTTTCCTTGGTGCTGTTGAACACTTCGTCACCCTTGTTGATCTTGCCCGAGTACACGCGGAAGTAGGTGAGCTTGCCGAATGGGTCGGCCACAATCTTGAACGCCAGTGCAGCGAATGGGCCATCTTCGTCGGCCTTGCGCTCGATTGGATTTTCGTGAAAGTCGACGCCCTGTGCTGGACGAATGTCGATTGGGCTGGGCATGTAATCGACAACTGCATCGAGCATGGGCTGAACGCCCTTGTTCTTGAACGCCGAGCCGCACAGCACAGGCACGAAGTCGAATGCGAGGGTGCCCTTACGAATGGCCCGCTTGATCTCTGCGATGGTGAGCGTCTCGCCGCCGAGGTACTTCTCCATCAGCTCGTCGTCGCTGGTGGCGATGGTCTCAAGCAACTCTTCGCGGTACTTGTCGGCGATCTCGACCATGTCGGCTGGGATGTCGGTTTCGTCCCACTTGGCGCCGAGCTCTTCGTCGTGCCAAACGAGGGCCTTCATCTTGACGAGGTCGATGAGACCAATGAATGGGGTGTTGACTTCCATACCGCCGGCACCAATTGGCAGGTGCAACACGGCTGGAGTTGCCTCAAGTCGGTCCTTCATCATCTGCACGGTGCGGTAGAAGTCGGCGCCGATGCGATCCATCTTGTTGATGAAGCACATGCGCGGCACGTTGTACTTGTTGGCCTGGCGCCACACGGTCTCGGTCTGTGGCTCAACACCAGCGACCGAGTCGAACACGGTGACGGCGCCGTCGAGTACGCGCAACGAGCGCTCTACTTCGATGGTGAAGTCCACGTGGCCAGGGGTGTCGATGATGTTGATGCGGTGGTTGTCCCAGATGCACGTAGTGGCAGCCGAGGTGATGGTGATACCACGCTCTTGCTCTTGGGCCATGTGGTCCATCGTGGCTGCACCGTCGTGCACCTCACCGATCTTGTAGCTCTTGCCTGTGTAATACAGGATGCGCTCGGTGGTCGTGGTCTTACCAGCGTCGATGTGAGCCATGATGCCGATATTGCGAGTTCGCTCGAGTGGAAATTCGCGCTTTGCCATCTCAGTACTTCTTCCGTTTGCGTCGTGCTAGATCGAGGGAGCAGCAACCGAAGCCGGTCGCAGGCACAGGGAGCAATGCTAACGGCAGGTCTGACGACTCGCACCTTGTGGCGCTGCCGTTCTCAATGGCTCGCGCAGCGGGGCTGACCCAGTCTTCGGGTACCGAAAAACAAAACACCCGCCCGTGAGGGCGGGTGTTTGTAGTTCGTGCTACCGAATGCTTAGAAGCGGTAGTGAGCGAAGGCCTTGTTGCTCTCGGCCATCTTCTGCATGTCGTCGCGACGCTTGACAGCGGCACCAAGACCGTTGGCGGCATCCATGATCTCGCCAGCGAGGCACTCGGCCATGGTCTTCTCACGGCGCTTGCGGCTGAAGTCGACGAGCCAGCGGATTGACAAGGTGCCGGCACGGCGAGGACGGACCTCGACTGGCACCTGATAGGTGGCTCCACCAACGCGGCGGCTCTTCACTTCGAGTGGTGGCTTGAGATTCTCAATCGCACGCTTGAGCGTGGCGATTGGCTCTGCGCCGGTCTTCTCTTCGACCATCTTCAGTGCGTCGTAGACGATCTTCTCGGCGAGGCTGCGCTTACCGTGCAGCATGACCTTGTTGGTGATCTGCGAAACGAGCAGCGAGCGATAGATGGGGTCCGGCGTGATTTCACGACGCTCGGCAGGTCCTTTACGTGGCATGGCGGTTCGTTCCTATTACTTCGGGGTCTTTGCGCCGTAACGGCTGCGGCTCTGCTTGCGGTTCTTCACTCCGGCTGCGTCGAGCGCGCCACGAATGACCTTGTAACGCACACCTGGCAAGTCGCGAACACGACCGCCACGCACCAACACGATGCTGTGCTCTTGGAGGTTGTGACCTTCGCCCGGGATGTAGGCCGTGATCTCGACGCCGCTGGTGAGACGCACGCGCGCCACCTTGCGAAGTGCCGAGTTCGGCTTCTTTGGGGTGTTGGTGTAGACGCGAGTACACACGCCGCGTCGCTGCGGCGAACCCTTGAGGGCTGGTGTCTTGGTCTTTGTGAACTTGCTGCTACGCCCTTGGCGGACCAGCTGCTGAATTGTGGGCACGCGTGAACCTTTCGCGTTGTAAAAAGAAACCTATGCACGCAGCGGAACGCCCGTTGCGTAGGACCCTGCAATGTTAGAGGTAGGTCCCCGATGCGGCAACCCGCGCGGTGCTAAGTTCGCTGACTTTGGGTCTTTTGGTAATTGGGCCCAACAGCCCGCCACGAGCTGTTGAGAGCTTGTCATCCAGACCGAGCGGACTTCGGACCAATGCTACGTTGCTCGATGTGTCATCAAACCTGTTCAACCTCGCTGGCCGCAAAGCCTTAGTAACGGGCGGTGGGCGCGGTCTGGGTCGTGCGCTCGCGGTTGGACTCGCCGAGTTCGGCGCCGACGTCGCGATCACCAGTCGCACCGTGGCAGAGCTCGAAGACACTGCCGCTGCGGTGCGAGCTACGGGTCGAGAATGCTTCGTGATACCCGGCGATGCGTCCTCGAAGCCCGACATCGATCGAGTGGTACACGCCACCGCCGAGCACTTCGGTCGTATCGACATTCTGGTGAACAACGCGGGTGTCGATTCCCCTCAGCCGGCACTCGAGTACACCGAGGCCGCCTACGACTTCGTGCTCGACGTGAACCTGAAGGGCTACTTCTTTTTTGCTCAGGCCGTGGCCAAGGTGATGATCACCCATGGAGGCGGCAGCATCGTGTCGAACTCGTCGATCTGCGGCGAAGTCGCGGTAGCGAACATCTCGGCGTACAACATCTCGAAGGGCGGCGTGAACATGATGACCCGCTCACTCGCCCTCGAATGGGCCGTGCACGGTATTCGGGTCAACGCGTTCTCGCCGGCATTCATGGAGGTCTTCATGGCTGGCGACGCCAACGACCACGGCGAAGCTGCCGAACAGGCGATCCTTGATCACACGCCGCTAGGTCGCCGGGGTCGGGCCGATGAACTGGTCGGGCCTGTGGTGTTCCTGGCCTCGGATGCTGCTTCGTATGTCACCGGCGAAGTGCTGATGGTCGATGGCGGCTGGACGATTCACTAGAAAATCAAACGAGCGCAGGTGATCCGAAGACCACCTGCGCTCGTTGAGAACTGAACGGCGAACGCCGCTACGACAATCAGGCTTCTGCCGGAACGTCGCTGTCTGAATAGGTGCCGTGGAGGTTGCCCAACCACGCCGCTGGATCTTCGGTGTCGCTGCTGTAGTACGCCATTGGCTTGTAGTCAGGCGCCGACACTTCGAAGTCGCGGTAGCGCTCCATACCGGTACCGGCTGGGATGAGCTTGCCGATGATGATGTTTTCCTTGAGGCCCAAGAGGCTGTCGCTGCGGCCATCGATGGCCGCCTCGGTCAGCACTCGGGTGGTCTCCTGGAACGACGCGGCCGACAGCCACGACTCGGTAGCCAGCGATGCCTTGGTGATACCCATCAACTCTGGGCGACCCTCGGCTGGGCGCTTGCCTTCTTCGACCATGCGCTTGTTCGTGTCACGGAACACCTTGGCATCGGCACGCTCGCCAGGCAGGAAGCCTGTCTCGCCTGGCTCTTGCACGCCAACGCGGCGGGTCATCTGACGCACGATCAACTCGATGTGCTTGTCGGAAATGCTTACACCCTGATCGCGGTACACCTTCTGGACCTCTTCGACGAGGTACAACTGAGTCTCGCGGATGCCCTTGATCTCCATGATTTCCTTGGGATCGAACGGTCCGTCGGTCACAGGATCGCCTGCATTGATGTCGTTACCATCGATGACAGTTGGGCGGCTGCCGGTTGGCAACACGATCAAGTGCTCTTCACCGGCATCGTCGATGACGGTGATTGGAATGCCCTTGCCTTCGTCTTCGCCAACATGCACGATGCCGCTGGCCTTGGCCAAACGAGCCGAACCACGAGGCGTACGCGCCTCGAACAACTCGACAACGCGAGGCAAACCGCCGGCGATGTCCTTACCGGCCACACCACCAGTGTGGAAGGTACGCATCGTGAGCTGAGTACCAGGCTCACCAATCGACTGGGCAGCGATAACGCCAACGGCCTCGCCGAGTTCGATCGGCTTGCCGGTGGCCAACGAACGGCCGTAGCACAAACCGCAGATACCGAGATCGGCATCGCAGGTGAGCACCGAGCGAACGCGAACGCGGTTGATCTTTGGATCGTCGCGCAACGCTTCCATCTCTTCGTCACCGATAAGGCTGTTCTTGGCCAACACGGTTCCGTTGGTGAGCTTGAGGTCTTGCAACAGCGCACGGCCAAACAGCTTCGCCTCAAGATACGCACGAGTGTTCGCTGTGTCAGGAGTGACGTTTTCGATCCAGACACCGAGTGTGGTTCCACAATCGATCTCACGAATGATCAGTTCCTGAGCAACGTCGACCAAACGGCGGGTGAGGTAACCCGAGTCGGCGGTACGAAGTGCGGTGTCGACCAATCCCTTACGGGCACCAGGAGTAGCAATGAAGTACTCGAGTGTCTCAAGGCCCTCACGGAAGTTCTTCTTGATGGGTCGAGGAATCATGTCGCCGCGAGGGTTGGCCACGAGGCCACGCATGCCTGCGATCTGACGCATCTGGGTCATGTTTCCGCGAGCACCCGAACCAACCATCATGTCGATTGGGTTGAAGCGCTGCGCCTTGAACTCGAGTTCCATGGCCGCCTGAACTTCGGCGGTGGCGTCGGTCCAAATGCGAACTTCCATGTTGCGACGCTCGCCGTCGGTGATGATGCCTCGGCGGAACTGGTTCTCGACCTTGTCGGCCTGCTCCTCGAACTTGTCGAGGATGGCACGCTTGTTCTTTGGCGTCTTGACGTCGTCGATCGACACGGTGATGCCGCTCTGCGATGCGAAGCGGTAGCACACGGCCTTGATTGCGTCGAGTGCGACAGCGACCTCTGACTTGAGGTAGTTGTCAGAGAGACGCTCAACAATGACGCCCATTTCCTTCTTCTTGACGAGGAAGTCGATGTGACCAAACTTAGATGGGTAGCTCTCGGGGAGGGCTTCTTCGAACAGCAAACGGCCAGCAGTAGTGCGGAAGGTGTCGGCAGGAAGCGTGGCGCTCGCCGGGCGACGCAACATGATTGGGGCGTGCAGGTTGAGGCTGCCTTCGTCGTATGCGCGCAGCACTTCCCACAGATGGCGGAAGGTGCGACCGTTACCGGCTGCATCTTCAACCTCTTCGGTGAGGTAGTACCCACCGATGACGAGGTCCTGCGAAGGAGTAACCGTTGGGCGACCCGACGCTGGCGACAAGATGTTGTTGGCGCTGAGCATGAGCACGCGGGCTTCGGCCTGAGCCTCGGCGGACAGCGGCACGTGGATGGCCATCTGGTCGCCGTCGAAGTCGGCGTTAAATGCGGTACACACCAGCGGATGGATCTGCAGGGCCTTGCCCTCAACGAGCACCGGCTCGAATGCCTGGATGCCCAAGCGGTGAAGCGTTGGTGCACGGTTGAGCATGACTGGGTGTTCCTTGATGACGTCTTCGAGGACATCCCACACCTGCGGACGACGACGCTCGACCATGCGCTTGGCGCTCTTGATGTTCTGCGCCAACTCGAGGTCGACGAGACGCTTCATCACGAACGGCTTGAACAGTTCGAGTGCCATCAACTTAGGCAGGCCGCACTGGTGCAGCTTCAGCGTTGGGCCGGCCACGATGACCGAACGGCCCGAGTAGTCGACGCGCTTACCGAGCAAGTTCTGACGGAAGCGACCCTGCTTGCCCTTGAGCATGTCGGACAATGACTTGAGCGGGCGGTTACCTGGACCAGTCACTGGGCGACCGCGGCGGCCATTGTCGAACAATGCGTCGACTGCTTCTTGCAGCATTCGCTTTTCGTTGTTGACGATGATCTCAGGAGCGCCGAGGTCGAGCAGTCGCTTGAGGCGATTGTTGCGGTTGATCACGCGACGGTAGAGATCGTTGAGGTCGCTGGTGGCGAAACGGCCACCATCGAGCTGCACCATTGGGCGCAGTTCTGGTGGGATCACCGGCACGACATCGAGAATCATTGCCTTGGGATCATTGACCCGACGACCACTTTCGTCGCGCTTGTTGAACGACGTAACGATCTTCAGACGCTTGATGGCCTTTTGGCGGCGCTGTGCGCTGAGTGGCTTGCGGCCGCCTTCTGGTGGATCGATGGCCTCGCGCAGCTTGATCTCTTCGACGTCGAAATCGATGCGATCGATGAGCTGCTTGATGCTGTCTGCACCAGTGCCACCCTCGAAGTAGTCGCCGTAACGATCGCGCAGTTCGCGCCACAGCATCTCGTCGTCGATGATCTTGCGGCTGTGGATGTCTTTGAACTCATCCCACGTGCGCGAGAGCAGATCGAGCTCTGATTCGTAACGATCGCGCAGCATCGCCACTTCTTTTTCGGCGACCTTGCCACGTGCCTTGACATCGCTGTCCTTGGCGCCTTCGCCCTCGAGCTTGGCGGCTTCGTCTTCGAGTTCTTTGTAGCGACGATCGATCGCGACTTCCATTTCCTTGCGGATGGCATCGCGCTCTTCGAGGTACTCGGCCTCGAGGTTTGACTTGTCGGCATGACGCTTGTCGACATCGACCCAGGTCACCAAGTTGGCTGCGAAGTAGATGACCTTCTCAAGCTGCTTGGCCTTGAGCTCTTCTTTGGTCTCGACGCCGGCGAGCAGGTATGCCAACCAGCTACGGGTACCGCGCAGGTACCAGATGTGCACCACTGGCGCAGCAAGCTCGACGTGGCCCATACGCTCGCGGCGCACCTTGCTACGCGTGACTTCGACACCACAGCGCTCGCAGATGATGCCCTTAAAGCGCACCCGCTTGTACTTACCGCAGTAGCACTCCCAGTCGCGTGTTGGTCCGAAGATCTTCTCGCAGAAGAGTCCGTCCTTTTCAGGACGCAACGTGCGGTAGTTGATCGTTTCGGGTTTCTTCACCTCACCGTGGGACCACTGTTTGATCTGGTCGGCAGTTGCCAAACCGATCTTCAACTGGTCAAACATGTTTACGTCAAGCATCGTTCCCTGGCCTCGTCTCGTGTCGTCTCGTTCTAGTTCTTGCTCAGTACGCGCGCTCGCGGCGTGCAGCACGCTCGCGGTCGTCTTCGTCGGTGCCGCGCTCTGGGCGGCTGATGTCGATGCCAAGTTCTTCGGCGGCACGGAACACGTCTTCGTCCATCTCGCGCATTTCGATCTCGCTACCGTCGATAGCAAGGACCTCAACGTTGAGACACAGCGCCTGCATTTCCTTCATGAGAACCTTGAAGCTCTCAGGAATGCCGGGCTCTGGGATGTTGTCGCCCTTCACGATGGCTTCGTACACCTTGACACGACCGAGCACATCGTCGGACTTGATGGTGAGCAGTTCCTGCAAGCAGTACGCCGCGCCGTAGGCCTCGAGAGCCCACACTTCCATCTCGCCGAAACGCTGGCCACCGAACTGAGCCTTACCACCAAGCGGCTGCTGGGTGATCATGCTGTATGGGCCGGTTGAACGGGCGTGGATCTTGTCGTCGACCAAGTGGGCGAGCTTCAAGATGTACATGTAGCCAACGGTGATCGGGTTGTCGTACAACTCGCCGGTGCGGCCGTTGTACAACGGCGTCTTGCCGTCGATCTGGATGAGGCGCTTACCGTCGACGCTCTCTGGGTTGAGGTTCGCCAAAATGCTCTGGATGGTGGGGTGCTTTCCAGCGGCTTCTTCTTCGTCCCAGTGGGCGCCATCGAACACTGGCGTTGCAATAAATGTGCTCGGCTTGGTGTTCGGGCGGGTCTTGGTCTCGGTGCCGCGGATGGGCACGTCGCCAACGGTGACGTTGTTCTTCACGTCGTTCCAACCCCAACGGGCGCAGTAGCCGAGGTGAGCCTCGAGTACCTGGCCCACGTTCATGCGGCTTGGCACGCCCAATGGGTTGAGGATGATGTCGACTGCGGTGCCATCGGACAAGTACGGCATGTCTTCGATCGGAAGGATCTTGGAGATAACGCCCTTGTTGCCGTGACGGCCAGCGAGCTTGTCGCCAACGCTGATCTTGCGCTTTTGGCCAACATAGACACGCACGAGCTGGTTCACGCCTGGTGGCAACTCGTCGCCATTTTCGCGGGTGAACACCTTGACGTCGATGACCTTGCCATTTTCGCCGTGTGGCACCTTGAGGCTGGTGTCGCGAACTTCGCGTGCCTTCTCGCCGAAGATGGCCCGCAAGAGGCGCTCTTCAGGAGTGAGCTCGGTCTCGCCCTTTGGTGTGACCTTGCCGACGAGCACATCGCCCGGGCCGACCTCGGCGCCAACGCGGATGATGCCACGGTCGTCGAGGTCGCGAAGGATGTCCTCGCTGAGGTTCGGGATGTCACGAGTGATTTCTTCGAGACCAAGTTTGGTGTCGCGAGCATCGACCTCGTGCTCTTTGATGTGGATCGACGTGAGTACGTCGTCTTTCACCAAACGCTCGCTGAGGATGATGGCGTCTTCGAAGTTGTAGCCCTCCCATGGCATCAGGGCCACGAGCAGGTTCTTACCAAGCGCCAATTCACCATGATCGGTTGATGGGCCGTCGGCGATGATGTCGCCCTTCTTCAGCTTGGCGCCCTCGGCAACCCGCACGCGCTGGTTGATGCACGTGTCTTGGTTGCTGCGACGGAACTTGGCCAGCGGGTAGACCTTCTTACCGAGGGTCTTGTACTGAACCGTGACGCTCTCACCGCTGACTTCGATGACATCGCCATCTTCGACAGCCTGAATCAGGTCGGCTGCGTCGCGAGCGGCGCGGGCCTCGATGCCGGTGCCGATGTATGGCGCCTCGGCACGAATCAGTGGAACGGCCTGGCGCTGCATGTTGGCACCCATCAGGGCGCGGTTTGCGTCGTCATGCTCGAGGAACGGAATGAGCGCTGTTGCGACCGACACGATCTGACGTGGCGACACGTCCATATAGTCGACCTCGGTGCCGGGCACGAACGCAATGTCGGTGGTGGCACCGAAGAAGCTTTCGGCTTCGAGCATCTTGCGCAGGTCGTCGAGGCTGGCTGCCTGAGGCGAACGGCGCACGAGCACCTTGGGGTCCTTGAAGGTTCCGTCGGCGTTGATAGGCGTGTTGGCCTGAGCAACGACGTAGTTCTCTTCTTCGTCGGCCGCCATGTAGACGATCTCATCGACGACGACGCCGTTGACAACCTTGCGGTATGGGCTCTCGATGAAACCGAACTCGTTCACTCGGGCGAACGTGCTGAGTGCACCAATCAGACCAATGTTTGGACCTTCTGGAGTCTCGATGGGACACATACGGCCGTAGTGGCTGAAGTGAACGTCGCGGACTTCGAAGCCGGCACGCTCGCGGCTCAGACCACCAGGTCCGAGGGCCGACAAACGACGACGGTGGGTGAGGCCCGAAAGCGGGTTCACCTGGTCCATGAACTGCGACAACTGCGAAGTTCCGAAGAACTCCTTGATTGCGGCAACCACTGGGCGAATGTTGATCAAGGTCTGGGGCGTGATGGCCTCGACGTCTTGAGTGGTCATGCGCTCACGAACAACGCGCTCCATACGGCTGAGGCCGATGCGCACCTGGTTCTGGATGAGCTCGCCCACGCTGCGAATGCGGCGGTTGGCGAAGTGGTCTTGGTCGTCGAGGCGGTAGCCAGGCTCCTGCTTGACGAGGTGCAGCATGTAACTGAGTGCTGCGACCACTTCGCAGCGGCTGAGCACATCTTGATCGTCGGTTGGCAGGTCGAGCAGATCGCCATCGAGGCCGAACAACTCGGGAAGGCGCGACACTTCGTTGCCTAGCTTGCGGTTGAGCTTGTAACGGCCCACGCGGCTGAGGTCGTAGCGACGGTTCTCGAAGAACGCGTTACGGAAGAACGCACGTGACGACTCGAGCGTTGGTGGCTCGCCTGGGCGGGCCCGCTTGTAGATCTCGACCAATGACTCGTCTTGAGTGGGAGCGAAATGACGCTCCTTGTCCCACTGATCTTCGAGGAAATCGAAGTGAGCCACGAAACGGTCGATGAAGCCTGGGGCGTGCTCTTCGTCGTAGCCGAGGGCGCGCAGCAGGGTGAAGATGCCGAGGCGACGCTTGCGAGCCACGCGGGTACCCGCGGTGACGAACTTGCCAGGCTTGTGCTCGACGTCGAACTCGAGCCATTCACCGCGGTATGGGTGCACGGTGCCCTTGACGAGCTGGTGCTTGCTGAGGTTACGAAGGCGGAAGCGCTCGCCGGGCTCGAAGATGACGCCGGGGCTACGAACCAACTGGCTCACCACAACACGCTCGGTGCCGTTGATGATGAAGGTGCCCTTTTCGGTCATCATCGGGAAGTCGCCCATGAAGACGGTCTGCTCTTTGATTTCGCCGGTGTTGCGGTTCATGAACCGAGCGCGCACAAAGATGGGCGCCGAATAGGTCATGTCCTTCTCTTTGCACTCGGCCACGGTGAACTTGGGCGGTGGGCGCAAGTCTTCGTCGTCGGGATCGAATTCGAGCTCGAGTTGGAGTGCCTCGGAGAAATCCTTGATCGGCGAAATATCGCGGAAGGTTTCTGCGAGTCCATGGTTCAAGAACCATTCGAAACTCTCGCGTTGAATCGCAATCAAGTCAGGAAGAGCCAATGGATCTTCGAGATTTGCAAACGAATAACGCTCACGGGTGGTTGGACTCTTGGCCACTACAACTCCTCGTTGGCACACGGGGGAACGCTTAGGTGCGCGAAATAGCCACTACGAAAGGGGTAGCAGACAGATACACGCACGGCAACAGACGATCCTATCGTCGAGAGCGTGAGGAGTCAACGCCCAAGCCGAGACAGCTTGGCCGCAACATGTGTTGGCGCGAACGGTAAGCGTTTCTGGCGAATCAGTCAAGCATTACCACCCGTATTTACTCCGACTTCATGCAGTGTTGATTCGCTACGGTGGTGCCATGTTTCGGCCATGCATCGACCTTCGCTCTGGACAGGTGGTGCAGATCGTGGGCTCCACCCTCAGCGAGCATGCCGTGGCCGAGGGCAGCGTGGCCACCAACCACGTGAGCGAACACCCAGCTCGTTGGTTCGCCGAGACCTACCGCGACGACGACCTCCGCGGCGGCCACGTGATCATGTTGGGCGCTGGTAACGAATCAGCCGCCCGCTCGGCTCTGGCGGCGTGGCCTGGCGGGATGCAGGTTGGCGGCGGCATTTCGACTGACAACGCACAGCAGTGGCTCGACGCCGGCGCCTCACACGTGATCATGACCTCGTGGTTATTCGTCGACGGCGTGTTTTCGCAAGAGCGGCTCGATGCAGCGGTCGCCACGGTGGGCCGTGACCGAATCGTGATCGATCTGTCGTGTCGGTGCAGAGACGGCGCCTATTGGGTGGTCACCGATCGGTGGCAGGTGTTCACCACGTTGCAGGTAGACAACACAACCCTTTCACGATTGTCCGAGGGCTGCGCTGAGTTCTTGGTGCATGGGGTCGACGTCGAGGGCTTAGCCCAAGGAATCGATCTCGAACTGGTGTCGCTGTTAGCCGACGGCTCGCCGATCCCTTGTACCTATGCAGGCGGAGCACAATCGATCGACGATCTTCGCACCGTGCACGAGATGAGCCACGGACTCGTCGACCTCACCGTTGGTTCGGCACTTGATCTGTTCGGCGGCAGCGGAGTGCGCTACGCCGACTGCGTCGAGTTCAACCGAACCCATCGCTAGACGCTTGCGCTGTTGACCGCAGCGCTCAGTCGTGTCCGCCGAGCGGCCACAGGTGCGTCAACACCCGGCCAGTGATTGAGTGAACCGACACGGTGCCGAACTCACGTGAGTCCACCGAATCATCGCGATTGTCGCCAAACAACAACACCTCGCCCTCCGGCACCGGGTTCGGGCCGAAGAAGTAGCCGGCCATGCCAACATTGTTGATATATGACTCGTCGAAGATGACGCCATCAACCACCAAGCGGCCGTCCTCAATGCCGGCATTTTGGCCGCCTACCGCCACAACACGCTTCACGATGAGGTCGCCAGTGATGGGGCTCTTCGTGACCACAACCTCGCCGGGTCGCGGGTCACGAAAGCGATAGGTCAGGCGATCGACCACAAGAACATCGCCGTTGCGAAAGCCGGGCGACATGCTGTCGCCGCGCACCGTCACGGGGTCAACCACAAAGGCCCGAACTCCCATCAACACCACAACGATGACCAAGAAGATGCGCCACAGCGGGCGCCGCTTCTTCTCGACGACCTCAGCTATTGCGCGGCCCTCAGCGGGGCCCTCGGCATGAGTGAGTTCGTCCGTTGCGCTCACAGTGCGCTGATGCCGGCAAGAGCCCAGATGCCGAGACCAACCCACATCAGCTTGGCTGAGGTGCGTTGGCGCGCTTGCTTGGTCATCAATCCGGTGAGGACCATAATCAGCAGCAACTCAACTGCCAAGGTCAACAAGTCGAAGGCGCCAACGTGTTTGTTCGCTCCCGGAACGATGGACCGGCCCGGGCGAGCGACGCCGCCATGGCCAGCAATTTCGGGCGCATATGGGATGCCCACTGTGCGGCTCACTACGTAGACCGCAACGATGGCGACGGTTCCCCACACTGCAACCCGTAACGCGGCATCGCTCATCGGCTTACGGTACAACCGGTACGCCAACGCACCCTGAGCCACTGCCAAGAAGGCGAAGAACTCCCCCGATATCGCCCACCATGTGTAGTGCGACGATGTTGAGGCGGCGTGCGCAAGCGCTGCGGCCGATGACAGCGCAATTGCTGCGTCGACCGCAAAGCTGCGCTGATGATTGGTTCGAGGGCGATGACTTCTGGTCGCCTCGCGATGCAACACGATGGTACCCACGTCGACACCTCCCGAGAGCGGTGAGGAGCCGTCGGAACTCATACCGGTGGGGTGGTTGGCAAGTAGGCCGTGGCGCGTGTGCCCATGGGGTCGTCGCCAGGCTGCAGCGGGTCGATGACTTCGTACTGGGACATCATGTCGTGGTCTTCGTGGACGATGTTGTGGCAGTGGATCATGTACTTGCCGCGACCCTCAAACTTCATCAGCACACGCACGACCTCGTTCTCGCCGAGATACGCGGTGTCTTTGGGTCCAACCTCATACGGCAATGGCGGCAAACCGTTGCGGGACAGAATGCGGAAGTCGACGAGGTGAGCGTGGGCTGGGTGGAACCACCCGCCAGCACTGTTCTTGAACTCCCAGATCTCGGTGTCGCCGCGGCGTGGACTGGCGAGCACGAACTCGAAGTTGCTCTCCTCGACCTCTTTCCAGGTTGTGCCGTTGATGACCCATTGGCCACCCTTGCGGTGGAAAAGAAACTGTCGGTTCTGCACAGCGTCGGCTTCGCGAAGGTGCATCACCGGGTCAGCTGGGTTGAGCTCGGCTGGAAGATTGTTGTTGGCTGTGTCGAACGTGTCGCCAACCACATCGAACGCCATCATCTTGTCGGTGTTGACGAAGTCCTTGTTGACTCCGCTGGGGCTGGTGTTCTTCAACACGATTCGCTGCCCAACCGCGTACTTCGAGAAGTCAATAATGATCTCGTAACGTTCGCCGCTCATCATTCGCAACGAAGTAGTCGACACCGGTGCTGGCATCAGACCACCATCGGTGGCGATGACCACAAGCGGATCACCCGAATCGAGTGACAACCCAAACGAACGCGACAGCGCAGCAGCGCACAAACGGAAACGATACTTGCGGCGCTTCACCTGCATCAGCGGCCATGGCCGACCATTGACCAGAATCACGTCGCCCCACAAACCGTTCTGGTTCGCGAGAGTAAACAGCAACGAACCATCCTTATTGAACGTTGCGTCGCTGAGCATCATTGCCACATCGAACTCGCCCTGAGGGATGCCCAAAGACTGCTCAAGGGCATCGTGAATGTGATACTGCGCCGCTAAGCCGTGGTAGACGTTTTCGGCAGTGTGATGAATGCCGTGATCGTGATACCACATCGTGCGAGCAGCCTGCTCGTTGGCGTAGTGGTAATCCTTGAACTGGCCAGGCAGCGTGACATCGCTGGCGTAGCCGTCGTACTGCGGTAACGACGCACTGCCGTGCAAGTGCACCGACGTCCATGGCTCATAGCCAAGCGTTGGGTGAACCGCAGGCAGGTTGTTCCAGTGCCGAACCACGACCTCACGGCCACGAGCGGCCTTGATCACTGGGCCAGGCACCGAACCGCCATAGGAGAACAGCATTGTTTTGAAGCCGGGCAAAATCTCGCCCGAGATCATCTTCGACTCAATGTGGTAATAGTCGGTGCTACCCGTAGTACGCACCGGAACCGCGAACGGCGCACGAGCAAACGGCACCGTAAACGGCTTCGGCAACTTCGAGGTTGGCATCTGGTTCGCAAACGCGCCCTGCCCCGACACCACCCGAGTCAACGGCAACGACAACGCCGCACCCGCAAACACACCAGTCTTAATCAAATCTCTGCGACTCAGCGCCATTGCAACTTCTCTTTCATGGGTTGATTTAGTACTAGATTTTCTTTACTAAATCTTTAACCAATCATAACTCAACAAGCAAGCTGTAGCTATAGGCCAAAGGTCACTAGCCAAAGGGGTACCTCGCGCCTTATACCTCGGGGCAGTGGATGCGCGCGACGGCATCATCGGTGAAAAAGCAAAGAACCGGTCGGCCCAACGGGCGCGACCGGCTCTTCGTGATGACACACCAACGGGCAGGTGCCCGTGAGAGTTACTTGATTTCGACGACAGCGCCGGCTTCCATGAGGGCGGCCTTTGCCTTCTCGGCATCGTCCTTGTTTGCCTTCTCGAGGATGGCCTTAGGAGCGGCATCGACGAGGTCCTTGGCCTCTTTGAGACCCAGGCTGGTGAGCTCGCGCACAACCTTGATGACCTGAATCTTCTGGGCGCCGGCCTCTTTGAGGATGACGTCGAATTCGTCCTTCTCTTCTTCGGCTGGTGCAGCGGCTGCGCCGCCGGCCGCTGCAACTGCCACAGGGGCAGCAGCAGTGACGCCGAACTTCTCTTCGAACGCATCGAGCAATTCCTTGAGCTCGATAACGGTCATGCTTGCGATTGCTTCGAGGATTGTGTCCTTCGATGACATAGTGAATTTCTCCTTGAAATGAATGTGCAGTAATGCGGAATGGATTGGCTGCGACAACGCCGCAGGTAACTCGACGGGCTATGCCGCCTTTTGATCGATAAGGGCTTTGAGGCCGTAAGCAAAGTTGCGAGGCAGCGCCTGCAGCAGACCTGCGGTCTTGACGAGCGGAGCCTGGAACGCACCAGCGAGCTGGGCGAGCAGAACATCTCGTGGTGGCAAATCGGCAAGCGCCTCGATGTCCTTTGCGGACAGCGTTTTGTTGCCAAGTGAGCCGCCCTTGATGACGAGCAACGGGTTTGCTTTGGCTGCGTCGCGCAACGCCTTGGCCGCTGCTGCGACGTCGCCGTTTACGAACGTGATGCCTGTTGGGCCAACGAGCAATGCGTCAAGGCCGTCGATACCTACCTCGTGGGCAGCGAATCGAGCCAGCGTGTTCTTGTACACCTTGTACTCGGCGCCTGATTGTCGAAGCGTGCGGCGCAATTGCGCCAACGCTGCGACGCTCATACCGCGGTATTCGGTGATGATTGCTGCGTCAGCTGCGCTGAGCTTCTCGCGAATCTCGGCGACAACCGCCACTTTTTCTTGTCTTGGGTTCTCCATGTACACCTCCTCTCAAATGTCGTGCGGGGCACTCGCTGTTGAGCGAACGCCACCCGGCGACGACACTGAGAGCAGGGTCGAGAACTGGGAGTGTTCACCTCGTCTGGCGGAAGATCCATTACCCGTTCGGCACCGAGGTGACGAGCGGACCAGATGTCTTTGGCAAGCAACCGTTGGGTTTAGATTGTGCAGGCTACCGGCAGGTCCACCAAATGCTGTCAGACAGCGTGCGGCCTACTGGCTGCCAGTGATCAAGCGACTTCGGGACGAAGACGGTTGGTGTCGAGCTTGATGCCAGGTCCCATGGTGGACGAGATCGTGATCTTGCGCAGGTAGCGACCCTTGGCCGAAGCTGGCTTGGCGCGCTGCAGTTCGTCGAGCACGGCACGGAAGTTGGCCTCAAGCGCATCGGGCTCGAAGCTGACCTTGCCGAGTGGCACGTGCACATTGCCGTAGCGGTCGGTGCGGTATTCGACCTTGCCGCCCTTGAACTCGGCGACGGCGCGAGCGACGTCGTTGGTGACGGTGCCGGTCTTTGGGTTTGGCATCAAGCCACGTGGGCCGAGCACTCGACCAAGACGACCAACCATTGGCATGAGGTCTGGGGTGGCGATGGCGACATCGAAGTTCATGTTGCCCTTTTCGATCTCGGCGGCCAGATCGTCGGAACCAACGAACTCAGCGCCAGCATCGCGGGCGGCCTGAGCAGCCTCACCGTTTGCGAACACCGCAACACGCACGTCTTTGCCAGTACCGCTTGGCAACGCAACGGTGCCGCGAACCATCTGATCGGCCTTACGAGGGTCGACGCCAAGGCGGGCTGCGAACTCGACGGTCTCGTCGAACTTGGCAGAGGCCAACGACTTTGCCAAGGCCAAGGCCTCGACGGGGGTGAACAGTTGATCGCGATCGAACTTTTTGGCCGCGTCTGTGAACTTCTTACCGGACATTGTGTGTCTCCCTCAGTGGTTGCACCGCCGGGCGAGGTTGTCCCGGTCGAGTGATGATTTGGATATTCGAATGACGACGCGCACCGGAGTGCAGCGCAAAACCTAACGGGTAACTGAAATTACGAGTTGACCTTGAGGCCCATCGACCGCGCTGTGCCACGAACCTGCTCTTTGGCGGCTTCGAGGTCGTATGCGTTGAGGTCGGGCATCTTGATCTTGGCAACTTCTTCGACATCGGCTTCGGTGACTGCGCCGACGACAAGCTTGCCTGGTGTGGTCGAACCCTTGGCGAGGCCGGCCTTTTGGCGCAGCAACACTGGGGTTGGAGGGGTCTTGAGCACGAACGTGAATGTTCGGTCTTCGAAGACGGTGATCTCGACCGGAATGATGGTTCCGACCTGCGACTCGGTGGCCGCGTTGTACTGCTTCACGAAGTCCATGATTGGTACGCCATGGGGTCCGAGCGCGGTACCGACTGGTGGGGCCGGAGTGGCCTTACCTGCCGGGATCTGGATCTTGATGATCGCTGTGACCTTTTTCTTTGCCATTGCAGTACTTCTTTCGGGATTCGATGAAACGAGGCCGACTCACAAGTGAGGCGGAACGAGCGGAAATTGTGGGTTAAAGCTTGGCGACCTGGCTGAAGTCCATCTCGACCGAGGTTTCACGACCGAAGATGTTGACAAGGACCTTGAGCTTCATGTGATCGGCATTGATTTCGGCGATCTGGCCGTTGAAGTCGGCGAATGGGCCTTCCTTCACGCGAACGCTTTCGCCAACTTCGAAATCGAGCTTTGGCTTCTTGCGGTTTACCTGCTCTTGGCCGTCGCCCTTGGCCGACAAGAACGTGAGCACTTCGCGGCGCGACAGCGGCGTGGGCTTTTGGCCCTGGCGGCTCTGCCCAACGAAACCAGTGACGCCTGGCGTGTTGCGAACGCAGTACCAGGACTCATCGTCCATGTAGCAACGAACCAACAAGTAACCGGGGAAGACCTTCTTCTGCACGGTCTGCTTGCGACCGTTCTTGAACTCGACGACCTCTTCCATGGGAATGACGATCTCGAAGATCTTGTCTTCCATGTTCATGCTCTGAATACGAGCATTGAGGTTGGCGGTGACCTTCTTTTCGTAGCCCGACTGCGAATGAACCACGTACCACGAACCTGGCTTGGTCCATGGATCGTCTTCGGGTTCGTCGGCCACTTCGGCTTCGGTAACGGCTTCAGCCTCGGGGGCTGCGGTGAGATCGAACGATGCGTCGATCACTGACTCTTCAATAGCCGGATCATCACCGGCATCGGAATCGAGGGTTACTTGGTCTGAGAGCATGTCGTTGTTCATCACTTGGTCGAGTACAGCCAGTTGGACATGACACCGAACAACGAATCGAGGCCGCCGATGTAGGCGGTGTACAACACGACCGTAACCAGCACGATGATTGCCATGCGACGGACCTCGGGAAGCTTGGGCCATGCGACCTTGCGCATCTCGTCGCCGACTTCGTTGATGTAGGTCACAGGACCGACGCGGGGATCACCGGAACGCTGCGGCGCCTGGCGCGCAACACGAGTGGGCTGTCCCTTCTCGTCGAGGGCGCCCATCTTGCGAAGCTGACGCTTCTGTTCTCGGTTGAGGTCTTCAGTTGACATTCAGTTAACTTTCCAGGCTCGCGCGCGGGGTAAATGAGCAGGGCAGGAGGGATTCGAACCCCCGACACTCGGTTTTGGAGACCGATGCTCTGCCAGCTGAGCTACTGCCCTCTGCATGCAGAGGAAGAGTGAAGGCTACCAAGCCACTGCTGCGGGTGACGTGTGTTAGCGCGTTTCCTTGTGCGAGGTGTGCTTGCGGTCGTGCGCGCAGTACTTCTTCATTTCGAGGCGCTCACGGTCGTTGACCTTGGACTTCATTGTGATGTAGTTCCGTCGCTTGCACTCGGTGCATTCGAGGGTGATCTTCACCCGCTTGTCATTCTTTGCCATGATTTTCTCTCTTGAGATGTTCTCTCGTAGAAGCGGCGTGGTCGTGAGGCTGCCAATGCAGCCCCACGATCACCACCAACGGGCTTACTTCAGGATCTTGACGACGCGGCCGGCGCCAACAGTACGACCACCCTCAC
>JBAXER010000053.1:0-19809 GCA_037140375.1 Actinomycetota bacterium
CAATGCCGCAATGCGATTCTCGGTCATCTACGAGGCTCAGCGCCCGCCGGTAGAAATCCCGATAGAAGTCATGGCCGAACAACGCAAAAGGCCCCAGCTGAGCTGGGGCCTGTGAGTGGGCGAGAGGGGACTTGAACCCCTACATCCTTTCGAATACTGGCACCTGAAGCCAGCGCGTCTACCGTTCCGCCACTCGCCCGAGCGCAGGTCAATACCGTAGCAACTTCGCTCACCGCCCCCAACCCTGCCTGCCAAGCCACGGTCCACGCGCGCAACGCGCACCGCGTGAGCGAAATCCCCACTACCCTTCCCATTTCAATGGGCTTGCAATCGTTTGAGCAGGGTGTAGAGCGTATGGTCGATGGTGTGTTCTCGCGTTCCCGAAAGGCCAGCATCCGCCCCATCGAGTTAGGGCGCCGACTCGTACGCGAAATGGACGACCATCGCTCTGTCGATGTCAAGGGTCGCCGCATCGTGCCCAACAAGTTTGAGTTGCATATCAGCCCGCGCGATCACGCTGGATTCGCCGACATCGAGCAAGCACTTGTCACCGAACTCACTGAGGCCGCCCGCGAGCACGCTCGCGAAGAGGGCTACCACTTCATGGGTCCCGTCAGCGTGAGCCTGCTGGTCGACAACGAAACCAAGCCAGGCCGCTTCGGCATCGAATCATCGATGCGCGAGTCCGGCGGAGGCGTTGGCACCGGTTGCCTCGTGATGCCATCGGGCGAGCGTTTGCCATTGGGTGCCCAAGTCATCACTGTGGGTCGCCTGCCGGCCTGCAGCATCACGATCAACGACGCAAACGTGAGCCGTAACCACGCCGAGATCCGCGCCAAAGGATCCTCGTTCGTGGTCGTCGACCTTGGTTCCACCAACGGCACCAAGCTCAACGGCAACCGCATCACCGGCGAAAACGCACTGAAAGATGGAGACGTTGTCAGCTTCGGCGGCACGAACATCCGCTTTGAGGCCAGTTAACTGCCGGCGTAGGCGGACTCACCGATGACAGATTCTTTGCTGAACATCCTCAAGTACTCGTTGCTCGGACTGCTCTATCTGTTCTTCGCGCGCGTGTTGTGGGCAGTGTGGAGCGAGGTCAGCGGACCACGGCCAGGCACAGCACCAATGCCAGCATCAGCGCGTGCAGCAATGCCACCATCGTCGCCATCGTCGCCCGCCTCGACCTCGTCGCCCGATGCAACCACCGGCGCACCAGCGCCAGCAAGCCAATCGGGTCGCGGGTCATCTCGGCCCGCAAAGGGCAAGCGCGGCAAGGTCGGTCGGCTCGTAGTGCTCGAACCAAAAGTTCGCAAGGGTGCTGTCATCGGTCTCGCCAACGAAGTCACTTTTGGGCGCGCCCCGGGTTGCACCATCAGCGTTCCCGACGACACGTTTATCTCGCAGGTGCACTCGCGCATCTTTCGTGACGCCGACGACGTCATTGTCGAAGATCTCACCAGCACCAACGGCACGTACGTGAACGGCAACCGCATCACCATGTCTCAGATTCTTCGCCGCGGCGATCGCATTCAAATCGGCAGCATCGTGCTGGAGGCCGACTGATGGCCGAACTGCGTTGGGGTGCAGCAACCGATAAGGGTCGAGTTCGCGAAGCCAACGAAGACACCTTTGTGGCCGAGCCAATGGTGTTTGCTGTGGCCGATGGCATGGGCGGTCATCAGGCTGGCGAAGTTGCCAGTGCGCTCGCAGCAAGCATTCTGCGCGAGCGCCTCGGGCAGGGAGCAGCCAGCGAAAGCGCCGCTTCGGCAGCCGTGGCCGAAGCCAACGAAGCCATCTTTGGCGCAGCCCGCGCCAACAGCGACCAATCGGGCATGGGCACCACCATCACTGCGTTGGCCATTCTGCACGCCGAAGAAGGCGGCGCCGAGGGCACCAACGAAGAGCGTCTCGTCTTGCTCAACGTGGGCGACTCACGCACCTACCGTTTCCGCCTCGGACGCCTGCAGCGCGTCACGGTCGACCACAGCTACGTGCAAGAGCTCGTCGCCACCGGGCACATCACCGACGAAGAAGCACGCACTCACCCGCGCCGCAACATCGTCACCCGCGCCTTAGGCATTGAGCCCACCGTGCGCTGCGATGTGTGGAGCCTGCCCATCGTGCGCGGCGATCGTTTCGTGTTGTGCAGCGACGGTCTGGTCGACGAAGTTCCCGACCACGAGATTGCCGACCTCGTCGGCTCGGTCGAAGACCCGCAGATGCTCGCCGAAGTATTGGTCGAGATGGCCAACCGCCACGGCGGCCGCGACAACACCACCGTTGTTGTGGTCGATGTGCTCGCCGGTGCCGAGCCACCAGACCCCACCGACGAACTGTCATTCGATCCCGCATGGGCCGAAGGTGTCGAGGAGCCTGCGGGCTGGGGCGACGACAACGAACCCATCGGCCTCACCCCCGTTGAGCCCACCACCGTTGAGCCCACCACCGTTGAGCCCACCACCGTGATGGCCGCGGTTGTTACCGAACCCTCCGTGATCGCCGAAACGCCTGCCGCTCCCAAGCAACGCCGCCGTCGGCTCACCATCGGAACCTTTGCGTTCGTCTTCGCCCTGGGCCTCATCGGCACCATCACAATCACGTTGGTCGCGGTGCACGCTCGCAGTGGCTATTTCGTTGGATTCGATGGCGACACCGTGGTCGTGTTTCAGGGTCAGCAAGACAAGCTGTTGTGGTTCGACCCAACCGTGAAAGCGCCGAGCACCAAGAAGCGCCAAGACCTTGACCAAACAATGATCGACGTGATCAACAGCAAGCCCACGTTCAGTTCATCCGAGCAAGCGGCATCGTTCATCGCCAACGAAGTCACGCCAACCACGGTGGCTACTACGACCACCACAACCACCACCACGGTCTCCGTGTCGTCAACTACTGCCGTCACGGTCACCTCAATCGCAGGCCCATGATGCAGGCACTCTCGCGCCGGTCAACCGAACTCGGGTTGATCATCATGGCGGGTGTCATTACGGCGGCGATGTACGCGCTTGCCTCGCTTGGGAAGAACTCGGTTATCCCGCCGGTCATCGTGCCGTTCCTGATCGTGATGTTGGGGCTGCTGCTCGTGGCGCACTTCGCCACCCGCAAACTCGCTCGAGGCGCCGACGCAACGTTGCTTCCGCTCGCGGCCATGCTGCACGGCATTGGCTACGTGATGATCACCCGGCTCAACGATCACCTCGCTGGGCTGCAGACCACGTGGACCTTTATTGCCATCGCCGCCTACGTCGGCACGCTGCTCGTTGTGCAACGAGTGCCCGATCTCGCCCGTTACAAATGGACCTTCTTCGTGCTCGGCGCGGGACTGCTGCTGTTGCCGATGGTGCCCGGCGTTGGCCGCAGTGTTGGCGGTGCTCGCATTTGGGTGCGGCTCGGGCCGATCAACTTTCAACCGGGTGAGTTCGCCAAGATCCTGCTCGCGTTGTTCTTTGCCGGCTACCTCTACGAGCGCCGCGAACTCATCGCCGCGAGCACATGGAACCTCGGGCCGCTGCGCTTGCCCGAGCCGAGGCACTTCATGCCAATCGCCGTGTCGTGGGTGTTCGCAGTAGTCGTCATGGTCGGCCAAAAAGACCTTGGTTCGTCGTTGCTCTTCTTCACGCTTTTCGTGGTGATGATTTGGGTCGCCACCGAGCGGGCCACGTTTCTAGTGCTCGGGTTCACCTTGTTTGGCGGAGCCGCGTACATGGCATTTCGACTCTTCACACACGTGCAAGATCGCGTCCACATCTGGATCGATCCGTGGAGCCAATATCAAGGCAAGGGCTACCAGATCGTGCAGAGCATGTTTGCCATCGGCGACGGCGGCATCGCTGGCACCGGCCTCGGACAGGGACACCCCAACCTCATCCCAGCCGTGCAGAACGACTTCATCTTCGCCGCCATCGCCGAAGAAATGGGCCTCATCGGGGCCACCACAGTGCTCATCGCGTTCTTGTTGATGGTTGGCGCCGGACTTCGCATCGCCATGCGCGCCGAGCGACCGTTCGAGAAGTTGCTCGCCGTGGGCCTCACCACGCTGCTCGGAGTACAAGCGTTCATCATCATCGGCGGAGTCATTCGCGTCGTACCGCTCACCGGCATCACCCTGCCGTTCGTGAGTTACGGCGGGTCGTCGCTCGTGGCCAACTACGTGTTGCTTGCGTTGCTCATGCGAGTGAGCGACAGCACCTCGCGCCGCATCGGCGAACTGCCTGATGACCCCACCATCGCCGAGCGATACGCCGCCTGGCAATTGCGCCGCACACTCAGCGAGACGTCGGCCTCATGAACGCACACATTCGCAAACTCGCCGCTGGCTTGATCGTTTGTTATCTGGTCTTGTTCGTGCAGCTCAACTTGTTGCAAGTGGTCAAGCGGCCCGAACTCGCATCGAACCCCAACAACAACCGCGGCGTGCTGCGTGACTTCGACAAGCCGCGCGGTCCCATCGTTTCGGCCGATGGCGTTGTGGTTGCAAATTCGCAGCCATCTGCCGACACCAAGTTCAAGTATCAGCGCGCGTATCCCAAAGGCGACCTGTTCGCAAACGTCACCGGCTATTACACATACGGATTTGGCGCCACCAAGGTTGAGAAGAAGTACAGCGACGTGCTTGCTGGCAACACCGGCCAACAACAGCTGACCAACATCACCAACATCTTTAGTGGACAAGACAACACCGGCTCGGTTCGACTCACGATGCGCGCCGATCTGCAGCAAGTAGCCAAAGACGCGTTAGGCGACCGCGAGGGCAGCGTTGTTGTGCTCGACCCGAAAACCGGCGCCGTGCGCGCGATGTGGAGCTACCCCACCTACGACCCCAATCAAGTAGCCGTTCACGACAACACTCAGGCGAAGAACGTGCTCACCTTCTTAAATGCCGCGCCCGGCAAGCCGTTACTCGCCAACGCCTTTCAAGAGCGCTACATGCCCGGCTCCACCTTCAAGATCATCACCACAGCAATCGCAATCGAAGCTGGCGCGATCAACTTCGACAGCACATGGGCCAACGAGACCAGCTTCACGCCCGAACAAACCACCGACCCGATCGAGAACTACAACGGTCACGTGTGTGGTGGCGATCTACGCGAAGTGTTCCGCCGCAGTTGCAACACACCCTTCGCGCGCACGGCTGTCTTGCTCGGCGCCGAGACGATGGTGGCCGGCACCAAAGCGTGGGGCATCGGCGATCCGATTCCATTCGATCTCGGTGGCGGCGCTGTGTCGAATTTCGGCGAGGTCAGCGACTTCAACAACGCGATTCCCAAGCTCGCCATCCGCGGATTCGGACAAGACGACGACTCAATGGTGCCGCTGCAGATGGCGATGATTTCGGCAACTGTCGCCAACGGTGGCGTTTCGATGAAGCCCTACGTAGTTGACGCAACGGTCGATCATCAAGGCCGGGTGTTGTCGCAAACGAAGCCGTCGGTGTGGCGCACGCCGATCACGCCCCAAACCGCAGCGATGCTCAACGAACTCATGGTCGGTGTGGTGCAAAACGGCACTGCGTCCTGCTGCCTGAAGCTCGCCAACGGCATCCAAGCCGCAGCCAAAACCGGCACCGCACAACTCAACGCGAAGGGTCAGCAGCAACGGTCGCACGCGTGGATCACTGCGTTCGCTCCCGCCGACAATCCGCAGTATGCAGTGGTGGTCATGCTCAAGGGCACCACCGACGAAATCAGCGCAGGCACCGGCGGCAAACTTGCCGGACCAATCGCCAAGACCATCCTCGACTTCGCGCTCGCGCATCCCTTGAGCTGACGAGCAACTCGTGACACAGAATCCTCAGAGCGACCTCTGTATCCTTCGGGGGCGACAAACGTGCGCACCCGAATCGCAATCCCCAACGGCCGTCATGGTCCGGTGCAATCAGGTAGGCAGCAGTGACAGATAGCGGTGAACGCACGGTCCTCAACGACCGGTACGAGATCGAAACGCGCATTGGACGCGGAGGCATGGCCGACGTGCTGTTGGCGCGCGACCTATTGCTCGACCGACCCGTTGCAATCAAGGTCTTGTTTCCCGAGTTCGCAACCGATCCAAACTTCGTCGAACGCTTCCGTCGAGAAGCGCAAGCTGCCGCCAACCTGAACCATCCCAACATCGTGGGCGTCTACGACTGGGGCAAGTACGGCGGCACCTATTTCATCGCGATGGAATACGTGCAGGGTCGAACGCTGGCCGACATCGTGCAAAGCAACGGTCGCATTTCGGCCGTGCAAGCCGCCGAGATCGCCAGCGAAGTTGCCGCAGCGCTTGGCTTTGCGCATCGCAACGGCGTGGTGCACCGCGACATCAAGCCAGCCAACATTCTTATTGGCTCGAGCGGCCAAGTGAAGGTTGCCGACTTCGGTATTGCGCGGGCAATGAACTCTGCCGCCGACAGCAACCTCACCCAGGTTGGGCTCGTGATGGGCACCGCAACCTATTTCTCGCCCGAGCAGGCACAAGGCGCTCAGCCCGATCCGCGCAGCGATCTGTATTCGTTGGGCATCGTGCTCTACGAAATGGTGGGCGGCAAGGCGCCATTCGCTGGCGACAACCCCGTGTCCATTGCCTACAAGCAGGTGCACGAGGCACCGCAACCGCTGAACCAGATCGCCCCCGATGTGCCCAAGCCATTCGAGGCCATCGTCGCCAAGTTGTTGGCGAAGAACCCAGCGCATCGCTACGCCGATGGCGAGGCGTTGCGCGACGATCTTCGCCGCTTCCGCAATGGCGAGCCTGTGCGAGCGTTGGCCGAAATGCTTGGCGGTGCCCCAGCCGCGGCAGGTGCAGCTGCCTCTTCCGCCGCCACCGTTGCTGTACCTCGCACGGTGAATCCCCCCATCGTGGTGGGCACAACCGTGTCGCTGCCATCGCTGCCCGATCCGGGCGCCACCGCACTCATGCCGCGCACCCAGGCTGTGCCCCAGAGCCAACATCCCACCGGCTCAAACGAGGCCGTCTACTACGACCCACCACCACGGCGCGGCTGGTACGGCATCGCCGCGTTTGTTGCGGTTGCACTGCTTGCCATTGGTGCATTCGTGTTGTTCAAGGCGCTCAGCAACGACTCGGGCGCCACGTCGTTTGCGCTTCCCGATGTCACCGGCCTGCCACTCGATCAAGCAACCAAGGTGCTCACCGACAAAGGCCTCAGCCCCGTTGGCGTCTCCCAAGTCGATCCCAACCAGCCCGAGGGCGTGGTCTACCTCACCGAGCCAGCCGCCGGCTTCATCGTGAGCAAAGCGCAAACCATCACCCTCACCTATAACCCCAAGAGCGAACTGCAGCCAGTCCCCGATGTCACCACGCTCTCGTTGCTCGACGCACGCAACAAACTCATTGGCGCTGGCTTCGGTGTAGGCACTGTCGACTACGCCGATAACCCGGCAATTCCCGATGGGGCGGTCATTAGCCAGACTCCTGCGGGTCTCGAGATGGCCAAGCAAAGCTCAGTGGTCAACCTGGTGATCTCGCAGGGCAAGGGCAAGGTCACCGTGCCCAATGTGGTTGGCCAAAACGGTGCTTCGGCCAAGTCGCTGCTCGAATCCGAAGTGTTCGGTTTTGTGGTCACGATCACGCCCGAAGCAAACGATGCCGTGCCACTTGGTTCGGTCATTCGCACCAGCCCAGCCATCGACCAGCAAGTAGACAAGGGCAGCGCACTCACCTTGTTCGTGAGCAGCGGAGCAACCCAAGTCACTGTGCCGCCGCTGATTGGTCTCAAAGAAGATCAGGCTCGAGTGCTTATTGCCTCGAAGGGCCTCATCGTTGCGCCGGTCATCTTCCAAGACGTGCCGTTCGGCAGCGCCAACGACGGCCGCGTGATGTTGCAGGATCCGCCACGGGGCGCCTTGGTGAACTCAAGCTCCACCATCACCATCACCGTGGGTAAGGCACTGCCGGCACCCACCACCACCACCGTGGCCCCAACAACCACGGCGCCTGCCACAACCACCACCGCGGTGCCGTAGCGCCCCGCAGAGGCGGCTCAGCGCCTGTTAGGGCGCGCTCAGAGCCGCTTTGTCGGCATAGGCCAAGAAGTTGGCAAGCAGCGCGTGGCCGGCCGTAGTCAAAATGCTTTCAGGGTGGAACTGCACGCCCTCGACCGGCAGCTCACGGTGGCGGACTCCCATGATGATGCCGTCGCCGGTTTGCGCCGTCACCTCAAGACAGGCCGGAACTGTGGCTGGGTCGATGGTGAGCGAGTGGTAACGCGTTGCCTCAAGTGGCGAATCGAGTCCGGCGAACACGCCCTTGCCGGTGTGATGCACGAGGCTGGTCTTGCCGTGCATCAGCTCTGGCGCACGCACCACGCTGGCTCCGTACACATGACCAATGCCCTGGTGGCCGAGGCACACGCCGAGTACCGGAATACCTTGCGCCGCAAACGCTGGAATCGCCGCACACAAAATGCCGGCATCCTCGGGGCGACCCGGACCGGGCGACAACAGCACAGCGTCGGGTTCTAGGGCCAATGCCTGCTCGACGGAGAGCGCGTCGTTGCGGTACACGAGCGGGTCTGCGCCGAGTTCTCCGAGGTACTGAACAAGGTTGTAGACGAAGCTGTCGTAGCTGTCGAGGACGAGGACGCGTTTCACGTTTTATAGCTTCGCTTGTCGAACACTGCGCTGTCGAGTGGGTTCATCGCCTACACTCGTTTTTTCGTGGCACCTCCTAAGCGCAAAACTGGCGGAAGAACTACTCCTAAGGGCACCAAGCCCGGGCAAACGCCCGCGGCCGGCGCGCCATCGAGTGCGGGCGGCAGCTCGTCGGGCGGTGTTGCAGCCTCGTCGCGTTACACCCCACCAATCCCTCACTCTGTTCGCGAGAGCGCTCGTTGGGTTCCCATTCTGATGATCATTCTGTTGATCCTTGGCACGCTCACGATCCTCGCTCGGTACTTGCTCGAGACAAATAGCAACTGGCCTGTGTTCATCGGCCTGGGCTTCATCATGGGCGGTCTCTACACCGCCACGAAGTGGCATTGATCCACTGATTCGCCCGCTTGGGCTCGAATTACACGCGTGTTGTTTCTCAACACGTTGTCCACAGCCTGTGGGTAAACAGCATCACTCGATTGGCGCGACGAGATCCATGTCTTCGAGGCAGTGACGCGGTGGTGGAGGGTCTTGATCCGGTGCCAACATCAGCTTGATCTCCAGCCCACACATGCTGCACCGATACTTCACGTTGATACGTCGCATCTCACCGGCAGGTGGCGGTGGGGGCAGCGGCGTGGTCATACTGCGCAACATGCCAATGCCGGTTTTCCACAGAGCGTAGGCCAACACAAAGGCGCACCCCACCCAAAGAATCGTGGACAAGGCGGGCATGAGCTCAGCCCAAGCGTTCGATGATGGTGGCGTTGGCCATGCCGCCGCCCTCACACATCGTCTGCAGGCCGTAACGGCCACCCGTGCGCTCGAGCTCGTTGAGCAGCGTGGTCATCAGTCGGGCGCCTGAGCAGCCCAACGGATGGCCGAGCGCAATCGCGCCGCCGTTCTGGTTCACGCGATCCATGTCGGGGTGAAGTTCTTTCTCCCACGCCAGCACCACCGAGGCAAACGCTTCGTTGATCTCAACGAGGTCGATGTCGTCGATGGTGAGGCCGGCGCGCTGCAGCACTTTGTGCGTTGCCGGAATCGGTGCAGTGAGCATGTAGCGCGGATCATCGCCAGCAAGCGAGAAGTTCACGAAACGAGCACGGGGGGTGAGACCCAACTCGTTGCACTTTTCTTCGCTCATGATCAGAATGGCCGAGGCGCCGTCGGTGATCTGCGAGGCGTTGCCTGGTGTGACGCGGCCGCCTTCTTCCACTGGGCGGAACGACGGCTTGAGCATTCCGAGCGACTCCATCGTGGTGTCGCGCAGGCCTTCGTCGGTGGTCATCATGTTGCCCTCGGCATCGAGCACCGGCAGGATCTCGCGATCGAAGCGGCCCTCATTGGTGGCACGCAATGCGTATGTCTGGCTGCGCAGACCAAATGCGTCCATGTCGTCGCGGGTGATGTTCCACTTGTCGGCGATGAGTTCGGCCGAGATGCCTTGTGGCACGAGGCCGCCCTGCGGTGCGTAGCGAGCGCCAACTGCGGTGCCGAATGGAAACCCATACTTGCCGTCGGCCATTGCCGAACCCATTGGCACGCGGGTCATCACTTCGACGCCGGCGGCAACCACGATGTCGTATGCGCCAGCCATGACACCCTGTGCTGCGAAGTGTGCTGCCTGCTGCGACGAGCCGCACTGGCGATCGATGGTGGTTGCGGGAACCGTGTCGGGCCAGCCTGCGGCCAGCACAGCGTTGCGGCCGATGTTGAATGCCTGCTCGCCCACTTGCATCACGCAGCCCATCACGACGTCGTCGATGAGGCCTGGATCGACGCCGGTGCGGTCGATGAGCGCCTTCAGTGTCTCGGCGGCGAGATCTACAGGGTGCCAGTTCTTCAACTTGCCATTACGGCGGCCAAGCGGCGTTCGGATTGCGTCGACGATGACTGCGTTAATCATGGAGTTACTCCTCGAGAAAAGATCGTTGCCTCAGGGGGAAGGCCGATCGTGCACTCGTGATTCTTATGCGCTGCCTATGACTACAACGAATCCAGCAGAGGATCAGTATGAAGGTGTTGAACTCTCAGCGATTTTCGAGCAGCTTCGACAACACCCGATGCATGTTGGCCACGTCGGTTTCTGTGAGATGCCCGGTGAACATCCGTTTCACGACGCGAAGGTACGTGGTGTTGGCGCGACGCCATGTCTCGCGGCCTTCGCGAGTGAGCACGATGAGAACGGCACGCTGATCGTCGGCGTGGCCACGATCGCGGCGCACGAATCCATCGTCTTCCATCCGAGTGAGCTGGCGAGACAAACTTGAAGGCGTCGCAACGATGCGCTCGGCAAGGTCGAGCACCCGAAGTTTGCCGCCCGATGCTTGCAACGCATTGAGCACTTCGAACCACGCCAGGGGCATCTCACGTTCTTCATCGAGTGCAACGGTGAGGGCTCGATCAAGAATGGCGTTGGCCTCGCGAAACGAACGCAGCACCGCAAGGCGCTCTGGGTCTGGGCCGGCCATTACGAGGTCGCCTTCAACGGCATGACTGAACACCAGACATCCGACAAATGTGAACTCATGCGCGCATGCTACGCCTCGCGCAAGGCGCGGCTTGCCGTTTGGTCACAGCGCAGCGGCCGCTTCGATGGCATCGGCGAACGACAGCTTGTCGAGCAAGAACCGTCGACACTGCATCACGGGCTTGGGCATCGCAACGCCAAGCGCGCCGCGCAACTTTCCGTGTGATCCGTAGAGCGCAAGAAATGAACGATCGGCTACCGAGCCCTTGACGATGCGCACCTCATCATCGCCAGCCGCGCGACCTAGAAACTGAAGTCGTGTTCCGTATTGCTCACTCCAAAAAAACGGGACAGCGCTGTACTCGTCGGGTTGCTCGCCGCGTGACGTAGCAATGATGTTTTTGGCCACGATGAGCCCTTGCTCAGAGGCGTTGGTCCAATGCTCAACGCGCATCTCTTCGCCATCGAATTGAGGATTCGGCCAGCGCGCAATGTCGCCTGCGGCATACACGCCAGGTGCGCCAGCATTGAGCGTGGCGTCGCACACGATGCCGTCGCGTAATACGAGCGAGCTGTCGCTGAGCCAGTCGGTGACCGGTGTTACGCCAATGCCCACAACGATCACATCACTTGCCACTGACTCGCCACCACTGAGCCGAACCACCAACTCGTTGCCATTGTGCTCGATGCCCTGCACCTGCACTCCGCAGCGAACAGGAACCCCGTTGTCAGTGTGCAACTGCGTCACAGCGAGGCCCATCTCGGCGCCGAGACCGCGCATCAGCGGCGCAGGCGCGCCTTCGAGCACCACGACCTCGTTGCCCAACATGCGCGCCGTAGCGGCGACTTCGAGTCCAATAAAGCCGGCGCCGATGATGGTGACACGAAGGTTGCCTGCATCGATTCGAGCCCGAAGCGACATCGCGTCGTCGAGTGTGCGTAACTCGAAGATTGATTCGTGTTCGAGTTGGTTAGGAAGGCGGCGTGTTGCTGCACCAGTAGCCAGCACTACTGCGTCGTACGACACCGTCGAGTTGTCGCGCAAGGTGACCGTCTTGTCAGCTAACGAAAGCGCCGACGCTGCGACGCCGAGACGTAGTTGCAATTGCAACTTCTCGAGTTCTTCGGGGCGCACCAACGCAATGCGATCCGGTTCCCATTCGCCCGAGAGAACTTTCTTCGACAGCGGTGGCCGGTCGTATGGAGTGTGCGACTCGGCGCCGATCAGCGTGATGTCGCCATCAAAGCCTTGAGCACGCAACCCACCGCACGCCCGAACTCCAGCCAGCGAGGAACCAACGACGACCACATGTTTCAACACGATGAGAAGGTTGCCACAAACGAGCCCTCGATTTCTAAGAGGCGCCGCTATTGTCAGCCCCAGTCATGGAACCAGTCGCGATCACCAGTGCCGACGATCCGAGGGTGGCCGATTACATCGGTTTGCGCGAC
Source organism: Actinomycetota bacterium (assembly GCA_037140375.1). GTDB lineage: Bacteria > Actinomycetota > Acidimicrobiia > Acidimicrobiales > Ilumatobacteraceae > WLMZ01. Next base: position 12,517 of record JBAXER010000053.1, read on the forward strand.
CCACAGCATCGCCAACGGCTCGAGGGCAATGAGTTCTTCATTGCTGAAGGCATCAACGTGATCGAGCGACTCATCGCATCGAGTTACACAATGAGATCGGTGCTCGTCACCCACCAGCGTTACGTGCGTATGGAACCGATGCTGAGCAAACTTGAATGCCCGGTGTACGTAGCCGGCCGCGATGTGCTCGCCGAGGTAGCCGGATTCGATCTGCATCGCGGCGCGGTGGCATCAGCCGATCGTGGCACCCCCACATCACTCGACGACGTGCTGCAGCGCACACGCACGATTGCCGTACTCGAAGGCTTGAACGACCCCGAAAATCTCGGTGCCATCGCTCGGTCAGCTCGAGCACTTGGGGTCGACGCCCTCTTGCTTGACCCCACGTGTGCCGATCCGTTTTACCGTCGCACCGTGCGCGTCTCGATGGGAGAGATTCTGTTTGTGCCCGTTGTGCGCTCGGTGCACTGGTCGGCCGATCTGCAGCGTGTGGCCGATGCTGGCTTTCGACTCATTGCACTCACGCCGTCGCCCACGGCCCAATCGATTCACGATGTAACCCGCACGCCCGATGATCGAGTTGCGCTGTTGCTTGGCGCCGAGGGTCCGGGCTTGAGTCAACGCGCGATGGCGCTTGCCGAACGAGTTCGCATTCCGCTGCGCACCGATGCCGATTCGCTCAATGTGGGCCATGCAGCGGCCGTGGCGTTCGCGCTGTTGGCGGCGCCCTAACGAAGGTCGTTCTGCCAGGCCTGCCAGCTCGGCATCATTTCGGGAAGCGATCCCTTGCCGATCTGACTCTTGGGCCAATTGGCTTCGGGTAACACGTTGGGTCGCGTGAGCATGTCGGCCCCGTACCAGAGATGATGCCGACGACGCACGAACAACCAGCGCCCATCGCGTCGCTCATAGGTGTCGTGATACTCAATGACCTGAATGACCCATTCATCGCCGCGCTCGATCTCGGCGCGAGTGCCCACGATGCCTGACGCGTGATCGGCATCGACCACATCGATCACGTGATTGCTCACTTGCAGAATGGTTCGGTGACCGTCGCGTAACTGCGCTGCCATGTTCTGCTTCAGCGAGTCGCGACCAACGTCGTCGCGCCCAACACGAACATCGGCAACGAACAGTTCGACCAGTGCGTCGAGATTGCGATGGTTCAGGGCAACGGCATACCGCGAAGCCAATTGGCGAATCTCCTCGCAGGCGATCAACCATTCAGTCGGGTTCGTGTCGCGGAGTGAAGTCACGCCCTACAGATTGCCATGTCGGCAACCACGACCTCAGTCGTCAGAGTCGTCGGAGCCTGATCCGCCCTTGCCCTTGCCAGAACCCTTGCCGTGATGGTCATCATCAGATGACGACGAACCATCGGAGTGATCGTCCACGGTCGTTGCAGTGGGCCGCGAGTTGCTTGGCCGATTGGGCCGATTTGGCCGCACCGTATTCGTCGGCGTCCCGAGTGGCGCACCATCGACTGACGAATCGACCTGAGTCTGCAATTGACCGTCGACCATAAAGGCGCTGAAGACAACCAGTTCGGTGTCTTTCACGAACTGAACAACAACCCAGTCGCCGGGACTCGAGACGCTTTGCACTGCCCAACCCGCAGCGGGCTGCGCATCGCCCACGGTGATGACACCATCGTGAGCGGTTACTTGCACGGTTCCGGCATCACCCGCTGCAATCGGCGCCTGCTCGGGGGGAACCGACGATGCGACAGTCGTTTCGGTTGACGAATCGGCGACGGGAACTGTTGCGAGCGTCGACTCAGTGGGGGGCAGCGTTGCCGAAATCGTGATGGCCTCGCGAGGCCGAGCGGCATCGGTGAACACCGTGCTGTTGGCGAGCACGGCAGCAGAACCTGCGCCGATGACTCCTACAACTGAGAGCGCGGTAACCCACGTATGCTTCACAACGGTTTGCTCCTGTGAGATTCTTGATTGCAACCATACGGAAAGAGCGGCGCTCTGACTGCGTCTCGTTATCCAAGAATCATCCAATATTCAGTGTTTCGGCGAATCACCTCGTCGGCCAACGCGAGGATCAAGGCGTGCACATTCTGCTTGTAGATGATGATCCGTCAATTGCGGCCTCGCTCAGCGACGCATTGGTCTACGCCGGGTATCAGGTAACCCACGTAGCAACCGGTGCTGCGGCTCTCGCCGCGACCGATTATCAGCTGGTGCTGCTCGACCTCGGGCTCCCCGATATGGATGGCACCGAGGTGTGCCGCAAGCTGCGCCAGCAGACCACAGCGCCGATCATCATCGTGTCGGCGCGCGATGGCGAGATCGATCGAGTCGTCGGCCTAGAAATCGGAGCCGACGATTACGTGGTGAAGCCATTCAGCACCCGCGAACTGGTCGCACGAATTCGTGCGGTCAGCCGCCGCTCTGATGCCACCGCTGCCGCTCCGGCCGCCGACGCCGAGCAAACGGTCGGACGCTTACACATCGACCGCCGCTCACGACGCGTTTCGCTCGGCGACGAGGTCATCACCCTGACCGCTAAAGAGTTCGATCTGTTGGCCTTTCTTGCGCAAGACGCCGGCGCGTGCTTGGCTCGCCAAGACATCCTTGAAGCGGTGTGGGACACCAACTGGTACGGACCCACTAAGACGCTCGATGTGCACATTGCATCGGTGCGCAAGAAGCTCGGCGATGCAGCGTGGATCGAGGCGGTGCGCGGGGTCGGGTTCCGCCTGCAGGACCCTGAATGAGTCGTCGGTTTCTGCTCGCAATCGTGGGCCTCACCATGTTGGTATTGGCCGTCCACGACATCCCCCTCGCTGGCTACCTACGCGCCGTCGAGCGTGACCGACTCATCACCTCGCTCGAGCGCGACGCGTTCACCATCGCCGGTGTCGCCTCCGAACATCTCGAGCCATCAGCTTCGGGCGACTACACCGAGTTGGCCTCGCTGATCACTGGCTATAGCAGCCGCGAAGGCGCACACGTTGTGATCACCGACGCCGCCGGCGTGGCGTTGGTGAGCTCCGATGCCGATGCCGACACGGGCCGCAACTTCTTCTCTCGACCCGAAATCGCCACTGCCCTCAGCGGCCAAGTGAGCACGGGTACCCGTCGATCCGAAACGCTCGGCTACAACCTGCTCTATGTCGCGGTGCCCATCTTCGACGGCAACTCGGCGGCGGGAGTTGTGCGCATCACGTTCCCGAAAAGCACCATCGACGCCAAGGTCAACACGCGCCTGTGGGGCCTAGCGCTCGTGGCGCTGATCTCGATGGTGCTCGCCGCTGGCGTGGGCATCGTGCTTGCACGCACACTCAGCCAGCCGTTGCGCAGCCTTGAGCATGCCACCGATCGAATGGCGCAAGGCAACCTGCAATCTCGCGCGCCCGATGGTGAAGGCCCACCAGAAATCCGCCAGTTGGCGCGTTCGTTCAACGTGATGGGTGGTCGGCTCGAGCGACTGGTCGATCGGCAACGTGCGTTTGCGGGCGACGCCTCGCATCAACTTCGTACGCCGCTCACCAGCCTTCGGCTTCGGCTGCACACGGCGCTCGAACAGATGAACCATCAGACCGATCTCACCAGCGCTCGCGAAAATGTTGAAGCGGCGCTCAACGAATCATTCCGAATGCAGCGACTGGTCGAAGGGTTGCTGTTGTTAGCTCGTGCCGATGGAGCCGATCTGCCCCGCGTGCGTACCGACCTCGCTGCAGTGTTGGCTACCCGCGCCGAAGAATGGGAACCGCTCGCCACCGAGCGCAACATCGAGGTGGTCTTCAACGCTCCCAAACCCATTTGGGTGTTGGCAGTTGAGGGCAGCCTCGAACAGATCATCGACAACTACGTAGACAATGCTCTCGACTACGCGCCGGCGGGTTCGCAACTCGAGTTACACGCACAGGTCGTTGGTCAAACTGGGCAACTTCGCGTGGTCGACCACGGACTCGGCTTGTCGCCAGCCGAACGTGCTCGCGCGTTCGATCGTTTCTGGCGGGTGACCGATCAAGAACGCGAAGGCACCGGGCTTGGCTTGGCCATCGTGCAACAACTCGCCGATGCATGCCGAGGCACCGTCGAACTTCGCGAGACGCCCAATGGCGGTGTCGATGCCGTAGCCAACTTTGAATTGGCCCCAACGGCCGAGCCTCAGCGTTCTGTGTTTCCAGCGCCGAAAGTCTGATTGGCGCGCACCGACCAGCTCAGAGTGAGACGGGACCTGTGCGAGTGAGGTCGTCGGCTGTCATCATTGCGTCGACCATCGTGCTCACCATCTGATTCCGAGCTCCCGGATCACGCCCGTCGACGGCCAGATTCACCAGCTCGTTCGGGTCGGCGATGAGGTCGTACAGCGACTCGTGTCCGCCGCTGTCTCGGCTGTAGCGGTGAGTCTCGGTGACCACCGTGCGTATCTTGAGCGGCAGTAGAGGCAAGACCTCGGCGATGGGAAAGTCGTCTTCGACCAGCACGTGGTCGCGCACCGAGGCATTCGCATCGTCGAGAAGCGGCACAAGGCTCACTCCTTGCATGCCGTGAAACTCGGGCACACCGCAGAGGTCGAGGACGGTATGAGGAAGGTCGATACTGGCAGCCAGCGCATCGGTGCGATGACCGGCGCGGCCAGGTACGTTCACGACGAGCGGGACCTTCAGACAACCTTGGAAATGCATGCCTGACTTCAGCATGATGCCGTGGTCGCCCATCATGTCGCCGTGGTCGCTGGTGAAGATCACGATGGTGTCCTCCGTGGCACCGAGACGCTCGACGGCGGCAAGAATCTTGCCGATGCCGTCATCGATGGCCTCGATCATTCCGTAGGTCGCCGCTATTGCTGCTCGGGTCTGAGCCGGTGTCGAGCCAAAAGGCACGACGTATTGCCCGTGGCCACCCATTTCTGGCCCCATCTTCTTAATCGTGCGGATGTGCTCGGGCCAGTCATCGCCTGGATCATCGAATGTTGAAGGGAGATCGATCTCGTCCGGATGATGGCGGCTGAACCACGGTTCGGGCGGAGACAGAGGGTGATGGGGATCAGGGAAGGAGCACCAGACCATCCAAGGGACGTCTGCGGCGTCGGCCTGCTCGATCGCCTCGATGGTGCGCTCGGTCACGAACGCCGTGGAGTAGGCATCTTCGGCGAACGGCGCCGGATGAATCTGCCACCACTCGGGTGACCGCCCCGCTATATCGGCCGAAGGGTCGAGGCCACTGCGCAGCACCTCGTGGCTGACTCCGCGATCGCGGGCCCACAGATAATGGTGTGCCCCGGCGAAGGAACCATGACCCACGGCCAGTTCGATGTGATTGAAGCCATAGAAGTCGTCGGGGTCGGGCGGGTTCCCGGATTCGTATCGCTCCTGATGCTCCAGGGTGTCCCACCCTTCATCAAAGACCGACCTCACACCCGGGTTTTTACCGAAATCGACAACTGCAGCGCGGCTCTCGCCGTGCTGCAGGTGGGACTTGCCAATCAATGAAGTGCGCCAACCGGCGTCGCGAAGTTGGCCGACAAACGTGGTGACGTTGGGGTCGAGGGACCGGTCGTTGAAGATGACACCGTGCGCCGAAGGCATACGGCCGGTCATGATGGTCGACCGGTTGGGCATGCAGACCGGATTGTTCGCATAAGCCCGGTCGAAGACAGTTCCGGACTCGGCGATGCCATCGATATACGGCGTGCGCACCACCGAGTTTCCGGCGAATCCGAGGTGATCCGCTCGAAGCTGATCGCAGATGATGAACAGCACGTTCGGGCGGGAGAGATCTGACTGGCTCACGATGGCTTCCTTGGCTCTGAGGCGACCCGACCGTCACGACCGCCACGGGTCTGTTGAAAACAATGGTGGAGACGATGGGAATCGAACCCACGACATCTACCTTGCAAAGGTAGCGCTCTGCCAACTGAGCTACGTCCCCCTTAGGGAAGCATTACGTTACCGTGCCGACTGCGTGGTGCGAACTACTTTTTTCGTAGTGTGTGAAAATGGCACGACTTGAGTTCGGCACCTTTTTGGCGCCACACCACCCTTTGGGCGAAAGCCCTACCCGCCAATTCCAGCGCGATCTCGATTTCGCTGAGCATCTCGACCGCTGGGGATTCGAGGAGTTTTGGTGCGGAGAGCACCACAGCAGCGGCTGGGAAATGATCGCGTCGCCCGAAATGTTCTTGGCCGCAGCCGGTCAGCGCACCCACAACATCCGTCTCGGCACGGGCGTCATCTCGCTGCCCTACCACCACCCATTCAATGTGGCGCAGCGCATGGTGCAGCTCGACCACATGACTCAGGGCCGGGCGATGTTTGGAAGCGGCCCCGGCGCGTTGCCATCCGACGCGCGCACGCTCGGCATCGATTCGCTGGTTCAGCGCGACCGTCAAGACGAAGCACTTGGCGTGATCACCCGCTTGCTGCGCGGCGAAGAGCGGTTCAGCTACGAGAGCGAATGGTTCACCCTGCGCGACGCTGCGCTGCAGATCTTGCCCATCCAAGAGAACATGCCAATGGTTGCGGCCTCATCGATCTCGCCAAGCGGCATGCAGTTGGCCGGCAAATACGGCATGGGCGCGCTCTCTATTGCTTCCAACTCCACCGCCGGCATTGCTGCACTTCCTACGCAGTGGGGCTTTGCGCAAGAGTCAGCCGCTCTCCACGGGCAAACCATCGACCGCAAGAACTGGCGCGTGATGATGGCGTGGCACATCGCCGAGTCACGCGAACAGGCTCGCAACGAAGCGGTCGACGGCTTGCAGCGTTGGCACAACGAATACAACGTGCACGTGCTCGGTCGCCCGGGCGCATCCCACGTTGAAGACAAGTGGAAGCTGCTCGAAGAAATCACCGGTGGCGGCGCTGCCGGCGCGGGCGCTGCGGTCATCGGCACACCCGACGATCTCATCGCCGCGATCAAGCATCTGCAAGAGATCACCGGCGGCTTCGGTGTGGTCCTCGGCTTCGCCAACGATTGGGCCAACCGTGAGGCAAGCATGCGTTCGTGGGAACTCGTGTCGCGTTACGTGGTGCCAGCGTTCAACGGTTCGGTGCGCCTCATGCAAGAGTCAGCCGACTTCGTGCATGACCACAAGGCCGAATTGATGGCCAGCGCGGGCGCTGCCGTGATGCAAAAGATCATGGCCCACGAAGGTGCTTCACAGGCGATGGCCACCACCATTGCGCAAATGTCGAAGAAGCCCTCGCGGGAAACCACGTTCCGTCCGGGCGCCGGTGTGCCCGAGGCTCCAGCCGAAAGCTGACCTCAGCGGTAACTCAGTCGTCTTTGAGGGCCACCGCGTTGGGGGTCACGTTCATCTTCGGCTCGT
>JBAXER010000054.1:0-19264 GCA_037140375.1 Actinomycetota bacterium
ACCAGCGCTGCAGATCGATGACTGGCACATGCATAGTCCCGACGATAGCGACGCCGACCGTTGTAGCGTCTGGAGATGCGCCTCTGGCCAAAACACTGGCACCCCGAAACGTGGGTGTGCTCTATTCGCGGCCACGCAACTCCGGCGGCAGATGCCGCTTCCGTAGGCCCGAACGACTCCCAATTGGGCGCCACCCTCAGCGACGGCCGCCGTCTCGCCCGCTGTCTCCGGTGCGACACGTGGATCGAGCATGCCCCACCCGACCCAGCCACAGCGCGCTGGGCCGCTCTGCCGGCACTCGATGAGATCGCCAAGCCTCGACGCGGTAAGCCGCTCCACGAAGCCATCGTGATGAAGCTCATTGCGATCAACAAAGGAACACATGCGCTCGTGTTCTCGCTGCTATCGGTTGCGCTGATTCTGCTCGAGACGAATCTCCATCGCGTTCACCAATGGGCTGATCGAATGGTCACATTGCTCTCAGGCCCACTCAACGACACTGGCCAACAAGCGAGTCGCGGTTGGTTGGCACGCCAGGCGCAGCATCTATTCGACCTGCAGCCCGGCATGCTGCGCTTGCTGTTACTGCTTGCGGTGGTCTACGCGGTCATTGAATGGACCGAAGCCATCGGACTGTGGCGCGAACGCCGATGGGCCGAATACCTCACCGTGGTTGCCACCACTGGCTTCCTACCGCTCGAAATCCACGAGCTCTTGAACCGCATCACTGTCTTTCGGGTGGGCGCGCTCCTCGTCAACATTGCGTTGATCATCTGGCTCGTTCGTACCAAGCGACTGTTTGGTCTACGCGGTGGAGTGGCATCAATTGAGGCCGAATCGTCTATTGACTGGGACGTAGTTCTCGCCGCACCCAATCCGGCGCGGCCACGCCCATAGGGCTCTGATTTTAGGAAACCAGGTGAGAGTCGTCTGACTCGGTGGAGCCCCCGATGGCCAGCAATTCGTTGAACATATCGAACAACGTGTCGATCCTGCGATTGTCGACAACCGCCGCCGCCGCCGCGACAACCGGAACTGCAACAACCGGAGCTGCGACTACCGGCTCAGCAACCGGTACGACAACGGGCTGGACAACAACGGGTTGCACAACCTTTGGAGTGGGCGGCGGAAACGCAGCAGCCACCGTTGCTGGTTTGGGCGCAGCGAAATCGCTCGCAGCCGGAACCACCTCAGGCGCCGCCACGGTTACGTCGACCCGCGCATACACCGCCAACGGAATCAGCCCACCCATCTCAATGCCGGTATTCGCTGCACCAAAAAAGACGCTCTGAAACGGATCAGTAGCTTCGCTATCCGGCGTCGGCAACTGAGGCACCCGAGCTGGTCGGCCGTTAGCGGCAAGAAGGCGCAATCCGCACTGCGTCTCGATCCACCGGCCAAGATCGATGCTGGCGTCGTATGCCCGAGTGAGTCGCTTTTGATCGACGGCAAACACAGACACAACATCGATGATCGGTCGATCAGGCGACGACGCCTGATCGCTGTTTCCAATGGCCTCGGTGAGCGCGTTGATGCTGGCGCGGAGGCCACGAACCACCGACATCCTCCGCTGCGGCGAACCGCCGCCCGCAGAGTCGTGACGAAAGGTGAGCACGCTGATGAGAGAGTCGTCGTCGCTGACGGTTTCGACAGCCGCAGCCGCTGGCGCCACCACCGCAGGCTCGGGCGTCGTAGCCGCAAGAGCAGCGGCAGCCACTGTCGCAGCGGGCGTCGCAGAACGCGCAACGAACGGCGCCGTGAGTTCATCGCCAATAGGTAGTGAGTAGGTCTCGGCCGCTGCCTTGGCGCGGTGCAGCAGCCAACGAACAGGGCGACGCTTGCGGAGCAAGTAGATCAGCACGACGACCGCGAGGGGAATGCCGATGGCGAGCCACGGGAACGACGAGCGCGTGGGGATGCTGGCCGGATCGACAGTGGGGTCAACCGCAGGTGGTGGAGCCGATGAGTTTGAGTCGTTGATGCTCGAAACAAACACGCCAACGGCATAGCCAATGATGATGGCTGACACGCTGGCGATCACGAGCGCGAGGCTGCGGCGCAACCATCGCCAGAACCTCGTGGCTCTACCCAAAACAGGGACGTTCATGACAACCCACCCGGCGCACACGGGCACGTGCTAGTGACGCGGCAGAGCGACAAAGGTGTCGTCATCTGCGCAGTCCACATAAAACGTGTCATCAGCGTGTCTTCGGTCTGTTGGGGGGTGGGAGCGATCGATTTGTCATCGTCGTTTGGCGCTCAAACCTGCCGTTGAAAAGGGCAACTCGGGCAGGCGCAAGACGGCCAAGAACGACGATGACCCGGCGATCATACACACGACTTATTCACCACTGGTAGGGATCTTGACCAACTCTAAACAAAGCTCTACCTGCGGTTATGTACACAATTCCGACGCCTCCGTGACACAGCAACTCAACCACGCAGCGTTGCTGACAGCGCACCCCACAGACGTTTGAGTTGACCTCATCACCTATGATCTCGCCTGAGCCGCAGGTCAACCGATTGGTCGTCATCTCTCCGGCTCCTGAGCCGTACGAGGACCTGCACGATGAACGACAATCAACGCCTCGCCGATGCCCTCGATCACAGCGAGATTCGCCGATTGCAAGACGCCTACGCCGACACCGTGTCACGTCGCCAGTGGAGCGAGTTGACCGACTTGTTCCTGCCAACCGTGGTGCTCGAACTTGATCTACGCGACTCGATAATGCGGCTTGAGGGACCCGACGAAATCGGCGAGTTCATCGGGCGCTCGGTAGCCCAATTCGAGTTTTTTCAATTCGGTATTCTCGGCACCCGCGTGCACCTGCGCAGCAATGGTGACCCCGATGCTGCATCGGCACGCATGTACATGACCGAGCTACGACAGACTCCGGCCGGGCACTGGTCGCAGATCTACGGCGTGTACCACGACAAATTTGTGCGCCTCGAAAACCAATGGTGGTTTGCCCACCGCACCTATCACTCGCTCGCCCGCAATAATCAGCCAGCCACTGTGTTTGAGTTTCCGCATCATCTGCGCCTCGAAGATCTCTGAGCTCTAATCTCGTTACGACGCTGGCAACGGCTGCGTCAGATCCACCCGCGGTAGCTCAACAAACGTGCGACCAGGTGTGAGGCCCACCACTGAGCCGTCGTCGGCGGTGAGCACGAACGGCAACAAACGATCAGTACGTGTCCACGTTGCGTGTACATAGTTGCCACCGGTAAACACGTACGCCTCGCCGGTGCCGATGGTCTGCGCATCGGGGCTGTCGGAGATGCCAGGCAGGTAGTTCATCGCGAGCACCACCACGTTGTTGGTCGTGACCTGACCCCCCGCCGCGTCGAGGTGATTCTTGCCGCCCATCTGGCGGAAATACAGCCGCTTGGCGGCGTTCCATTTCCAGTTCACGTTGATTGAGTCGAGCTTCACGTCGACGCCGGCGCTTGGTGAACCTGCAACAGCATCACCATCGCGTCGGTACGAGAACTGTTGCACCGGAGGCTGCGAACCGGCCGGCGCCTTCTTCCAAAGCGCGCTGGTACGCGAGTACAAGTTGTGCGGCACGGGCTTGTCGGTGGTGCGGAAGTACACCCCAACACGAAGCTGGCTGAGGTTCACAAGGTCGCTCGCATCGACCGCTGCGGTCACCGTCTTGTTGCCACCACTCCACGCGAACAGCGGACGGTTGTACGAACCAAACAGGTTGATGTCTTGAATGCGCCCCGAACGGATCGGCCCAACAGGATCGCTATCGCGGCTTTGGAAGACCATCGCAAACCGCGTGATGCGCGCGTTCACTATCTCTTCGAACACGATGTCTGCGGCGTTGAATCCGGTTTGCGGACGCGACCCGCTGGCGTTGTCGATCTTGACCACAAGTGCTGGCCGCGCCGCGATGACAGGGTCGGCAACAGGGATACCCGTCAGCGGATACACGGGCGGGCCGGGGTCGGTAGTGGTGGTGGGAGCCACCGTTGTTGGCGCAATCGTTTCGGACGGCACGGTTGACGTCGGGACCAATGCGATTGTCACCGGAGCCGACCCAACCGTTGCGCTGCCCGATGAGCTGCTGCAACTGGTGCCGGCAAGAAGCAACCCGAGCAACACTGCCGACGAGGCGACACGACGGACCGGTAACGCGAACATGGGTGAGTGCATATGAATCCAAGCTTCGAGAAGGGGAAGGCTCAACAACGATCAAGCCCAGAAGAAGAACCGCCATTCTGTCAAAAATGGAAGGGCCACGTTGGTCGTTCAGCCATGACACGAATCTCAGGCCTCGGCTGCAGTATGCGCACCGCGAAACGGGGCTACTTGTCGATGAAGACGTGCAACGATCCGGTGTAGTTCGCGACCCAGACTTGGCGTGTTGGCGCATCGTAGGTAACCCCAACCGGGTGCACCCCAGACTGTTCGGTCTGCAAGATTTTCATATCGGCCGTGCGCACCTTGCTGACCGTTCCGTCCTGGTAGTTCACCACGTACAAGCTCTCGCCGTCGTCGGACATCGCCATCGTTCGAGGCTCGGTTCCTGTTGCGGCGGTGCCCACCTCGCGGCCAGCGCGGAGATCGATCTTGCGTACCGAGTTTTGATGATTGTTCGAGACGTAGAGGAATTGGTCATCGGGCGACAACAACAGGTGACGAGGGGTCGATCCTGCATCGCCTACCGCGCCGGCGACCGCTCGCTTGCCGAGGTCGACCTTGACGATCTTGCTCTCGCCCATCACAGAGACATAGGCGTAACGCGAGTCCTTAGTGATGGCGATGCCGCGGGGATGGCTGCCGATGTTGACGCGCGTGATCGGCGTATCTGTGGCCGTATCGATGATGGAGAGGTCGAAGCCGCACCAGTTCGAGACGAGCAACAGCGCGCCGTCGGGCGTGATGGCCATGAACTTCGGCACGGCTCCGGTGGGAATGACCTTGTCAATGCTGAACGTCTTGGTGTTGATCTTGTACACGTAGCTGTCGTCCCAATGACCGCGACCACAGCTGTCGTCGGCCACCGGTTTGAACCCCGGCCCATACATCTTGTAGTTCGACACGTAGACCGACGATCCATCGCGGGTGAATACCGCCTCCACCGGGGCACCTTGCGCTTTGACCCCGCCAGCTACGCCGAACGCAGCGAGGTCGACGTCGTCGGCGATCTTGGCAACCAACGCTCCGGCACGATCGAACACCATCATGTTGTGGCGATACATCATGTTCTGCGCGAAGAAGAGCCCGCTGCCGGATGCCACGATGCTCTTCGGTTGCAGGTCGGCATTGCTCACTACGAACGCACTGACGAGTTGACGCTGCGCGCTGGTCTTGCCGTCGTTTGTCGCCAACGCAGTAGCGGTAATCACGGGCACCACGGTGGTCGGCGCTGACGCCGTTGAGGTTGACGTGGATGCCGAGGGATGTAGCTGAGCGGCCGTTGTGTCGACGGTCGCCGCGTTGTCGTGAGTGGACGGACGCACCGCAAGCGCGAGAGCTACAGCGAGCAAACCAACCAGTGCAATGAGCCCAAGCGACCCAAGCAAGCGAGCGTGAGTTCTCACCCAGCCGCGTCGGCCCGCTCCCGTTGTCATGCGCCGAATGTACCTGCACCTGATCGGCGCAACCGACAACGTCAGCGTCGGTCGCTCGTAAACCTGATCCGAAACGCGAAACAGCGGGCTGGGACAAGCCCAACCCGCTGTTTTCTCAGAACACGTCAAGTTCCGGTCCGATACGGACCGGAGCAAATCAGATAACGCGAACCTTCTGGGCTTCTTCGCCCTTCTTACCTGGGGCAACTTCGAATTCGACAGTGTCGCCTTCGCTGAGCGACTTGTAGCCGCTGCCTTCGATATTGGAGAAGTGCACGAATACGTCCGCGCCGCCTTCTCGAGAGATGAAGCCGAAACCTTTTTCGGCGTTGAAAAACTTGACTGTGCCTGTGGCCATTACTATTCCTTATATACAAATTCGAGCCGCCCTCGGCGACTGCGAGCAACACTACCCCACCACGAGGGGTGTTGCACTCCATCGGCCAAATCCAACCTCCTCGCCGAAATATTTCTTACGTGCCGAAATCTGGCCGATACGGTGCTGTGATGCGTTGTCGCCCTTCCGAACTCCATCGATTCCAGTGAGTCGTCTCGACGACATTGGCGCCGCCGACGGTTGGCGTTGCTGGCTCTGCGACGAGCCGGTCGATCCCGAAATGTCGGTGAACGACTCGCGCGGGCCCAGCATCGACAGCATTCTGACGAAGGCGAAGAGCAAATCGAGTGGCGCAGATCCACATGCGGGCCGGCTCGCGCATCGCGGTTGCAACACAAAAAAGGGCGCTATTGCGCCAGTGATTCCGTGGCCGAGCACCCTGTTTGTTTTCGATCCGGCACCAATTTTGGCGAGCATCGAACGACTGCAACGCAAAGGCGGGCGCGTCGTGATGGGTCGTTGCCCCACACTGGTCGACGCCAACGAAGCGGCAGCATGGTTACTCGATCGGCTGTCTCGACTGCGTCCCGAACTCGAAGCAACGGCCCAAGTCGAGCCCGGCGGCGGCCAATTCATGTTGGTGCTGTGTAGCTAGCTCGAACGGTGGCTCAACACGCAATGCGCCGTACATTGTCTCAATGCGTTTTCCCCTGAGTGCTCTTGCCCTGTCGTGCGTTGTCCTTGCCGGATGTAGCTCGAGCAGTGGATCCTCCACCGCCGCTTCGACCGACTCGCAGGCCGTGTCGTCATCGGCCCCGGCTCCGGTCGCAACGGATCCAGCCGCAACCGATGCTCCAACGTCGACAACGATCGACCCGACCATCGCCCGCCCCTTCGACGTGTTCGTGCCAACCGCCTATGACGGCACAACAGCGGTTCCGTTAGTTCTGTTGCTGCACGGCTACGGCGCATCGGGCGCAATCCAGGAGGCCTACTTTCAGGTTCAGCCAATTGCTGAATCCCGCGGCTTTCTCTACGTGCATGCCGACGGCACAAAGAACGCCGTCAACAGCCAATTCTGGAACGCGACAGACGCTTGTTGTGGCGGGCCCGACTCAACCGTCGACGACTCGGCGTACATCACCGCAATCATCGAGTCGGTGCAAAAGGATTACAAGGTCGACCCAAAGCGCATCTATCTCATGGGCCACTCAAACGGTGGCTTCATGTCGTTCCGTATGGCCTGCGACCACGCCGACAAGATCGCAGCTATCGCTAGCTTGGCCGGAGCCACATTTAGCGACGTCAGCAAGTGCGCACCTTCTGAGCCAGTGAACATCCTTGCGATCCACGGCACCAGTGATCAGACAATCAAGTACGCCGGCGACCAGATTCAGGGCCGCAGCTACCCAAGCGCACAGACCACAACCGCAACATGGGCCAGCTACAACGGCTGCTCCGCAACCTCAACTACTTCGCCAACGAAGGTCGATCTTGAGCCCGGCATCGAAGGCGCCGAATCAACGATCGCCGCGTTCGATGGTTGCCCAACCGGTGTTGGCGTTGAGCTGTGGAGTATCGAAGGCGGTCAACACATCCCGTCGGTGTCGCCAGCATTCATTGGCGCCATCATCGACTTCCTGCTGGCTCACCCGAAGGCCTGAGACCCGCCAGCCGATGCAGCAGCGGCACGAACTGCTCGAACGGCGGATCAACCGTGTCATCGCTCTTGCCAGTGTCATCCCACGAGCGCAACTGCGTAGCCGCGCTGAACTGCGGATGCGCCTCGAACCGTGCTCGCTCAGCGGGGTTCATTGGGCCTCCCTGCAACAGCAAGCTCGCGGTTGACGCCGGGCTGAGCGAATCGCGATACGCAGGGTTGGCCGCGCACCGCCAGCGTTTGGCTTCTACGTGCAAGGCCACAGGCGCGGTAATCGCCGCAGAAAACAACTTCGCCAACGCTTGAGCACCGACGGCTTCATGTTTGAGATCGGTGTCAAGCGAACCCTCGTGCGCTCCTGAGGTGTCGAGGTCGATGAGGTGCCCAATGTCGTGCAAGAGCGCTGCAACAACCAACTCGTCGGAGGCCCCGGATGCCTGCGCCAACGATGCGCACTGCACGGCGTGCGAGAGTTGAGTGATGTCTTCGTCGTAGTTGTCGTTGCCCCAACGCGAATAAAGGTCAACGACTTCGTCGACCGACTCGAACTGCCTCATACTGGCTTGCCTTCGAAGTCGCTGATGAGCGACACCTGAACGGTTTCTCCTGAGCTCGGAGCCTCGCGGAACTCACGTAGCTTCTGTTCGTAATAGGCGCCGCGCAGGTCGCCCTCGCGTAACGCGTTGAACGTGGGGTACATCGCTCGGCGATCGACGCTCGACGTATTCGCCCCACTTCGATGCGGCGTCAGCGAATGGAACCACAGCGCGTCGCCGGCCTTGAGCTCAACGGGCACCCAGGTCATCTGCTGCACGAGTTCGTCGGTGATGCAACCGCGATCGTTCATCTCGAGCAATTGCTGATGCCGGGCGCTGACCACCTCTAGGCAACCGTTCTCAAGCACTGAATCGTCGACCGCGATCATGCACGAGATGTGCGTCTCTACGAACCGATACGCCGGCGCGTCTTGATGCGGCGAGTACCCCGCGCCTCCCGCCAGCTTGTAGTTGATCTTTTCTTTGTAGAGCACCGCTGGCTCTCCGAGCAACGCCGTTGCGATGTCGATGATCGGCCCTGCGGTGAGCAACTCACGCAGCGACGCGTGGAACGGAACGAAGTTCTCAGTGCGGCACAAACGCGGACCGTGATCGGTGCGCTCGCGGTAGTGCAACCAATCGCCGTCGTCGGGCCACGACTGCACCTCGTCGACCCAATGTCGAATCTCGTTCACGCGGTCGGCAGAGAAGGGTTTGGTCAATAGCCAACCGTTGTGGCGGAAGTGATCGAGATCTTGCTCAGACAGCAACACAGCACGACTGTACCCACCACGAGGAGGTCACCTCCACTCGCTTAATCACCGTATTGTGTCGCCAATGGTCGCGAGCGTCGTTGGTGAGTCGAGACTGTTGCGTCGAGCCCGGCCTCATCCCGTGGCCTATCTCACGCTGATCCTCACCAAGCTGTGGCTGGTTGATGGCCAGCGGCTGACCGCCTACGGCTCATTGACCATCGACGACAATTGGTTCATCCGTCGCGCTGCAGCGATCAGTGCGGGCAACTGGCTCGGGCCATTCGAGTACCGCACGTTGATCAAGCAACCCGGATATCCGCTGTTCATCGCCGCGGCGCATTTCACGCGCATCCCGCTGCTGCTCGCTGAGCATTTGTTCTACGCAGCGGCCGCCGCGATGATGATCGTCGCCCTTCGACCACTACTGCCGTCGCGTCGGCGACGCCTCATCGCGTTCGCGCTGTTGTTGTTCAACCCAATGACCATGAACACGCCCATTTCAGCGCGCGTCGATCGCGCAGGTATCTACCCAGCGATGGTCATGCTGTTGCTTGCTTGTTTGATCGGCCTTGTTGTCTCGAGCGGGAGGCCCGACCGTTTTACGCCAGCGTGGGCGTTTGGCGCATCGGTGTCGCTCGGTTGTGTGTGGTGGCTTCGCGAAGAGTGGCTGCTCGTGTTGCCCGCCGTGGTGGTGGCGCTCGTGCTTGCCATCGGCCGTGTGCGCCGCTGGCCACTACCAACCTCGCGCCGGCTCGCAATGATTGTCGCCATAGCGCTCGTGCCGGTATCTGTGGTGATGAGCAGCGTCGCTCTTGAGCGACTCAACGAGTCGCACTACGGGCTTGCGATCACCAATATCGAACAGACATCTATGTCGGCCGGCATCGGGCCAATGTTTCGCGTCGCTCCGTTCACCGTTATCGACCGGTACCCCATTACCGCTGAGACTCGGGTGCGGCTGTATGGCGCAAGTCCCACACTTGCGTCGCTGCGCAACCAGATCGAGCGACGCACCGACCAGCGTTACTTCAGCACCCGACCTGACGGCGTACGCGACTTCGATGGCCAAGTGTTTCAGTGGGTAGTCCTTGATGCCATCGGAGCAGTTGGCCTGGCGACGACAGCGACCCAACTCGATCAAACGTTTCGAGCCATCGGCCGCGAAATCGACGCAGCGTGCTCCGCCGAACGACTGCGCTGCGGCGATGCACACGATGGAATTGCTCCGGCGTGGCAATGGAGCCGGACCCCATCGCTCGCGCTGCGCACGCTTCGCGGGCTGCGTAAGACCATCGATCTCAACGCCTTCAGTGCGTTATCTCCCCCCGGAGACGGCACCGCTGCAGAGCGAGCGATGTTCGCCGACATGACCAGCGAGTCGCTCGCACCAGGACCAAGCAGCGCGCTCACGCGCCTTCGCGTGCATCTGATCGGCGCGTTGCGTCTGCTCTACAAGCTGCTGTTTGGCATCGCCATCATCGCAGCCGTGGTTCGGGCGCGTTCGGCCATACGCCACCGGCGAAAGCCGTCGTGGCCAATGTTCGCAGTCGTGACCCTCGGCTCGCTGCTCGTTCTCGGGCGCACTGTAGGCCTTGCCTATCTCGACCTCACGGCATTCCCAGGCTTCTCGCCCACCTATCTCGCTACGGGCTACGCAGCCGCTCTTGTGGTCGCAGCCGCAATCCTGCTCGGCAGGAACCCACCAGCGGTATTGGTGACCGAGGTCCCTATCGCCGGTCCGTCGCCTGCTCCACAATGACGCCCATGGATCATCCAGAACCGTCGGGCGCACCCGATCACACTGTCGCAACGCTCGATGCGCTCGTGCCCGCAGCCATCGCTCGCAAAGCCGAAGACATCGGCGTCGCGAAAGCCGAAATGCCGTTCGCCAAACTCTTTGTTCTCGCCATACTCGCCGGGGCTTTCATCTCCCTTGGCGCACTGTTCTCAACCGTCGTTACCGCTGGCGGCGGCACATCTGCCGGCGTGAGCCGACTGCTCGGCGGCGTTGTCTTCTCACTGGGCCTCGTGCTCGTGGTTGTTGCCGGCGCCGAACTGTTCACGGGCAACACGTTGGTCATCATCGCCTTCGCGAGCAAACGTGTTCGCCTCGCCAAACTGCTGCGCAATTGGGGCATCGTGTACTTGGGCAACGTGGTCGGCGCCGTCGCTATCGCTGCCCTTGTGGTGCTGTCACGTCGACTCGAATCTGGTGATGGCTCGATCGGCATTCGGGCACTCGATATAGCCAAAGCAAAGACTCAACTACAGATGCCTGATTCATTCGTGTCTGGCGTGTTGGCAAACATGCTTGTGTGCCTTGCTGTGTGGCTGTCCTTCTCGGCGCGATCAGTAACCGACAAAGTTGTCGCCATCGTTCCGCCTGTGGCCGCATTTGTCGCCGCCGGTTTTGAGCACAGCATCGCCAACCTCTACTTCGTTCCGGTGGCGCTCTTTCAGCGCCTGTTCGCACGCGACGCGTTCTGGAGCACCACCAATTCGAGCGCCGACGCCTATCGATCGATCACGTGGTCGCGCTTTTTGACGCGCAACCTGCTGCCCGTTACGGCGGGCAACATCGTGGGCGGCGCGCTGTTGGTGGGGCTCACCTATTGGTTCGTCTATCTACGAGCGCCGCGCCGCCCTCAGGGCACACGATTGGGAGGACAAACGACATCGTCGGGTTGAGCGAGGCACGGCCACGATGGTCGAACCCAGCCGTGTTCCTACCGCGCACGAAGCGGCGGTCTGCGAGATGCAACGCGGGCTAGATTACGCCGGGCAACAAAAGGAACCTTGGTGACGGGTCGGAACAGATGAGCGCATATGCACTGGGCATTGACCTTGGTACATGCTTCACTGCTGCCTCCGTCGCCCGCGAAAACTCTGCTGCGGCGCTGACTCTCGGTACTCATGTTGCCCAGATGCCGTCGGTCGTTTTCATACGCGAGAACGGTGAGGTGCTCGTCGGCGATTCAGCCGAACGCGAGGCCCTCATCAATCCGGCCCTTGCAGCGCGCGACTTCAAGCGACGTCTTGGCGACCCCATACCCATCACCATTGGGCACGCCACACACTCCGTTGAGTCGTTACTTGGGCACCTCATTCTTGACATCGTTCGGCACGCCACAGAGCAGGAACGCCGGCCGCCAGCGTTAGTAGTTCTCACTCATCCGGCCAACTACTCGAGCTTCAAAATCGACTCGCTCTGCGAAGCCGCTCGGCTCGCCGGCATTGCCCCCGACCGCATCGTGCTGCTGGCTGAACCCGAGGCGGCAATGGTCGCCTTCGGTCACCGCGCACCAGTTGCGCCCAATGAATTCACGGCTGTCTACAACTTCGGAGGCGCCACGTTCGAGGCCGCGATCGTTCGTCGCTCCGGCGAGCAACTCGAACTCGTCGGCGTCGGCGAAGCCAACGAACGATTGGGTGGCAACGATTTTGATCAAATGATCTTCACCCATGTCGACGCGTCATTGGGCGGCTCGGTCTCGAAGGCCGACCGTCGCGACCCCCAGACGCGACCCAGGCAAGTGCGCCTTCGACTCGAATGTCGTCGAGCGAAGGAATCTCTCTCGAGCGACAACGAAACGCTGGTTCCTGTGGCGCTGCACGAACTCGATACCGAGGTGCGCCTGAGTCGTACCGAATTCGAGTCGCTCATTCGTCCACGAGTCAACGAAACCATCCGCTCGCTCGAACGGGCCGTCGATTCCGCTGGCATCAACATGGAACAGGTGGCGCGAGTTCTGCTCCTCGGCGGCACGTCTCGCATCCCTCTCGTTGCCGAGATGGTGGGGCTTACAACCTCGCGGCCGATCAGCCTCGACCCATATCCAAAGTTGTCGGTTGCGATTGGCGCATCTCTGTACGGAGCAGCGCGTCTTCCAGAACCAGAGGCCGTTGAGCCGCTCGAGCTCGTATCTCCTGCGCTACCAAACCGTTCATCGGCCGCCGTGCAGGAGCTACTCGCGGCAATCCCACGCGAACGACGCCGCCGCCGTCGGCGCGTCGCAACGAACATTGCGCTTGCGGCGCTTCTCGTCGGCGGCACAGCGGTAGCGCTGCCACGTTTGCTCGGCCGCAATTCGTCACCAGGCAACGGCCCCGACGCAAACTCGCAGACAACTCCCACCGTCCCGTCGACGGCATCCACAACGTCGACAACAAAGCCCATCGCCACTACAACCACAGCTGAGACAACGCCGCCAACAGTCGTTCCGGGTCGTGGGGTCGCCGCTGTCGTCGATCGCTTTGCATTCGATCCTGCGGCCAATCCCGGCGACGGACTTCCGGGTCCCGCACTCAAGGCGGGCGTGTTGGGCATCGCCGCCGTAACCGCAGACAATGAGGGCACCATCTTCGTCGCCACCACCGATGGCATCATTCTGCGCGTCAAGAAAGATCTCGTCTCAATCGTCACGCGCCTCGACGCCAAGTCCGGGAAGCCAGGGGGCATCGCCGTGGCCGCCGACGGCACCGTTCTTGTCTCGGTCAACGCTGGCGTTATTGCCCTACGCGATGGAGCCGAGTCGATCTTCCTCAACGGCCTCGAAGCGTCGCTCGGAACGCAACCGGGGCCAATCGCTCTCGACGGTTCAAGCAACCTGTACGTGGCCGACAACGAGCGCCATCGAATCGTGCGTCGCGGCTCCGACGGCGTGATCTCAGTGGTTGCGGGCACCGGGCTCGCACCCGACCCCGCACCATTTGCTGGAGAACTTCAGCCTGCAACCACTGTTGCCATTGGTTCCGTAGTGGCCCTCGCTGTCGACGCCGCTGGCAACATCTTGTTCGCCGATGCAGACGCACGAGCCGTTCGCGCCGTGGCGATCAATGGAGTCATCGTCACGGTTGCTGGCGGCGGCGTCACGCCGCTGCAGATCGGCGGATCGTTCGTAGCTGAGGGCACCCCGGCAATTCTCGTGAAATTTGCAGCCATTGAGGGAATCGCCATCGCGCCGTCTGGTCGGGTGTACATCGCCGACTCGAGCGATGGAGTCATCGTGAGAGTTTCGGCGGCTGGTGGTGTCGAAGTGATCCTCGCAAGGCGTCTCGACATCGGCCCCGCCAATGGAGTTCCAGCTCGACAATCGTCGCTATCGAAATTGGGTGTGCTGGCTCTCGGTGGAGAAGACACGCTGTTCTTCGCCGACGCCGAACGACTGCGCGTGATCAGAAGTCTGAGCTAGTCGCTCAGCCTCGAAGCCTCTGCCCGATGTGCTCTACCTGTCCGTCGGTATTGGACAACAACGCATCGTTGTAGTGGCGCTCACCGCGATGTTGCACGGCATCGGCTCGCGAAAACGACAGCAGTACCGACACTCGGTGCGGCCCGTTCGGAGATGTTGGCGGTAACGACACATGCATGACATCGCCATCGTGCACCGACACATCACCGGCGCTCACCGCAACGGCCACGCCGGTAGGAGCTCCGGGGGCGTTGCCATCGATGAACGGATGGCTGGTGTTGTGCGACCCTGGCAGCGCACGAAGCTCGCCAGCTTCTGGCGTACCTTCGGTAAGGCAGATGGTCATCACCAACGTGGGGCAGTTCATTGCATGGCCCCCCATTCCGCAATCGCGGTGCCATGGCAGATCGGCGAGGCCTTCGACCATGTTGGGAATCTTCCACAACACGGTGACGCCGTCGACCTCGTCGCGGTAGGCGCTGCGAAGTTCAAGACCTGTCGCCGCCACAATCGCACGAATGCTGTCGTTGTCGTACAGGGCTTGCAGAGTGGGCATGGTCGAGCCATTGAGCACACGCGTGACCACCGCTTCGCCATCGGCATTCTTGCCCCACCACGACGTACCGTCACCTGGTTGAGCCGACGCCCGCAAGGAATCGGCCTCGTTCAGCAGTGCTGCTATCTCGGCTTCATCGAACACGTCTCTGGCGACAACAAACCCAACCGTTGATAACTGCTGCGCGAGAGCCTGCGGGTCGCTGTGAACCGCATCCATCTCGAACGACGCAAGCGGATCGATGACACGACCGTGATCGTCGATCAGCGAGATCGTGTCGGCGTTGTAAATAGGCCGACCATGAAACATCGCTCGTAGCGCTGGCTCCCAACGCACGAACCGCAGCGGATTACCGCGAACCACTGTTGCCCGGTTCTGATAGAGCATCGCGACCGGGGTATCGAGGTCGGCCGCCAGATCGGCAAACGAGGCGTCGTCGATTTGAACAACCACGCGCGACTCATCGAGCACGCCCTCATGAACGCGAATCGTTCCGGCCTCGGGCACATACGTCCATTCGCCTGAGTCGGTGACAAACGTGATTGGTCCAATCGGCGCAGCATCGGCGGCCGCCAGCGCTGCATTGCCTGCGACCAGTCGCTCGGGCAGATCGACCAAATGAAATCGCTGTACGTCGAAGGCGTCGTTCACGCCGCCATTGTTGCAGGCGCGCCGCTGAACTTTCGGTGCGAAGGAACCGCATCGCCTACCGTGACAACCATGACGAAAACAGTGATGATCACAGGTGCCGGATCAGGATTCGGCAAAAACGCCAGCATTGCACTTGCTGCCCTTGGGCATCATGTGATCGCCACCACCGAGACCGAAGCGCAGGCCGAAGCGCTTCGTGCCGAGGCGCCACAGCTCACCGTCGAGAAGCTCGACATCACCACTAACGATGTTGCCAAGGTGGCCGCGTGGGATATCGATGTGCTCATCAACAATGCCGGCGCAGGCCAGACCGGCCCAATGGCCGACGTGCCCATCGACCGTGTTCGACATCTCTTCGAAGTGAACGTGTTCGGCACCCTCGCGGTCACGCAGGCCGTCCTCAAGAACATGGTTGCCAAAGGCAGCGGCCGCATCATCATCATGTCGTCGATCGCGGGCGTGATGGCCGGGCCAACATTCGGTCCATACGCCATGACTAAGCACGCCCTCGAGGCCATGGGCAAAGCGATGCGCGTTGAGTTGGCGCCAGTGGGAATCGACGTCAC
Organism: Actinomycetota bacterium; assembly: GCA_037140375.1. Lineage (GTDB taxonomy): Bacteria > Actinomycetota > Acidimicrobiia > Acidimicrobiales > Ilumatobacteraceae > WLMZ01. The sequence goes on from JBAXER010000054.1 coordinate 15,840, forward strand.
GTTGATCAACCCCGGCCCTTACCAAACCGGATTCAATGACCGCATGGCCGACTCGATGTGGGAATGGTTTGGCGACGCATCGCTCAACGCGTCGGCCGCTCCGTTGTTCAAGATGATTGGCGAGATGATCACCGGCGGTCAGATGGACCCAGTCGAGGTCACCCAACGACTCGTTGAACTCACCGAGGCAGAAACCACCACCGAGAACAACTTCGTGCCACCGCACATCGCTGCCCAACTCGCTGCCCGCGCCCCAGGCTGAGACACGTCACGACGCCGCTCATGTTTCTTTGTCTTCGAGACTGAGGCGTGAGGCGGTGTACTCCTCGGCGATTGAGATGTAGTCGGCCACAACCTCGGCCACTTCATCGGGCACCAAAATGGCTGCGCTAATGCCAGCCTCTGAGGTCACGGCACCATGCAGACCCTCGAGCGACGCGTCGCCCATCCAGTGGCGAAGCGACCAGCGCAGAATGTTGTCAGAACACCGAATGGTTTCGCTGCTCACATTGTGCCAACGGTCGTACAGCAGACGTCCGGGCGACACGGTTTTCGTTGCTCGGCTTCTGATCTCATCAGCACCGTTGACGAGACAGATCAACGGCAACGCGCACCGGATACAGAGCTGATTGCCGATCGCACCCACTGTTGTGTATTTACACCGGAGGGTCCCCGTGATCTGTTTACACGAGCGGGAATCTATGTGGGCCACGTCGTCGTCGTCGAGAGACACCCACAGTTCAGCCATCGGTAAGCGGTCCTCAAACCGAGTAAAGATGTCGGTGAGATCAATTGGGCCACCACCGTCGCCGACAACCAAGTCGTGCGAGAGCACATCGTTCGGACCGGGTAGCAACTCGCTTGCCCGGCGGGAGCACTCGTTGTACAACCACTGAGCTCCAGGACCCTCGCTCACCTTCCGAGCGCTAGCCAACAGTTGCTCCATCACGGGACGACGATGCTCAAGCTGCCACGCCAGAATTCGTTCCATCTCAGCCACCGTGGGGATCATTGTCTCCCCCGCGAGCTTTCGTTTTGGTTGAGGAATTCCGGCCAGATGACATACATAGCGCAATGCCATTGGTCCGCCGATGACCACGCCGTATATCGGCGAGGTCCACGCAACTTCGGGTTCGTCACGAGTAATCGCGAAGCCATCGAGAAAGACCCACTGCTGGCCCCACGTAGAGAACATCGCCCGATTCAGCGAGGAGGGAACCTGCAACGCGTCCAAGGTTTTCTTCGCTGTCGAGAAGGCCGACTCGCCAGCGCCTTCTGTGCGGTCGTGATACTGCGACCACGCAACGTTCGGACAACCGCGTGGACGTCGAAACGCATCGCTCCAAAGCGTTACATCGTCATCGTCGTCATCATCGTCATCATGATCGTCGATGTCGTTGTCTCGGCGAAGAGGTGCATACTTGGGCAGCGCGCATACCAAGCGTCGGTTATCGGTTGGTCGTTTCTTACTCATTGTGTTGCTCCTTGTGTAGGTAGCAACGCCGACACGGACATCCCAAAACTTCTGAGCGGACTCGGACACTTCGTTGCCCTCTCGGGCCACATGCCACTTTCGTGGAAGCACCTTGGGATGTCCGTCCCAGGTTGCTGGACCCCTAACGGGGTCGCTCTTCATGACAAGAAACACCATACGGAAATGTGCGGAAACTGTCAACAACAAATGTAGTTGCAAATGCAACTACATCGTAAAGAGCGTCTACTCGATGCCGAGGCGATCGGCGATCGAGCGCGGCCCGATCACCGTGAGACCAAAGATCGCCCGGCTCACACCCACATAGAGCAGTGCGTCACTGACTCTCGATGCAGCATCGTCGGCGGTAGCAACAAGCACTACGTAGTCGAACTCAAGACCTTTCACGCGATGAACGTTTTCGCAGATGATGGTTGTCGGTTGTCCCTGTTCCCAGGGCACATACGCAAACTCCTCGCGTAGTCGATCGCGAACTTGCGTTGAGAACGTCGCTACGAGAATTCGCTCTGGATCGTGGCCCTCGAAATCGACAAGCCGATCGATCTCGTCGCCCACGAGCTCAGCAACCGAATCAACATCGCTCGCTTCTGCAAACGACACTCCGATCGACTCGGGTCCGCCGGTAGGTGCCGGCGCACCACCGAGCTGCTTACGCAATATCGAAGCGATGCTGAATGTGTTGCGGCAGTTGTTCACCAACTCGCAACGGGTCCAGCCGTCATCAACCGACGGCATCGCAAAGCCACGGTTGTGCACCACTTGCGCATAGTCGCCCACCATCAATAGACGGCGCGGCCCCTTGGGGTCGAGCAGCGTTTCGAGCAACGCGATCCATGCGGGGCTGAAGTCCTGCGCCTCGTCGATCACAATCGTGTCGAATCGTTGTGTGACCCGATGCCAATTCGCAACGAGGTGCCCGACAACATCGTTCTCCCAAAAGTCGCGATCGGCGTTCTCGGGTACTGGCAGTAGGGGCAGGCCCTGCAAGCTCAATGCGAGCTCAAGGAACGGCCCGACCACGAGTCGATCGTTTTCTGGCAGCCGCGAGCGCATCATCCCTCCGAGCGGATCGTTGTAACAGGTAAGTAAAACTCGTTCGCCACGCATGTGAGCCCGAAGTGCCCATGCCATCGCGAGCCGGGTTTTACCGCTGCCAGCACCGCCACTAACCATCACTTTGCGGTTCGTGTCGAGTCGCTCAAGGGCTCGCACTTGATGACCGCAAATCTTTTCAAGACGTGCTTGCGCAAGTTTCATTCGAGCGGCGGGGTCCCACTCAAGATCGGCATCGGGGCGCAGCATCTCGACCAACGTCTTCAGGCCGCTAGCACCAATCGGCGAGAGCGGCCGGTACGACATCAAACGATCGATGGCATCGCGCACATCGGCAAGTTCATGGCTTGTGATGAGCTGCGCCGGATCAATCTCGGGCGGAAGGTGGCCGGCAACCTGCATAGCGTTCGGAAACGCAACCGCAGATTTGATTTCAATTCGACCCAAGTCTGGTGACTCGGCGCGGATTCGATCACGCAGTGCGTACGAGTTCGTTGAGGCCTGGCTGAACGGTTGCGGATTCAGTTCGCTACCGGCGTGCACCCATCGCCCATTACGAATTGAAACGCCGCTGTGGCCCTTCACTTCGATGACAGCAACGCCGTCTTTTTCGTGGGCGATGACGATGTCCATCTGAAAGTCACGGTGACCGGAGAGTCCGACATCGGGAAGCACATACCACCCATCGGACAACCCATCGCAGAGCGCGGTGACCACATCGCGTTCGGCGTCGTTGCGTAGCGACGACATTGGAAAATCTTGCGGAATGAGCAAACCCATGGGCGCGAGTCTGACACGGCCACATCGACGGTGAGTTCGGTTGGTTACACCGAAACCATGTCACACCCTTGCTTCATACTCGCCCTGTCAGCCCGCCCCA
>JBAXER010000055.1:0-19046 GCA_037140375.1 Actinomycetota bacterium
GCGTTGCCGCCGAACAACGGTTTCGAATCGCGCACCTTTGATGCCAACACAAGGCTGCCATCGAGCGGTGCGGCACCAACGAGATAGCGCTGGTCGGCAGAGAGAAAGCGAACGTCGTCGTCGAAGCGCACATCGATGAGACCATTCGCGGCATAGCTCTCGGCGCTGCCAGCGCGAACTTGCTCAAGGCGAAAGCGTGCAGTGCGCGCGTCTTTGGCCACCATTGCTCCCACGAACACAACCGTTGCCGAGCGTGGCGCGGCGCATCCGGATGGAATCGCAACGAGCGGACCGCTGACCGCAGCGCCACTCACCACCTGGGCTGGAGGCACCTCGATACCGAGAATCGACTCATCGAGCTCTGATGGCACTGAATCTGACGGCACGGCGTCGGGCGGCGCGCTGGCGATGGCTGCCCCGGGAAGGGCGGGCATCCACACCGCTGCCGCACAGATCATGGCGGCTGCCACCAGTCGTTTCACCTGCACCAAACTAGTGGCACGCCAGCGGTGCCTCGCCGTCATCGACCCTTGAAGTTGGGCTCGCGCTTTTCCATGAAGGCCATGATGGCTTCGGGCGTGTCTTTGGTGCCGAAGTTCACGGTCTGCGCCGCGCCCTCGTCGTCGAGCGCTTCTTCCATGGTCACGTTCATCGAGTTGTTGAGCATGCGCTTGCTCTGCGCGATCGCGATCGGTGGTGAAGCCACAAGGCGCGCCGCCCAGCCGGCGACAAACGCATCGAGGTCTGCGTCGGGGAGCACGCGGTTGACCAAGCCAAGCTCTTTTGCTTCGGCAGCATCAACGATGTCGCCGAAGAACGCAAGTTCCTTGGCGATGTGTAGGCCAACGCGGCGAGGCAACACCCACGAACCACCGAAGTCGAGCGAAAGACCGCGACGCGAGAAGATCTCGGAGAAGCGTGCCGTCTCAGACGCCACCACCAAGTCGCATCCGAACGCAAGGTTGCACCCTGCGCCCACAGCAACGCCGCGCACCTTGGCGATGGTTGGCTGGGGCATGCGGTGTAACGACAGCGCTACCTCGGTGATCTGGCGCATTGCGCTGAGCTGGTGGCGTGGTGGGCCATCGCCAGGCGCGGCCCACAGGTCGGCGCCAGAACAGAACTCGCCGCCTGCGCCAGTGATGATGACCGCTCGGTCGTCGGCCCGGCCGGAGATGTCACGGAAGGTTTCGAGCAGCTCGATCCACATCTGATTCGTGGCCGCGTTCTTCTTCGCGGGGCGGTTGAGCATGACTGTGACGACGCCGTCTTGGCGTGAAACTTCGATTGTTTCCATGTCTGGCGACGATACTTACGCCATGGGCTATAACCCTCACCGAAAGTTCATTCCAAAACGCGGCGACCTCGCTCTGGTGGCCGCCTCGATTGTGCTCGTGCTCGTGCTCGTGCTGTGGGCATTCTCGGGCTGATCATGGGACTGTGGGATGGCGGCTACGGCGCCGTCGAGGTTCGCCGTATTCAGCCCTACGAGGCCACCAAGACCTACGTGTGTCCCGGATGCCATCAACACATTGCACCCGGCACCGGGCACATTGTGGCAGTGCCAGCCGAAGCCACCGACCTACGTCGCCATTGGCACAAGCCATGTTGGGCCCAGCGCGAGGCAATGACGAAACGTCAAAAGGCACCCTCGATGACGCGTACCCGTACGCCAAGAACCGACACCACATCGAAGCGAACCTCGACCCCGTGAACTGCGTGCGCCGCAAGCCACGCAGCCCCCAGACGCCGTAGTCGAATCTGTTTTCGCGGCGTGACAGCGAGCGCCGGGTCTCCGTATGCATCGGTTGCGCGGGTCTTCACTTCGACGAACGAAACGAGATTGCCGAGGCGCACCACGAGATCGAGTTCGCCACCGGGTGCGCGCCAATTGCGATCGATCACGGTGTAGCCCTGGGTGCGATACCACCGCGCTGCTTGATCTTCTCCCCAACGCCCGCGCGCATTGCGCGACAGGTCTACAGGTCGATCGGAGGGAGTTCCTCGATATTCACGTCCTTGAACGTGAGCACCCGAACCTTCGGAACGAAGCGGGTCTTGCGGTACATGTCCCAAACCCATGCGTCAGTGAGCACCACCTCGATGAGGGGCCGCGACGCATCGCCAAGTTGAGTCACTTGCACTGCGTTGGCCAGATAAAACCGGCGCTCGGTCTCAACGGCGAAGCGGAACATGCCCGCGACGTCTTGGTACTCCTGCGCGAGTTGAAGCTCTCGCTCGGACTCGTAGTTCTCGAGATCGTCAGAGCTCAATGGAGGGTGCTTTCACCGAATAATCGGCCTCCGACCGGAATGGTCAGCGGTCGCGCTTTTCCTTGATCTTGGCTGCCTTACCCGAGCGATCACGCAGGTAGTACAACTTGGCGCGACGCACGTCGCCACGACGAACAACTTCGAGCTTGGCCACGGTTGGGGCGTGCATTGGGAATGTGCGCTCGACGCCAACGCCGTAGCTCACCTTGCGGACCGTGTAGGTCTCGGCAACGCCGCTGCCGTGCAGGCCAATCACGTTGCCCTGGAAGATCTGGATGCGCTCTTTGTTACCTTCGATGACCTTGACGTGCACCTTTACTTCGTCACCAGGACCGAACTGAGGAATGTCGGTGCGGATGTACTGGTTGTCTACAAGATCGGTGGACTTCATGACGCGGTCTTTCGTAACAGCCCGAAACGGGAGCCTGAGTGGCGAACGCTCAAGGATAGGCCGCGGAGGGGAACTCTTCCAACAAACGACGGTCATCATCTGAAAGTCCGCCGCGCGCCTCGATGAGGTCGGGGCGATACCGAACGGTGCGATGCAGTGCCTGAGCGTGGCGCCAGCGGGCCACTTTGGCGTGATCGCCGCTGCGCAAGATCTCGGGTACGGCCCATCCCCTGAACTCATTTGGGCGGGTGAACTGGGGCTCTTCGAGCAGTCCCGATGCACCAAAACTCTCGGTCACTGGGCTCATGTCGTTACCCATTGCGCCCGGCAACAGCCGGGTGACGGCCTCAATGACGAGGCATGCAGCGACTTCGCCACCCGACAGCACGACATCACCAATAGACAGTTCGTCGTCGACGAGGTGCTCACGCACGCGGTGGTCGATGCCCTCGTAGCGCCCGCACAACAGGCTGAAGCCACCACTCTCGGCAAGCTCATGGGCCATGCGCTGATCGAACCTGCGCCCACCGGGGCCGAGCAGAAACAATGGACGAGGCGGGTCGGCGGCCTCGACCGACGCAAAAATGGGGCCGGGCTGCATCACCATGCCGGCGCCGCCGCCAAATGGTGAGTCGTCGACGGTGCGATGTGCATCGGTGGTGTGCTCGCGCAGATCGTGGCAGCGCAGATCGAGCAGGCCGTTGGTACGACACTTCCCGAGCAAGCTTTCGCTGCAGAAGTCGTCGACGAGTCCGGTGAAGATGGTGAAGACGTCGATTCGCATCGGCGCCAACTCTAGGGGCATCTCAGGAATCGAGATCGAACAAGCCGTCGGGCGGATCGATGGTGATGACACCATCGATGCAGCTCACCACGAATGTGATGGGCACCAGGGCCCCCGTGTCGAGTTCGAGAATGTCGTGGGCCGGATTGGCCAACACGCCGATGCAGCGGCCACGTGAGGTTCCATCGGCTTCAACGACTTCGGCGTTGAGTAGTTGGTGAACCCACAGCGCATCGGGGTCGTCGATGGGTTCGGCGAAGAGCACGGCGTTGGTAAGCGACTCGACCGCAGTGCGATCGTCGAAGCCCACAAAGTGCGCCAACCATCGTTGCGGCAACCGCTTTGACGATGCGAGCGTGCGCCATTGGCCGTTGGCCCACAGACGCGAACCGACCGCGAGGCGATCCTCGCGGTCAGTGATCAGATCTATGTATGTGTCGCCCTTGACGCCATGTGGGCGCCGGATGACTCCGACTTCGACGAGACCTGCTGGCATGTCGCCACCAGTTGAGCGAGGTCGATCAGTCATCGACGAAGTCGACGTCGACTTCGACGCCATCGCGAGTGCCGGCGGCACGAACGACGGTGCGAATGCTCTGCGCCGTACGGCCACGACGGCCGATCACGCGGCCGAGGTCACCAGGACCGACCTTGACCTGCAGCTTGATGCGACCCTTCGAGGGAATGCCCTCGACGCGAACAGCCTCGGCATCGTCGACGATTGAACGCACGACATGCTCAAGAACCGCAGTTGCGGTTGGTGCAGCGACTTGATTGCCAGCGTCGACGCCATCTTCGGCGCCGTCGAGCTCATTGCTCACTTGGCAGCCCGTGCGACGCCGAACTCAGTCCATGCGCCGGAGATCTCGAGCAGCTTGCGAACACGGTCGGTTGGCTGTGCGCCGTCCATCAACCACTTGACGGCCTTGGCGTTATCAATCGTGATGACGCTGGGCTCGGCACGAGGGTTGTACTGGCCGACAATTTCGATGAACCGACCATCGCGCGGCGACCGACTATCGGTTGCAACGATGCGATATTGCGGCTGCTTGGTCTTACCGACTCGGGTGAGGCGCAGCTTCACTGACATTTGATACAGACTCCTGATTGGTCTACAGAACTGTGAAAGGTTAGCGCCAGAGTGACGGGTACACACCCGACGCAGCGATAACCGCCAGATGACTCAGCGTTGGTTGAACGGCATATCGCTAAAAGCGCCGGGCATCTGGCCCTTGAGGGCACCTAAACCGCCCGGCATCATCGGCATCTTCTTCTTGCCCTTCTTGCCCATGGTCATCGGACCCATGCGCTTCATCATCTTTTGCATCTCGCTGAACTGCTTGACAAGACGGTTGATTTCGCCCACCGACGTGCCGCTGCCTACCGCTATGCGGTTGCGCCGGCTGCCGTTGATGATCTCGGGCTTGCGCCGTTCGGCAGGGGTCATCGAGCGGATGATGGCCTCGACTGGCTTGAGGTCGTCGTCGTCGATCTTGGCGTTCTTGAGCTCCTTGGGCATGCCAGGCATCATTCCCAACAGGCCCGACAACGGACCCATCTTCTTGAGTTGCTGCATTTGATCGAGGAAGTCGTCGAGCGTGAACTCGCCGTCCATCATCCGTTGCGCGGCCTCGGCGGCGGAATCCTTCTCGAACGCCTTCTCGGCCTGCTCGATAAGCGTGAGCACATCGCCCATACCCAAAATGCGGCTGGCCATGCGGTCGGGGTGGAACTGCTCGAACGCATCGAGCTTCTCGCCGGTAGACGCAAAGGCGATGGGTCGACCAATGACCTCTTTCACGCTGAGCGCCGCACCACCGCGGGCATCACCATCGAGCTTCGACAAAATCACGCCGTCGATGGCAAGGGTTTCGTGGAATGCCTCGGCGACCCCAACGGCGTCTTGACCGGTCATCGCATCGATGACCAAGAACGTGTAATGCGGCTCGATGGCTTCGCTGATCTGGCGGACCTGGGCCATCATGTCGGAGTCGATAGCCAAGCGACCGGCGGTGTCGACGATGAGCACATCGCGACCCAATCGTCGAGCCTCGGCCAAACCGCGAGCCGCCACCGTGACCGGATCGCCAGCCTCGCTGAACACTGGAACATCGATCTGACGGCCAAGCACGCGCAACTGCTCGACGGCTGCTGGGCGCTGCAGGTCGGCGCCAACCAGCAACGGCTGGCGCCCCTGGCTCTTGAACCACTTCGCCAACTTCGCCGAGTTCGTGGTCTTACCCGAACCCTGCAGACCGGCCATGAGCACCACAGTTGGGGGCCGACCGGCGTAGGTGATCTTGAGTGTCTGACCACCAAGGATGTTGGTGAGTTCGTTGCTGACGATCTTGATGACTTGCTGGCTCGGATCGAGCGCCTGCGACAGCTTGAGACCCACGGCTTGCTCGCGGATTCGTTCGACAACGGTGCGGGCGACAGCGACGTTGACGTCGGCCTCAAGCAGCGCCGTGCGGATCTCGCGCAAGACCTCGTCGACATCGCTGTCGGTCAGGCGGCCTTTGCCGCGCAGCTTCTTGAAGATGCCATCAAAACGATCGGACAGTGTGTCAAACATGCCCACTTAGGCTAGCGGCCGCGGCTGGTTGTCAGAGACGCCTTACTCGGAGAACAGCGCCTCGATGAACTCGGTGGGATCGAACTCGACGAGGTCGCCGATGGTTTCGCCCAAACCAACGAGCTTCACGGGTAGGCCAAGCTCGGTCTCGATGGCGAACACAATGCCACCCTTGGCCGAGCCGTCGAGTTTGGTGAGCACCACGCCGGTGACCTCGGTGGCCTCGGCAAACTGACGAGCCTGCGCCAGACCGTTTTGCCCGGTGGTGGCATCGATCACCAGCAGCACCTCGGTGACACGGCCGCGACCTTTGCCAGCGACGCGGCGAACCTTACGAAGTTCTTCCATCAGGTTGGTCTTGTTGTGCAAGCGGCCAGCGGTGTCGGCCAACACGAGTTCGATCTTGCGCGCGCTTGCGCTTTCGATGCCGTCGAAGATCACTGCACTGGGGTCGCTGCCCTCGTTGCCTCGCACCAGCTCGCTGCCCGAGCGTTGTGCCCATGTGGCAAGTTGCTCTGCGGCGGCGGCGCGGAAGGTGTCGCCCGCCGCCATCAACACAGTGCGACCGAGCTGGCGCTGTTGAGCGCCGACCTTGCCAATGGTGGTGGTTTTGCCCACACCATTGACGCCGACAAAGAGCCATACGTTTGGAGAATCGGCATCGCCGGGCTCGAGCCGCAAGGCCCGATCGCTGGCGCTGAGACGGCCGATCATGTCGGCCTGCAAGGCATTGAGCAGTGCGTCGGGATCGGTGAGTTCTTTGGCTTTCACCCGGGCGCGCAGCCCGTTGAGCAACTCGTCGGTGACGCGAACCCCAACGTCGGCGCGCAGCAAGGCTTCTTCGAGATCGTCCCATGTTTCGTTGGTGATGCCCGCACGCCCGCGCACGCCGCTGAACACGCCCACAAGTGCTGCGCGTGACTTTGCCATACGGTCGCGAAAGCGGGGCCGTTCGAACGATTCGGGTTCACCCTCAACCTCTACCTCGACCTCGACCTCGGCCGCTGGTTCGACCTCGGCCTCAACATCGGCCTCAACATCAGCCGCAGCGATTAGCTCAGGAGAGCGAGCGGGGGTTGGCGCGATCGGAGTAGCAACCGGTGCGGCTCCAACTGCCTTGGAGCGCTGGCGACCAACGACAACCGCGGCGACGCCGAAGATGACGACGACGGCAATGAGAACGAGAAAGATCGAAGGCACGTCGAAACGCTATCGGCAGGTCATCGACCAGCAAGCCCCGATTGCTCGCCAGCAAGTCGCTGAGCCGCCCACACCGGCACCAACGAGAACAACATGACCGCAGTAGCCATCACGTTCACAATGGGCTGTTGCTCGCCGCGGCTGAGGTTGCTGAGGATCCATTGCGGCAAAGTCTGCAGTTCGCTGCCCGCGCCGTTGGTGAATGTGGTGACGACGATTTCGTCGAAGCTCAGCCCGAAGGCCAGCAGCCCACCTGCCAGCAGTGCTGAACGCATCAACGGAAACGTGACGAACCGGAAGGTCTGAAAAAGATCGGCGCCAAGATCAGCCGACGCTTCCTCGAGGTTTGGTGACAGTCGGCGCAGTCGCGCCAACACGTTGTTATACACGACCACTACGCAAAATGTCGCGTGGGCAACGATGAGCGTGATGATGCCGAGATCGAGACCCACCTGACGAAACGCAGCGTTGAGCGCAATGCCCGTGACGATACCGGGCAGCGCGATGGGGAGCACGATCATCAGGCTCAACGATTCGCGTCCAAAGAACTTGAATCGCTGCACAGCAAACGCGGCTGCGGTGCCGAGCACCAGCGCGATCAACGTGGCGACGACGGCGGTCTTGAGGCTCATCATCAGCGCATCGCGCGCGCCTGGGTTGTGTAGCGCCTTGGTCCACCACTTTGCGGTGAGTCCTGTTGGTGGCCACGTGAGCGAACTCGAGCGGTTGAAGGACAACACCGCGACGATGGCAAGCGGCACCCACAAAAAGGCAATGACCGCGAAGGTAAAGAACCGAAAGCCAACGCGGGTACTGCGATTGGTATGAGTCATGGTCGCCGGCTCACAAGTTCTCGAGCGCTCCGGTGCGGCGGATACCAAGCAAATACACAACCATCACCAAGACCGGCACGGTTGCGAACGCTGCGGCAAACGGCAAGTTCGAGGCGAAGTTGGCGTAGACCACCGAGCCAATCATCTGCGAGGGTCCGCCCACCAGAGCCACCGCGATGTAGTCACCCATCGATAGCGAGAAGGTGAACACCGACCCAGCGATGATCGCGGGGAACAACATCGGCACCACCACCGTGCGGAAGGTGAGCCAGAACCCAGCGCCCAAATCGTTCGAGGCCTCAAGCAACGAATCGGGCACTCGATCGAGGCCGGCGTAGATGGGCACGATCATGAACGGAAGCCACAGATATGCGAGCACCACGACAAGTGCTGTGATGCCATATCCCGGACTGTGCCCGAAGGTCTTGTCGAGCACTCCCCCGGGCGACCCCAGGATGGCTCGCCACGCAAAGGCCTTCACGAGATAACTGCCCCACAGCGGCACAAGCACCGCAGTGATCAGCGCCGTGCGTGCCCGAGGCTTGGCGATCTTGGCGATAAAAAAGGCGATTGGTAGCGCGAGGCACACATCGATGATGGTGACGAGCGCCGCAACGCCGATGGTGCGCAGGGCAATATCGCGATACACCGTGGCATTCAGCAACTCGTGATAGTTCGAGGTGCCGAACTGTTCGGTGATGGCTGTCGCATCGTCGTTCAATCGATAAAACGACGTGACGAACAGCGCGATGAGCGACCCGAAATACAGCACAACGATCCACACCACCGGACCGCTGAGCAGTGCTCCAAGATGCAGCCACGGACGCCCATCAACGAAACGCGACACTCGTCGACGCATTCGTGATGGGAGTCCGATTGTGGCTGTCATCGTGGAAGTTCAATCAGAGGCGATCAGCCCTTAATTGCAGTCCATGCCTTGATCCACTCGCTGAATGGAACGCAGTTGTCGCCCGAACCATCGAGACACGTCTTGCGAGGTGTCGCCCAAAAGCTGATGGCCTTGGCAAACGTGTCGTCGGTGGCCTTGAATACATCGCAGTGAGTGGCGTCGTCGGTAATCAACGCGCATGCCTTGGGGTTTGCTGGGGCCTCGCCGAACCAATACGCAACCTGGGCCTGAGCCTCTGGGCTGGTGATGTAGTCCATCCACATGTACATGCAGTTGGGGTGCTTGGCCTTGGCTGCCACCATCCATGTATCGCTCCAACCGGTGGCGCCTTCCTTTGGCAACACGGTGGCGAGCTTGGCGTTATCGACGGCGGCGAGGTTGTAAATGACCTGCCACGTGGTGCCGAGAACGATGGAACCCTGAGTGAACGCACCCTGCGACACGGCGTAGTTGCTCCAGTATTCGCCGATGAGGCCGCGCTGATCCTTGAGCAACGACACTGCTGCGTCGAACTGCGCCTGGGTCAATGAGTAGGGGTCCTTGATGCCGAGCTCGGGCTGGGCCGACTTGAGGTACAGAGCTGCGTCGGCGATGTAGATCGGCGCGTCGTACGCCGTGATCTTGCCCTTGTATGGCGAGGCCTTGTCGAAGACCGCGCTCCAAGAATCGGGCGCAGGCGTGACGACATCAGAGTTGTACATCAAGTAGTTAGCGCCCCAGCCGTGTGGGATGCCGTAGTTCTTACCGCCACTCGAGTTGTAGGGCTGATCTTTAAGGAACGACGAAATGTCGGCGTAGTTCTTAATGAGCGCAGTGTTCACCGGCGCAACCAAGCCTGCATCGATCAAACGAACGCTGGCATCACCAGATGCCGAGACGCCGTCGTACTCGCCGGTCTGCATGAGCTGGAACATCTCATCCGAGGTGTTACCGATCTTCACGTCGACCTTGCAACCGGTGTCGGTCTGGAACTTGGTGACCCAGTCGGTCTCAGGATCGGTACTTCCGTTCTCGGCATAACCAGCCCAAGCAACGATCTTCAGGGCGCCTTCGCCAGCGCCAATCGCTGCGAGCTCCTTGCCACCTGAACTGTCGGAACTGCTGCTGCCGCAGGCGCTGAGTACGAGCGCGAGTACGGCGCCGCACGCCATTGCAAAACGTGGTGCTCTCATTGTGTCTCCCCTTGCTGTTTGGAATCTTCTACTGGTTGATCGGCCGACTCGATGACATGAGCCGATTGTCGCCGCCACGCGAGATGCACGTGACGGCCTATTGAGACACCGGCAAGCCGATCGCTCGGAACAACAGTAACCAACGTGGTGCCATCGTCGAGGCGAACGCGTACACGACACTCGGCGCCGAGGTAATGCACGTCGGATACCTCGCCTTCGACAACCACGTCACCCACCGAAATTTCGACCGCAGAACTCACCAGGTGCAAGCGCTCGGGGCGCACCGTGTGTGCGGCGTGCACACCGAGTAGACGATGCGACATCTCAGCAGAGAGCAGGTTTGACGTGCCCACAAACCCAGCAACGAACCCAGTAGCGGGCCGTTCGTAGATATCTCGCGGAGTGCCGACCTGCTCGATGCGGCCTTGATTGAACACAGCAATGCGGCTGCTCATACTGAGCGCTTCACTTTGATCGTGAGTGACAAAGATGAAGGTGATACCCACGTCTTGCTGAATGCTCTTCAGCTCAACCTGCATCTCTTCGCGCAGCTTCAAGTCGAGCGCGCCGAGCGGTTCGTCGAGCAACAGCACTTTGGGTCGGTTCACTAACGCCCGCGCCAGCGCAACGCGTTGGCGTTGGCCACCAGACAACTGGCTCGGCTGACGATCGCCGTACTGACCAAGCCGAACCGCTTCGAGCATCTCGCCAGCGCGGCGATGTCGTTCGGCCTTGGCGACGCCTTGCACCTTGAGGCCGTACTCAACATTGCGCTGCACGGTCATGTGCGGAAACAGTGCGTAGTCCTGAAACACCGTGTTGACGTCGCGGTCATACGGCGCAAGCTGGGTCACGTCTTGGCCGAGCAGCAGCACCGCGCCAGCTGTGGGCTTTTCAAAGCCAGCAATCATCCGCAGCACCGTGGTCTTGCCCGAACCAGACGGGCCAAGAAGCGAGAAGAACTCACCCTGACCGATCTCAAGATCGACGTTGTCGACCGCAATAACATCACCAAAACTCTTGCGCAGGCCAACAAGCTGAACCGCGTTGGGAGACGAGGTCACGGGATCACTCACGCAGTGGCCGACTGACGTTCGGTAACCACCTTCGATGAGCCGCCTGGCTGCATGCTGACGCCAAGCAGGCTGTCGCCCGCTTCCATCGTTCGTTTCTGGTGGCTCACGATGAGCAACTGCGCGTCGCGGCGGAACTCGGCAATCAAGCTGAGGAACCGATGCAGGTTCACGTCGTCGAGGGCTGCCTCGACTTCGTCCATCACGTAGAACGGCGACGGACGACTGCGAAACACCGCGAAGAGATACGCCAGCGCAGTGAGCGAGCGCTCGCCACCCGACAGCAGCGACAGCTTCTTCACGTTCTTGCCGCTTGGCTTGGCCTCGACTTCGATACCCGTGTTCAACAGGTCATCGGGATTAGTGAGCACCAAGTTGCCCGTGCCGCCCGGGAACAGCATTGAGAACAAACTGGTGAAGTTGAGGCTGACATCGGCGAAGGCAGCGGCGAACACCGACTGAATTTCGGCGTCGACTGCCTTGATGACCCGGCTGAGTTCGCGGCGCGTGTTGCGCACGTCTTCGAGTTGTTCTTCGAGGAACCGATGACGCTCTTGCAGTTCGTTGAACTCTTCGAGCGCAAGCGGGTTGATGGGGCCGAGCAAACGAAGTTCACGTTCGAGATCGCGAACCCGAGCGGCAGCCGTGATGCCTTCGGGCAACTCTGGCATTTCGGCTGCCTCGGCGGCTTCGGGCTCAAGATCGAGTTCGCGGCGCAGCGACTCGACGGCTGCCTCGAGGCGCATGCGAGCTTCGGCTTCTTCGACCTCTACCCGACGCGCCCGCTCGCGGGTCTCGTCGAGTTGGCGCTCGGCGCTAGCGCGAGCACGACGCAGTTCGTCGAGACGAGCCACTAACGCGCGCACCTCTTCGCTCTGACGACGACGCTGTTCGTGTAGTTCGGCGAGTCGGGATTCGATGGTGTGGCGATGCAGGTCGACGAGCGCTTCGAGGCGTGTGGCTGCAAGCAGGCTGGCCTCGATGGCTACGCGATGCTGCGCCGCCTGAGCGCGCGCCTGCTCGTCGGCAACAAGGCGGCGCTCGGTCTCTTCGATTCGACGCTCGAGGAATTGCTGACGCTCGCCCAAGCCAGCGTTGCGAACCTCGAGATCTTTGCGACGCGATGCCAGCAATGCAGCACGCGACTCGAGCCGTGCACGAGTCTCGCCGCGCGCTCTGGCAGCATTGGTCTCGGCCTGTTCGTCGGCTTCGAGTGCAGGCACCAACGACTCGAGTTCGCCGATGCGACCCCGCTCGCGATCGAGTCGCTCGGATGCTTCGGCGATGACCCGAGCCACAGCATCGGCTTCGGTGGTGGACTCGCGGCGGTCGCTGTGCACGCGCACAAGGCCCTCGGAGGCTGCAGCGAATCGCGCGTCGTTGGCATCGAGTCGACGGGTGAGATCGGACTCAGCCTGACGGGCGGCTGCCTGCTCGGCCTTGGCTGCTCGCAACGCTGCGTCGCAACGCTCGAGTTCGGCGGCGGCATTGCTGGCACGATCGATGGCCTCTTCGAGAGCAGCAGCCGTGGCTCCCCCGCCCGATGTACCGAGACGCCATCCGGATCGACCGAACCGATCGCCGTCGTTGGTAACAACCGTTGCCGACGGGTTCGCTAACGCACCGTCGAACGCGGCTGACCACTCGTTGACCCGAACAGCGCCGCCGAGCAGCGTGTCGAGCAACGTTTCGATCTCGGCGCGATGACCGTGGGCGTGAGCCCGAACGTGTGCGCGAATCGGCTCACCAAATGGCGGAGTGGACACAGCAACCGCCGCTGCGCCCAACGCAATCACGGCGCCGCTGGTCTTCGACGAACGAAGTGACTCGAGTGCATTGCGAGCAGCTTTGGGATTGGCAACGACTACGGCCAGCAGGGCCTCACCCATCGCTGCTTCGGCAGCGGCTTCCCAACCGGCGTCGATCTCGACGAGTTCGAGCAAGGTGCCGACCACGCCATCGAGGTTGGCCAGGCGCTCTGCCCCAGCACGAGCGCGGGCGCTATCGAGCGCCAACTGCAGTGCATCTGAGCGAGCGCGCCAGCGGGACAGTTCTTCGGCGGCCGCCTGACGTGTTGTGTTCAGTGTCTCGGCCAACGCATCGGCGGCAAGTCGACGACTCTCGGCAGTTTCGACTTCGGCCACCAACGGCGCCTCTACGTCTTGTGACTGCTCGCACTCGGCCTTGAGACGATCGGCGTCGGCGTCGAGACGCTCGAGACGTTGACGCAGCGCTTCGAGTCGGCTTGTCTGACGGCGCAGCTCGTTGTCGCCACGATCGAGACCGGCACGCAGCGAACGAAGCTCGCCACGAACCTCGGCAGCAGCACTCGCTGCGGTTGCCGACGACGATGTGGCTTGCAGCACGGTCATCGTCTCGTGGCGCTCGCTCTGGAACGCTTCTTCTTCGGCGGCAAGCGCCTCGGCGGCTGGCTCGAGTTGGGACAGCTCGAGTGTGACGGCTTCGAGTTCGGCTGAGAATCGAGCGGCGTCGTTTTCGAGGTTGGCCACGACACCGGCGTTCATCAGCTGACCGCGGTCACGCTCCATCGAGCGGCGGCGCTCGACAAGCACGGCCGACAAGCCACGGGCCCGTTCGCGCAACTGCTCGACCCGCACCAGTTCGTCGCTGATGTCGGTGTCGCCGCGAGCGGTGAGTTCGGCCTCGGCGCTGAGCACATCGGTGTCGAGCCGGCTGAGCTCGGTGCGCAACTGCTTTTCGGCATCGCCACTGGAGATCTTGTCGCCAGCAAGCGAGGTGAGCCGTGTACGTAACGAGGCAATCTCACGACCCGACAAGAACACGCGCAACGCTTGCAGCTCTTCGACGAGCCCACCATGGCGGCGGGCTGCTTCGGCCTGACGCTCGAGCGGACGCAACTGACGGCGAACCTCGCGCAGCAGGTCTTGCACGCGCAGCAGGCTGGCTTCGGTGGCATCGAGACGACGCTCGGCCTTCTCTTTACGCCTGCGGTACTTCAAGACGCCAGCGGCTTCTTCGATGATCGCTCGGCGATCTTCGGGGCGGGCGTTGAGCACGGCGTCGATCTGACCCTGGCTCACGATGACATGCTGTTGGCGACCAACGCCAGCGTCGCTGAGCAGTTCTTGCACATCGAGCAAGCGACACGAGATGCCGTTGATGGCATATTCGCTTTCGCCGGTGCGGAACAGCGTGCGGCTGATGGTGACTTCGGTGAACTCAATGGGCAACAGCCCAGCGGAGTTGTCGAGCGTGAGAATAACCTCGGCACGACCGAGCGCTGGCCGCTTCGCAGTACCCGCAAAGATGACGTCGTCCATCTTCTGGCTGCGCACGGCACTGGGCGCCTGTGCCCCGAGAACCCAGGCAATGGCGTCGACAACGTTGGATTTGCCCGAGCCGTTCGGGCCGACCACAACCGTGACGCCCGGTTCGAGCTGCATCACGGTGGTATCGGCGAACGACTTGAAGCCTTTGAGGGTCAATGCTTTAAGGAACACGGCAAGACGGCACGCTAGTCGATACGACACCTCGAGGTCCCAGTGACATGCAGCGAAGCCACCCGACACGCCCTACTTCTGGCATCGAGGGCAAAAACAAGTCGACCTGCCAGCGGCAATCACCCGGCGAATCACCGCACGCCCGCACGTGAGGCACGGCTGATCCTCGCGGTCGTACACGCGGTGAGAGACCTGAAACCAGCCGCCCTGACCGCCGATGTCTACGTACTGCGTGTCTTTCAGCGTCGACCCACCTGCAGCGATTGCTGCGTTGAGCGTGTCGTGGATGGCCTGATGCAAGCGGGTGATCTCAACCGGCCGCAGCGAGTTGCTCAGCCGGTCATGACGCAATCGGGCAGCATGCAGCGTCTCGTCGGCATAGATGTTGCCGATGCCGGCAATCATGCTCTGATCGAGCATCAGCGCCTTGAGCTGGCGTGACCGACCACCAACAAGCGCTGCGAGTTGCGATCGGCTCAGGCCGTCGGTGATGGGGTCGATACCGAGGCGACCAAGCTCGGGCATCTCGACGGCAGCATTGTCGGGGTCGTACACAACGACCTCGCCAAACGTGCGCGGATCCACGAAGCGAAGTTCTTCGGCCTCGGGGCCTGCGAGATGCAGCACCACATGGGTGTGCAACGGACGCGGAGACGACACCGGATCAATCAGCACCCGGCCACTCATCCGCAAATGAATCATCATCGAGTCGCCGCTATCGAGCGGGCAGATGAGGTACTTGCCGCGCCGCTGCGCCGCCGTTGCAGTGACGCCAGTGAGGCCATCGATGACAGCGAGGCGCGAGGTGCGTCGCACCGTGCGCTCGCGGCCTACCTCGACGCGCTCGATGAGCCGTCCGACAAAGCGTTGCTCAAGCCCGCGCCGAACCGTCTCTACTTCGGGAAGCTCGGGCATTAGTCGGCGTCCGCAGACAGGCTGTCGCATGCCACCATCGCGGCGACCTGCTCGGCCTGTTTTTTGGAGGTTCCGGTGCCCTCACCCCACTGCTGTCCGGAGATCATCACCGTGGCAAAGAACTGCTTGGCGTGATCGGGGCCCTCTTCGCGAATGACGTAGACCGGTGCCGCGTCGAACTCACGAACCACGATCTCTTGCAGCAAGGTCTTGTAATCGAGGCGATGCAATTGCTTCACCGCGAGCAGCAGACGCTCGCCAAGCACGCGTTCGACAAACTCGTACGCGGCCCCAGAGCCCGCATCGAGATAGATGGCACCGAGCACAGCCTCAAGCGCATCGCTGAGAATCGAGGGCTTGGCCCGTCCGCCAGCGAACGACTCACCCTTGCCCAACAACAGGCAGCTGCCGATGTCGAGTTCTCCGGCCATCGCTGCTAGCGCTGTGGCGTTGACGACACTCTTGCGGAGATCGGTGAGCTTGCCCTCGGGCAGGTCGGTGAAATGCCGAAACACAATGTCGGCCACCACCCAGCCCAACACCGCGTCGCCGAGAAACTCGAGCCGCTCGTTCGATGCTTCGTCGCCCGACACCTCGGCGCACCACGAGCGATGCGCCATTGCCCGCTTGAGCAGGCCGATGTCGGTAAAGGTATGCCCCAGCCGAACACTGAGCGCCTCGAGATCACCGGCCGTTGGGTCGGACTCAAGTCGGTCAGAGACGCCAGCCAGAGTCAGCTCTCCTGAACGCGAGCGAAGACGTAGTCGACCGCGTCGCGCACGGTCTTGAGGTCTTCGAGATCTTCGTCCTCGATGCGCAACGCAATGCCGCGCTCACCGAGTTCTTCTTCGAGTGCTTCGACCAATTCGATGAGCGCCAACGAGTCGGCCTCGAGATCGTCGCCGAACGACTGACCCTCGGTGATGGTCGAAGCTTCACGCTCGAGAATCTCGGCAAGGTTGTCACGCACGATTGCGAACACTCCCAGACGGTTCAGTGGTCCTTGAGCGGCAGTTGATTCGGCGGACACAGTGTGACTCTCCCAAGCATGCAGGCGCTCATGCGCCTCGCGGTCGTGTGCAAGCAGACTAGGCGTTGGCGGCTATCGCGTTGCGAATCTCTTCGACGATGCCCGCTGCGACCATGTCGTGAGCGACGGTAATGGCGTTCACCATTGCCTTGGCGCTGGTGGAACCGTGCGAAATGATGCACACGCCATCGACGCCCAACAAGATTGCGCCGCCATACGTTTCGGGGTCGAGCGAGGCGTACAACGGCAGCAGCGCCGGCAGCAATGCATCGGAGTGCGGCTTGTATGACTCTTCGCTGGCAAACGCTGCGAACAACGCCTTGACCACGGTCTTGAGAGCGCCTTCTAGCGTTTTGAGCACCACGTTGCCGGTGAAACCATCGGTGACAACCACGTCGACGGTGTCGGTCATGATGTCTCGGCCCTCGACGTTGCCGATGAAGTTAATGCCACGCGCAACGGACAACAGTTCGAACGCTTCTTTGCGCAACGTGTCGCCTTTGCCGGGCTCCTCGCCGATGGACAACAACCCGACCTTGGGGTTCTCGATACCGAATCGATGGTGGCTAAAGACCGAACCCATTTGGGCGAACTGCACGAGCCAATCGGCTTGCACCTCAGAGTTGGCGCCGGCGTCGAGCAACAGCGTGGGCAACGAACCGGGGACAGGAATTGGAGTGGCGATCGCCGGACGGTTCACGCCTTTGATGCGACCCATACGCAGCAACGCCGATGCCATCGTGGCTCCGGTGTTGCCGGCGGAGACCATTGCGCTGGCCCGGCCATCACGCACGGCCTCGGCGGCGCGGACAAGGGTGGAATCTTTTTTGCGACGGACGCCCTGAGCAGGGTCGTCGTGCATCTCGATCACTTCGGAGGCAACGATGAGCGGCAGATCACCGATGTCTGCAAGATCGGCAGGGCCGACGAGAACAACGTTGAATCCAAGTTCAGCAGCCTGACGGGCACCCGCAACAATTTCGCTGGGAGCCTTGTCGCCGCCCATGGCGTCGACAGCAATGGGAAGCATTGAAACCGTGGTCAGCTGACGTCGATGACGACGCGGTTCTTGTACCAACCGCAGGTGTGGCACACCGTGTGTGGCAACTTGGCCGCGGCACAGCGCGGACAGGTGCTACGTGACGGAGCCTTGAGACGCCACGAACCAGCACGGTGGCTGTGGGTCTTCATCTTCGACTTTTTCTTCTTCGGAACGGCCATCGCAGGTCTCCACTCACTTCAATCAGCCCTGCGATGCTAGCGGCTCAGAATCAGTTTCCGTCAAGCTGCGCTTTGAGTTGATCAAGTACTGCCCATTGGGACTCCACCGTGGCTGGCACGCAACTGCACTGCTTGTGGTTGAAATCGATACCGCAGATGGGGCATAACCCAGCGCAGTCAGGCTGGCACAGTGGCGCCAATGGGGCGTCGAGCAGGGCGAATTCACGCACCATCGGCAACAGGTCGAGCTGATTATCGACGATCTCGAAGGCCTCAGTGTTGGTGACCTGGGTCTGATACAGCTCGTCGACTTCGCTGACGGCTACCTCGGCGAGGTCACGAAGACAGCGCCGGCATTGCCCGTGCCATGGCACCGAAATGGTGCCTACCACCACGATGCCGTCGGTGAGGCTTTCGAGCCGTAACTCCACGTCGATGACCTCATCGGCGGTAAACCGAGAGTCGGTAAGACCAAGATCGACGGCGCCGATGGGTATCGAAATGACCCGCTCGGTGCCAGGCCGGCGCAACAATTCGGCCGCATTCACTAACAATGGACGCGCCATCGTCAGCGGTCCTGATCGAAGAATCCCTTAGTGGGATCCTCGTCGTCTTCGTCAGCAGGCTGTTCTTTGTGGGCGCCAATCGAGAGCCGTGAACGGCCCGAGTGAACGGTCTTCGACAACTTGTCCAGCAAGATCTCGAAGCTGCCGAGGCGTTGATCGAGGAAGTCTTCGGTTTCGTGACGCAAACGGCGCGAATCGGTTTCGGCGGCCTCGATGATCTGGCGGGCACGTTGCTCGGCGGCGCGAACCACTTCGGTGCGCTGCACCATGCGCTCGGCCTGCACACGCGCTGCTTCGAGCATCTCGTCGGCTTCGCGACGGGTCTTGGCGACGAACTCTTGACGCTCCTTGAGCATCCAGCGCGCCTGACGCAGTTCGTCGGGCAGTCGCTCGAGCGCGCTTTCGAGCATGTCGACAACTTCGGCGCGGTCGATGCGGGGCGACGATGACAGCGGCATCGTTGGGGCGCTATGGATGACATCGGCCGCACGACGCACTAAGGACTCGGCATCACCCACCACGCCGAGGCGCGCGTAGCTGTCGGTCTCGTTGTCGGTGTCTTCGAGCAGGTCGTCGTCTTGGTCGTCGTAATTCATGATGGGGACCCTGTCGGATGTGTCG
>JBAXER010000056.1:0-18964 GCA_037140375.1 Actinomycetota bacterium
CTCGGCTAGTCGCCTCGGCGCTGCGGCACCGCAACTAGAGGTCGAGGAATCCGTCGAGGCCAAGCGTCACGCCAGGGTGCGAACTCACTCGCTTGCACGCCAACAACACACCTGGCATGTAGCTGCTCGCGTCGTAGCTATCTTGGCGAATCGTGAGGGTCTGACCCTGCGTACCTAACACCACTTCTTGGTGGGCTTGCGTGCCACGAATTCGCAGCGAATGAATGCGGATGTCGGCTGGCCCCTTGCCGCCGCGGGCACCCGGGTACACCTCGTGCCGTGTGGGATCGGGAGCCCAGTCGGACGATGCTGCGGCCATGCGCTTGGCGGTGCTGACCGCTGTACCCGATGGTGCATCGACCTTGCCAGCGTGATGCATCTCGATGATCTCGGCGCTCTCGAAATACGGCGCCGCCATCTCGGCGAAGCGCATCATCAGCACTGCGCTGATTGCGAAGTTCGGGGCGATCAAACAGTTGCTACCCGAGAACGCTGCACGAAATTCATCGACCTCGGCCTCGGAGAATCCGGTGGTGCCCACGACGGCATGGATGCCATGAATCGCTAGCCACGGCAGGGTCTTGCGTGCCGCATCGAGCACGGTGAAGTCGACAACCACTTGCGCTCCAGCATCGACAATGCACTTGAGTTCTGCCCCAACGATGACTCCGCTGATCGCTTCGCCCACAGCATTTGGGTCGACCGCGGCAACAAGCGCAAGATCGACATCGGCGGCCACTGCGGCGCACACGGCCCGTCCCACGCGGCCACCGGCTCCGACGACTCCGACTTTGATGGGCATTGCCTGCGCACTCATGGTGGTGAACGTAGCAGCGCCCGAGCAGGCAAGAACAATGAGTAAGTGTTTCGGTTACCCGGAGTCAGCGACTAGCGACGAGGAAGGTCAGACGCATCGATGGGCCCGAGGGCCACAACGGTGAGCGGCTGATTGAGGATGCGCTCGATCACCCTGCGGGTGTCGGCTTGCTGCACGGCTTCCCACTTGGCAACTTGCTCGGCCACAGGACGCACCTTGCCAAGCGTGATCAACTGGCCAGCAGTGCGCGACATGCGCGACCCGGTGTCTTCGAGACCAAGCTCAAATGCGCCGGTGAGGTAGCCCTTGGCGATGTCGAGTTCGTCGTCGGTGATGCCGTCTTTGAGCAACAGATCAAGCTGTTCGTAGATGAGCCCCATGACCTCGGCGGCGTGCACCGGTTGGGTGCCCGCATAAATGGTGAACGCGCCAGCATCGGCATACGCGGTGGCACCGCTGTACACGCTGTACGCAAGCCCGCGACGCTCGCGGATCTCGTCGAACAAGCGACTCGAAAGGCCGCCACCGAACACGTGGTTCACAACATCGAGCGCCTCGCGGTCGGCATCATCACGTTGCAACGCTTGCATGCCCAAGATCAGGTGCACCTGCTCGGTGTCGTCTTGCACGATCTCGCCCGAGCTTGCCGTAGCAGCGCCGCTTCGGGCCACGGTGCCATCGCCCGAAGGCAACCCACCAAAGGCTGCTTCTACTTGGCGCAGCGTTTCGTCGTGATCGAGCGGACCAGCAATTGCCACCACCGACGAACCAGCGCGGTAGTGCGAGTTGAAGAAGTTGCGCACATCGTCGGGAGTTACCGATTCGACGGTGTCTGGCGAGCCAGCGGTTTCGCGGCCGAGGGGATGGTTGGGAAACAGGTGGCGCATGAAAGCGCGGTGCGCAACATCGTCGGGGCTGTCGTCGTCCATCGCGAGCTCTTCGAGGATCACTTGGCGCTCGTTGGTGATGTCGTCGTCACGCAAGGCAGGCGAGGTGACAACTTCGCCCAGCAGTCCGATGCCCAGACCCTGGTGACGGGCGGGCAGACGGCAGTAATACGCCGTGTATTCCTTGGTGGTGAAAGCGTTGATGTCGCCACCAACGCGATCGACCGTTTGGCTGATCTCTCGCGCCGAACGAGTAGCGGTGCCCTTGAACAACAGGTGCTCAAGAAAGTGGCTCACACCCGACAGATGCTCGGGTTCGTCGCGAGCCCCCACACCAACCCAGACGCCGGCAGAGATCGAGAGCGCACCCTTGACTTCTTCGGTGGCCACAGTGAGACCGTTGGACAATTGCGTGATGCGAAGAGCGCTCGCTGCAGATGAATCGCTGATGCAAAGACTCTAGGGGCGGCTCCACGCATCGCCGACCTCGGCGACGAATGACAATGGCCGTTGGTCGCGCCCTGAGGCGTGACCAACGGCCATTGAGTGAATCAAGCTCGGCGCTACCGAACGAAGTTCAGTGTGAATTAACGGTGACGACGTGGTCCACGATCGCCACGGCCGCCACGATCGCCGCCGCCGTCACGACGGGGTGGGCGGTCGGCCGCAGGGGCCTCGCTGGCTGGACCGAGGTCGCCGAGCTCACCACGAAGTTCGTCGTCGAACGCATCTTCGAAGCTCACCGTGACGGTGTCGGAGGTTGTCGAGTCGGCGCTGCGGCGTGGGCCACGATCGCTGCGATCTCCACGATCTCCACGGTCGCTGCGTGGTGCACGCTCGCTGCCGCGCTCGGTGGACTCGCCACCTTCGCCCGAACCCTCGGCTGGTGGATCGCCTGCTGGCGACAGGCTGACCTTGCCCTTGTCGTCGATCTCGTCAACGCGGACTTCGATCTCATCGCCCAAGGTGAGCACGTCTTCGACAGCGTTGATGCGCTTGCCGCGACCCAACTTCGAGATGTGCAACAAACCGTCGCGGCCTGGGAGAATATTGACGAACGCACCGAACTTGGTGATGTTCACAACACGACCCATGTAGACAGCTCCGACATCGGCCTTTGGCGGGTCGATGATGCTCAAGATACGAGCCTTGGCTTCTTCAACACGGAAGCCGTCGACCGAACCGATGGTCACAATGCCGACCACGCCGTCGTCGTCGACATTGATGTCGGCGCCGGTCTCCTGCTGGATGGTGTTGATGACCTTGCCCTTTGGCCCGATGATCTCGCCGACCTTGTCGAGCGGCACGGTGACCGAGATGATCTTTGGTGCAGTCTCGGCAACTTCGCTGCGTGCTTCGCTGATGCAGGCATTCATGTTGGCGAGGATTGCATCGCGGGCCTCTTTGGCCTGAGCCAACGCCGAGATCAACACGTCGGCAGGGATGCCGTCGATCTTGGTGTCGAGCTGCAGTGCGGTGATTGCATCCGATGTACCGGCCACCTTGAAGTCCATGTCGCCAAAGGCGTCTTCGGCTCCGAGGATGTCGGTGAGGGTGGTGTACTTGCCTTCGGCGTAGACCAAGCCCATGGCGATACCGGCTACTGGAGCCTTGATCGGCACGCCAGCTTCCATCAGCGCCAAGCTGCCCGAGCAGACCGAAGCCATGCTGGTTGAGCCGTTCGAGGCCAACACTTCGGCCACGAGGCGCAAGGTGTAGCTGAACTCGTCTTGGCTTGGGAGCACTGGGATGAGGGCACGAGCGGCGAGCGCACCGTGACCGATTTCGCGGCGCTTTGGCGAACCCACGCGACCGGTTTCACCGTTGGCCCAAGGAGCCATGTTGTAGTGGAACAAGAAGTACTTGTGGGTCTCTGGGTCGAGGGTGTCGAGCAGCTGGTTCATGCGCGGCATGGCCAACGTGGCCACGTTCATGACCTGGGTCTCGCCACGCTGGAACAAGCCCGAACCGTGAGCGGTTGGCAAGACGCCAATCTCTGAGCTCAACGGACGCAGGTCGCGTGGGCCACGACCATCGATGCGCATGCCTTCGTCGACGATGCGCTTGCGCACCAGCTTCTTGGTGAGGCTGCGAACGGCTTCCTTGACTTCCTTTTCACGGCCGGCAAACTTGCCGCCCTCGCCGCACAATGCGGTGATCGCGATGGCAGCTGCTGCGTCGGTGGCCGCATTGCGGTCAGCCTTGGCGCTGATGGTGATGGCATGGGCCAAGGCCTCGGTTGCTACACCAGAAACGGCTTCGAGCACCTCAGGGGCGTAATCGAGCTGAGCAGTGAACTGCAACGGCGTGATTGGGCCCTTGGTGGCGATAACGCTGGCGACGAGCTGACGCTGCAGGCCAATGGACTCCTTGATCCACACCTTGCAGGCCTCGAGGCCACCGGCGAGAACTGCTTCGTCGACCTTTGGCGCACCATCGGCGTAGTACGCAAAGCTCTTCTCGGTGCCACCGGCTTCGACCATCATGATGGCCACATCGCCGTTGTCGAGCTGGCGACCAGCGACGACGAGCTCGAAGGTAGCTGCTGCACCCTCGGCATAGGTGGGGTGAGGAATCCATTCGCCGTCTTGGCTGAAGGCGATACGAACGGCGCCGATTGGGCCGTCGAATGGGATGCCGCTGATCATGAACGATGCCGAAGCAGCGTTGATGGCCAACACATCGTGTGGGTTTTCCTGATCGGCGCCGAGGATGGTGAGCACGATCTGGGTCTCGTTACGGAACCCATCGGGGAAACATGGGCGCAATGGGCGGTCGGTGAGGCGGCACGTGAGAATGGCAGCCTCGGTTGGGCGACCCTCGCGGCGGAAGAACGAACCGGGGATTTTTCCGGCTGCGTATGCACGCTCTTCGACATCGACGGTCAGTGGGAAGAAGTCCATTCCGGGACGGACATCTTTTGCTGCGTTGGCAGTGGCGAGAACGGTGGTACGGCCAATGCTGGCCAACACCGCTCCCTGGCTCTGCTGAGCAAGTTTGCCGGTCTCGAAGGACATGGTCTTGTCGGTACCGGAAACGGCACCCGACACTCGTATGGCGTCAGCCATGGCGAGCTCCTTTCAATCGGGCGCGTTTTTTCTCGCGCCTCGACGGTTGGAGCGGAGGCCGGTTCCCAGTCGGCGATGTCGGTACTGCGACCGCGGGCCCATACGTGTGAACGAGGCGGCTCGGGAGCACCGGCAGAGGCGACTGACAACCGATCCAGTTGTCCGCTCTGATGGTTAATTTGACGCAAGAACAACCTGCGTCGGACGGAACCTTACCAGCACACGGCCTCGATCGGTGTCATAGCGACCCCCGCCACACGGGCACCAACGCCGCGTGAACGCTGCGTCAGACGCCGACAGACGCTTTCGGCGCCTCGACATGGTGAGCTCTCGAGCCCGTCATTCGTGACGCCCCCACCGCTGCAATCATGCAAAAGGCGCCTGCAACAATGAATGACGACCGATAGCTGCCGGTGAGGTCACGCAGGTAGCCAGCCCCCGCAGCGGCAACGGCTCCGCCGAGTTGGTGGCCGGCAAACACCCAGCCGTACACCAATGGTCCGCGCTGCACCCCAAAGCGCTGCACGCACAACGCCACCGTCGGCGGAACTGTGGCCACCCAATCGAGCCCATAAAAGGCCATGAAACCAAGCAGGCCGTATCCACCCGAGGCCAATGCCGGATCCAGCACCAACAGGCTCAGCCCGCGAAAGGCGTAGTAGAACACGAGCAGTTTGGCTGGGTCGTAGCGATCGGTGCACCATCCACTGGTCACCGTGCCCACCACATCAAAGACCCCGATCAGCGCGAGGTAGCCCGCTGCGGTGCTGCCCGAGAGGTGATGGTCGTGCGCTGCCGACAAAAAGTGCACCTGCACCAATCCGGTCGTCGATAATCCGCACACGAAGAACGAGCCCCACAACAGCCAAAAGATGCCATCACGTCGCGCTTCGTTCAACGCCCCGAAGGCCGCCGAAATCGGATTTGTCAGCGGCAGCGGCGGCTCGTAATCGGCCGCCGCGCCGTATGGCAGCAGCCCCATATCGGCAGGCGAGTTACGCAAGAACAATCCCACGATCGGAATGACCGCCAGCGCGCACAGCGCGATTGAGAGCCCCACCCATCGCCATCCGTAGCTGTCGGCCAGACGAGTAAGCAGCGGCAGGAAGATCAGCTGCCCGCTCGCCGTTGCAGCGGTGAGCGCTCCGGTGACGAGGCCGCGTCGGGCCACGAACCAGCGGGCGGCCACGGTTGAGGCAAACACCGTCGCCATGCATCCCGAGCCGGCGCCAACGACCGCGCCCCACAACAAGAACAGGTGCCATGGTTCGCTCATTTGGGTTGTGCCCAGCGCGCCGAGGCTGATGACCGCTAATGCTCCGATGGTGATTCGGCGCAATCCGTAGCGCAGCTGCAATGCCGCAGCAAACGGTCCCATCAATCCAAACAAGATGACGTTGATGCTTACTGCAGTGCCGACAGTGCTGCGTGTCCATCCGAATTCGTCACGGAGCGGATCGATCAGAATCGCCGGGGTCGACCGGAATCCGGCAGCGCCAAGCAACGTGATGAACGCAGTAACAAAGATGACCCACGCATAGTGCGGACGGCTCGGAGTGTTTGCGGACGTACTGAGCACCCGCGCATGGTAGCCATCCGCCCGCCCGTCCCGCATCCCATTTGCATGGGCGCGATTTGGGACAACTGCTGTCCCAAATCGCGCCCATGCGGGCTTGTTCGGGCGAGTTGGTGAGCGAGTTGGGGGTTTAGGTGGTGGATTCGTTGGCCGGCGCCGGATGTGATCCCGACAGCGCCGCGGAAATGCGATCGAAGCTGAGCGCGTCGAGATTGGCGTAGACCAGGTGCGCTCCGGCGAAGCGAGCGACCTCGTCGACGAGGGCGTTCATGTCGACCTCGGTGAGCAGCAGAACAACCGTGGTGGTGCCTGCCTCGACAGCTTCGCGAAACCACGCAACCCATTCGTCGGGCACGCCGAAGTCGACGACCTTGGCGGTGATGGCCCCGGCCCCTGCGCCGATGACTCCGCCCGCTATCCAGCCAACGGGGCCCGCCACGAAGAGACCGATCAAGCCCGCCCACATCGCTCCCGACGCAGCGGATCTGCCTGGCGATGGGTCGACCGTCTCAACAACATGGGTGGCCCCGGCGTCGTCCTTGGTGACGATGACGGCGTCGTGGATGCGGATGAGATGTTTCGATGCAAGACGCGACGTTGCTGTCATGAACTCTTGCGCTCGAAAGCGATCGTCGAATGAGATACCGACGATTGTCTGGGGAACGTCGCTGAGTTCGGACTTCATACACACACCTTTGGTCGCTTTGGCGCTGCCATCAGTTGATGACATGGCGCGCACAGGCACCTTAGTTGGATGAAGACCGATCGGGTTTCAGGACTGCTCAAAGCCGCCGAAGCGACGCAGGCCGAGTTTGAGCTGCGTGAGCTGTTTGAGCTGTGTTAGCGGCGCAGGCCGAGCTTGGCGATGATGTCGCGGTAGCGCTGAACATCGCGGTTCTTCACGTAGTCGAGCATGCTGCGACGACGACCAACGAGCATCAAGAGACCACGACGGCTGTGGTGATCCTTCTTGTGCATCTTGAGGTGATCGGTGAGGTGATTGATACGAGCGGTGAGCAATGCGATCTGGACTTCGGGTGACCCGGTGTCGCTGTCGTGAAGCTTGTGCTCGCCAATTACTGTCTGCTTTTCCATGTTCATGCCTTCCATAAGGAGGTCGCCCCAAGCCAGCGGCGTGGTGGCATCACGCGAGCGCACTCGTTGCCGAGAGCCCTGGCGGACGTTGCAAGGCTAGAGCCGCAGTACGCCGCTGGCAACCTCGGCGCCGCTACGGTCGTAGCCCGTGAGTGCCGAAACCGCTGCAATACGTCTGACGGGCGTGGGTAAACGATTTGGTCAGTTGCTCGCGCTCAGCGATATCTCGCTCACTGTACGACCCGGCGAGTTCTTCACGCTGCTGGGCCCGTCCGGCAGCGGCAAGACCACATTGCTGCGCATTATCGCCGGACTCGAGAAGCCCTCGGCTGGCGAAGTGGTGGTCGAGGGCGGTTCGCCTGCCGATGCCCGCCGCCGCAAGTTGCTCGGCTGGGTACCGCAGTCTCCGGCGTTGTTGCCGTGGCGTACGGTCGCTGCCAACGTGCAGTTGCTCACACAGGTCAACCGCTCGGCGAATCCGGCCACCCCAGTTGACACCAGCGCGCTACTCGCACGCGTAGGTCTCGCTGGATTCGAAGATGCGCTCCCCCACGAACTGTCGGGCGGTATGCAACAACGCGTCGCGTTGGTTCGCGCCTTCGCACTCGGTGCTCCCATCTTGTTGATGGACGAACCCTTCGCCGCTCTCGACGAAATCACCCGATTCGAGATGCGTCATCTCTTGCTCGATCTCTGGCAGAGCTCCGGTGCGGCTGTCGTGTTCGTGACGCACTCGCTCGCCGAAGCCGCGTACCTCAGCGACCGGGTGGCCGTACTCACCGCACGTCCCGGTCGGGTCGCTGCAATTCACGACATTGCCTCGCCGCGACCACGCATGCCCGAACTCGAGGACACTCCCGAGTTCTTCGCCAACGTCACGGCGCTGCGCGACTCGTTACGCATTGCAATGGCCCCCGAATCGTCAGTGGCCCGATGAAGATCCGCTCGCTGCTTGCCCCCATCCTCGGTGTCGCGGCCTTCTTCGGGCTGTGGGAACTGTTGGTACGAGTGGGCAATGTGCCCACCTACGCCTTGCGTCCGCCGTCGCAGATCCTGCGCTACCTGTTCACGGAAAGCACCGGCTTTCCTCGCGCCACGTATCAAACAGGGGCCGATGCACTGAAAGCGTTGTTGATAGCGCTCGTCATCGGGCTTGCGTTCGGCGCGCTGATGGCGGCGTCGCGCTGGTTCGAAGAAGCGGCACAACCAGTGCTCATCTTGATCCAGGTCACACCGTGGGTTGCCTACAGCGCCTCGGTCGTGTTGTGGATTGGCGGCGGCACCAAGCCCGTGCTCTTT
This sequence comes from Actinomycetota bacterium, assembly GCA_037140375.1. Lineage (GTDB taxonomy): Bacteria > Actinomycetota > Acidimicrobiia > Acidimicrobiales > Ilumatobacteraceae > WLMZ01. The sequence goes on from JBAXER010000056.1 coordinate 8,743, forward strand.
GTAGCCACACTCGTGTGCGTGCCAGCGTTTGCGTTCGCGAGCATGACCGGCCTGCGCTCGGCCGACCCCGCTTCGCTCGAAGTGTTGCGTAGCGTCAACGCCTCATCGTGGGAAACCATGTGGCGCGTACGCCTACCGGGTGCGCTGCCCAGCCTCTTTACCGCTGCCCGCTTCGCGGTGGGTCTGTCGCTCGCGGCCGTGTATTACACCGAGGGTGGCGCGTTATCGAACAACGGTCTTGGTGCCACCGGCCGCAAAGCATTGGCGGCCAACGCCGCGTTGCCGCTGTGGTCCACCGTGTTTTGCTCGGCCATCTTGGGCGCCGTCGCACTGACCTCGATCAGCGTGCTCGAGCGCGTGCTCTTGCGTTGGCACGCTTCACAGCGTCGCGGAACACGTTGATTCACTGAGCTAGTCGCTACGGTCTATGCGATGAGAGGCCTCCCCGAACTCCGCGCCGAAATCGATGCGCTCGACCGTCAACTCGTACAAGTACTTGCTGCACGCATCGACATCTGTCGCGAAGTCGCCAAAGTAAAAGAGGGCTCCGATACCCCGGTCATCCAGCCAGCTCGCGTTCGCGATGTGCTCACCAGTCGTCGGCAGTGGGCAATCGATATCGGCGTCGACCCCGATTTCGCCGAGCAAGTTTTCCGAGTGTTGCTCGGCGAGACCCATCGCATTGAGGTTGCCGGCACCCGGCCCGATGCCGCTCCCGATAAAGCAGCTGCCCCCGAGAGCGCTCGTTCTGCGCTCGACACTGTGGCCACTCGCATCGATCACGTGGTCATTGCGGTACACGATCTCGATGCATCCGAAGCGACGTTCACCGAGCACCTCGGCTTCCATCGGGTGAACCCACTTGAAGGCCACTCGGTCGGCATGCGCGTGGTTGCCGCCGGCGGCGTCACCATGGTTCTCGTTGGCCCCGAAGCTGGCGATGCCGTGAAGGCATATCTCGCCAAGCACGGCAGCGGCATTCAGCATTTGGCTATCGATGTGCTCAACGCTGGCTACGCCCGCGCTGCGCTCGCCGCTGTCGACGCTCCCCTGCTCACCGAGGTCGTTGTCGACACCAATGGCCACGAACAGTTTTTCACGCTGCGCGACCCGGACTTGGGTGTGCAGCTTGGTTTCATCTCGCGCACTGGCCACCGCGTCGGTATCGGCGCAGCGAACGTGCTCGCGTTATTCGAGACGTTGGCTGAGCGCGACTAACCGACCCAACAATGGGCCAGCGTCACAGCACCCCCACCCTCCGACCACCCAGTAATGCGATCCATTACTTCTCACTGTTAGGGTCCTTTTTAATGAACCTCAAGCGCATTGCCGCCATCACTGTTGCCCTGTCCGTCGTAGCCGTTTCGTGTGGTAGTGATTCGAACGACTCTCCTGGCGCCACCGACGGCACAACAGCGGTGACCACACAAACCGACAGCACCACCGCCGATACCGGCGCGGCCGACGACATCGCGGTCACCGCCGACGCACCGTTCCCCGCAGCGCGCTGCGAGGCCAACAAGGCCGCTGGCAAGATCACCTACCTGTCGAGCTTCGACTTCGCCGCCGCAGCCAGCATCGTCGATGTCATCGTGGCCAAAGACAAGGGCTACTTCGACGCAATGTGCCTCGACGTTGAACTCAAGGCCAGCTTTTCTACCGCCAACTACCCGCTCGTTGCTGGCAACGAAGCCCAGTTCAGCAGCGGCGGTTCATTCAGCGAAGTTGTTTCGTTCGCCACCGACAACGCCGATGCCGATGTCGTAGCTCTGGCCGTCGAAGGCCACACCGGTATCGACGCCCTCATCGTAAAAGATGGCAAGGCCACCAAGCTCGGCGATCTCAAGGGCTCGACCATCGGCGTGAAGGGCAAGATCACGCCAAGCGTGCAGGCCATGCTCGCCAAGGCCGGCCTTGTTGAGGGCACCGATTATCAGACCGTGCCAGTGGATGGTTTCGACCCACTCGTGCACATCGCCCTGCCAAACATCGTTGCTTTCCCTGGCTACAAGAGCAACGAAGTTGGACAGCTCGATGCGGCTGGCATCAAGTACACGTTGTTCGATCCTGCAGCCGACAGCATCCCTGGCAGCTTCGGCATCATCTACACCAATGGCACGTTCATGAAGGACCACCCAACGGCTGTTGAGGACTTCATGCGAGCCACCATGCTCGGCCTCGCCGACGCCATCGCCGACCCTGCAGCGGCCTCGAAGACCGCACTTACTCTCATCGACAGCAACGGCAACCCCAACTTTTTGTCCCCCGAAGGCGAAGCCTTCCGCTGGGCCACCGAAGCCAAGTTGGTCACCGAATCAACGCTGGCGGGTAGCCCGGTCGGCCTCGCCGACGCTGCCGGTCTGCAGAACGAAGTCGATACGTATGCAGCGATCGGATTGTTTGGCGGCACCGCCCCCGACATCTCGAAGCGTTTCAATACTTCTGTGCTCACCTCGATCTACGACGGTGCCGGCAAGGTCATCTGGCCCTCGAAGTAGTTCATCGCCCTCACGGGCAATCCGGTTTCCCGTCAAAGCGAGAAGGGCCATTTGGCCCTTCTCGCTTTGGCATTTGGGGGCGTATGGTGACCGATGAGGGGGTGGATGAATGACCACAACTTCGGCGACTGAGGCCCCTTCCCCCAAACGGCGCGCCTCGGCATCGGACCCCGCGTCGCATATTCCACATGGCACGCGAATCGTGTTGCACAAGCGTGGCACCACGTTTGTGCGCACCATCAAGGGTCCGCCTGGCGCTCCATCTGTGGTGCTCTTACACGGGTGGTCGGCCACCGCAGCCCTCAATTGGTTCCAAGCGTTCGAGCCGCTCAGTGAGCACTTCAGAGTGATCGCCCCCGATCTGCGTGGCCACGGGCGCGGCATCCGCTCGCACCGCCGCTTCCGCTTGGCCGACTGCGCCACCGATGTGGCCGAAACCTTGCGTCGCCTCGATGCGGGTCCAGCGATTGTGGTGGGTTACTCGCTCGGCGGGCCTGTGGCGCAACTGATGTGGCGCGACCATCGCGAATCAGTGAGCGGATTGGTGCTGTGCGCTACCGGCGCCGAGTTCGTCGCCGGTAACCGTGAACGCTACGCGTTCGCCGCCCTTGCTCAGATTTTGGCGGGCACTACGCGGCTCGGTTCGTTGGCCAGTTTTGTGCCGGCCGCGTTGGCCCGCCGGTTACTCAATCTGCGACCAAGCGAACGCGATCCGGTGCTGGTCGACTGGGCGCGGCGCGAGATGAGTAAACACAATCTGCGCATGCTGCTCGAGGCCGGCCAATCGCTTGCCACCTACAGTTCGCGCGACTGGTTGCATCAAGTAGATGTGCCGACATCGGTGTTGGTCACCACCCAAGATTCGGCGATTGAGCCAACGGCGCAGTTCCGCATGGCGGCCACTATTCCGTACTCACACATCAACCTGATGGCCGACGGACACGTGGCTTGCATGAACCCCGACTTCGGCCGCAAGGTGACCGAGAGTTGCCTCGACGTGCAACGCCGAATCGAAGCCAAGGCCTTGGGGTACTGGCCAAACCCGGCCCACGGCGTCGACTAACTACACGATCGTCGCGATCTCAGGCGATGGCAAGCGACCCCTCAAGCTCGATCAGCGCTTCGAGGAGGCCATCAGCAATGCGCTGTGGGTCGGCCACCAGATCGGGACATGAGAACACGCTCACATCCATCTGGCAGTTGTGGCTGAACGCTGTGATGTTTAGTCCCATGCCGAGCAGCAACGGGCCCATCGGAAGCATCTGCTCAACTTCGGCACCAGCCACATACAGCGGCAGCCGAGGCCCGGGCACGTTCGAGATCACGAGGTTCACAGGCGCCGGAACACGGTCGAGGTGCATCGCTGTATACACCCGAGCGAGCAACCCGATCAGTCCAGGTGGCGCCGTCTCAGTAACGCCAATGAGGTGATGCTCACCAAACTCGCGCTGCAACTTCTTGCCCGTTGTTGCGCTCGCCGCAATGGCCTCGAGGCGATCAATCGGGTCGTCGATATCGGTGGCAAGTTGCACAAACATCGAGCCCACCTTGCTGCCAACGCTGTCTTTGTCGTCGGCCTTCCGCAACGACACCGGGCACTGCACGATGAGTGGGTGGTCGGGCAGGTCGTCGGTCTCGGCGAGATAGCTGCGCAACGCTCCGGCGCTTAACGCGAGCACCAAGTCGTTCATCGTGACGCCAAACGCAGCGCGCACGGCAGCCAAGCGGTTCATGTCAAGCGTGACCCTGCCCAACTTTCGTCGCGCAGTGAACTCGCCGGTGAGATGGGTTCTCGGTGCCGTGTACGGAATAGCTGCCGGCGAGATCGACAGCAGATTACGCACCGTGGCAACGCCTTGCATCACGGCCTGCACACCGAAACGAGCGAACCGTAGCGGCGTCTCTACCGCTGTGCGGATGAGGCCCGTTCCGAACAGCTCGGCGGGCGATGGTCGAACGTTGTCGAGCATGAGCCGACCATCAGTTGGAGCCTCACGCGGCTCTTGGGTGATGTCCATCAGCACCTCGCTAAGGCCCGCGCCTGAGATGCCATCGATGAGCGCGTGATGCACCTTGGTGAGCACAGCCACTCGCCCACCTTCGAGGCCGTTGATGAGATAGATCTCCCACAGCGGCCGCGACCGATCGAGCTTTGTGGCCACCAGTTCACCGACGAAATTCGCCAATGTCTCATCATCACCGGGTGCGGGCAGGTCGACCATTCTGATGTGATAGTCGGGGTCAATTGGCGGTCCCTCAATCCAGCCGGGCAGGTCCACACCGAATGGCACATCAACGAGTTGCCAACGGAACTGAGGCATGTGCGGCAACCGCTCTAGCGTGAGGTCACGAACCCGTTCGCGGCTGAACCGTCCGCCGCTAGTTGCCGGATCGACGATTGCCAGCGACGCCACGTGCATGTGCCATGCTTCGGTTTCGCCGTACAGAAAGGCTGCGTCTTGACTCGACATTCGTTGCATGCGACATCGTCCCGACTCATCACGTCGCTCTCGGCGACCTTCTTTGTTGCAAGTTACGCCGACCACCGATTCAGGGGCAGGGTCTTTTGTCATTAGTTCTGTTCATCTGTGGCGCTCTCGCGCTAGCAGCCACGTTGCTCGGCATCCTGAGCCCCCGCCACCCGTATTTCGCGATACCGATCACGTTCTTCATTGCGTGGATCGCTGGCGATCTCGCGATGCTGCATCTCATCGCACAGGTCATCACCACTGCCGTGCTCGTCGCTCTGGGCGCCACTCACTCAACCATCGGCCAAGTTGGCGTTGGGCTGATGGTGCTGTCATGGCTCGGCCTCGCGCTGTTGCTGCACAGACACCGCTACGCGGCAGCATCGCTCGATGCTGCGCTGCGAACCCTGCTCGGCGACAGCGAACCATCAGTGGCTGCAGAGCCAGTGCCGCTGCGCTCATTACTGCAGCCGTTCGTACCCAGCGCTCGCGGCGTCCGCATCAGTCGCGACATCGCATACGGCGACCACAAGCGCCACCGACTCGATGTCTTCGCGCCGGCCGACGCCCGCGCTGGTTGCCCCGTGTTGCTGCAGATTCATGGCGGCGCCTGGGTCATTGGCGACAAGCGTCAACAGGGTCAACCGCTCATGCGCCATCTCGCCCGGCAGGGATGGGTATGCGTTGCCATCAACTATCGGCTCAGCCCTCAAGCCACGTTTCCCGATCACCTCATCGACGCCAAGCGGGCCCTCGCGTGGATCCGTGAGCACGCCCACGAATTCGGCGGCGACCCATCGTTTCTCGCGGTTACCGGAGGCTCAGCCGGAGGTCACCTTGCAGCACTCGTTGGCCTCACCGCCAACAACCCTGCGTTCCAGCCGGGGTTCGAATCGGTAGATACCCATGTCGATGCATGCGTACCGGTCTATGGCGTGTTCGACTTTCTCGATCGGTCGGGTCTGCACAAGGGCCGACTCGAACCGATGCTCACCAAAGTGGTGATGAAGCGCAGCCCTACCGACGATCCCGACGGATGGCACGCGGCGTCTCCCCTCTCGCAAATTCATGTGAACGCTCCACCATTTTTCGTGGTGCAGGGCGCACAAGACACGTTGGTCTGGAAAGAAGACACGCACGCCTTTGTCGCCGCACTCCGCGAAGCATCAGACAACGTTGTTGGCTATGCCGAAATTCCCTATGCGCAGCACGCGTTTGATCTGATGGTTACCCGCAGATCGGTACACACCGTTCGGGCGATGTCGCGATTTCTGCAACACACCTTCGAAACACGCCGCGCCGAAACACACAGCGCGATCTAGAAGTAGATAATCGATTCGGCCTTGGCCTCGGCAGCGTCGAGATCGTCGGTGTAGGCGCCGGTAGAGAGATACTTCCAACCGCCGTCGCACACGATGAACGCAATGACGCCGCTTTCGATTTCGCCGGCAACCTTGGCGGCGCCGGCCATCGCTGCACCCGCTGAGATGCCAGCAAAAATGCCACACTCGCGAACCAAACGGCGGGTCCACTCGATGCTCTCGCGAGGACGCACCACACGCTTGCGGTCGAGCAGTTCGAAGCCATGCCAGTTCTCGAACACCGGCGGGATGTAACCGTCTTCAAGATTGCGCAGGCCCTCGACACGCTCACCCAATGGCGGCTCAATAGCGATGAGCTTGATGTTGGGGTTCTGCTCTTTGAGGAAGCGACCCGTGCCCATCAGCGTGCCACTGGTGCCGAGGCCGGCAACGAAGTGGGTGATCTCGGGAAGGTCACGCCAGATCTCGGGGCCGGTGCCCTCGTAATGCGCACGAGGGTTGGCGTCGTTGGCGTACTGATACATGAAGCACCACTGCGGATTCGCGGCCGCCATTTCTTGGGCCCGACGCACTGCGCCGTTGCTGCCCTCTTCGCCAGGAGTGAGGATCAGCTCGGCGCCAAACACCTCGAGCATCTGACGGCGCTCGATGCTTACGCTCTCGGGCATCAAGATCTTGATCGGATAGCCCTTCATGCCAGCAATAGCCGCCAGGGCAATGCCCGTGTTGCCCGACGATGGCTCGATGATGGTCTGGCCAGGCACCAAGCTGCCGTCTTTTTCGGCCTGCTCGATCATGCTCTTGGCGATGCGGTCTTTGACCGATCCAAAAGGATTTTGGTTTTCGAGCTTGGCAACGATGCGCACGTTGGGATTCGGCGACAGCGCGCTGACATCGACCATAGGCGTGTTGCCGATGAGGTCGATCACATTTCCGTATGGCAGCACGGCGTCCTCCGCTAAATCCCGATGCAACTGGTCAGGATTGTATCAATAGACCTCTCGATCAACTCACCGAGGAGACGACGTGTCGCCTGACCATCGAGCTAATCCTCGCGGCCGGTGCGCAGTCTGAAGCCGGGGCTACCCGCTTCTTGCCACTCTTCGACGAACTCGAAGAACTCGGCGCCGAACGGATCGATGTTGCGCATCGGCATGCTGCCGCGGCGGATCACCCAGTCGTATGGTGCCAATGCCTCGGCGGCGGCGAGATGGGTGTTGGTGCCTGGCGTATCGCCACGGTCGTGCAGCACCACCGCAATGCGGCGATGCAAGCGAGCCAGTTGCAGCTCGCGAGTTGGGCGCTCCATGTTTTCGACGACTTGACTATCGGTGAGATCGCGCTCGCCGCGCAGCACCCAAGCCCGCAGCAGTTCGTGATGAACTCCCGAATCGATGTGCGCGAACGCACGGAACCGATCGTCACCCATTGCCGTGTCGGCAGGACGCACGATGTGACCCTGCTCATCGATCCACACCGAGGCCGGCACGTTCACGATGCCGTAGCGCTCAGCCACGATGTAATCGCGGTCGATGAGCACGGTCAGATTGGGAGCGTGAGCCGCCCACTCGCGGATTGCATCGACATCGCTATCGATTGCGACCGCGATGATCGACAGGCCCTCGGGGCCGAGTTCTTCCTGAAGTTGTTGCCACACGGGCAACTCATAACGACAGCCTCACCAACTGGACCAGGCCAGCAGCAGAACCTTTCGTCGGTTGAAATCGTGCAGGCTCACCGGGTCGCCGGAGAGACTCTCGAGTGTGAAATCGGGGGCCTTCAGCGAGGCGAGGTCGTCGGCGCGCTCGTGTGCAGAAGCAGTGAGTGCGGCCACGCCGCGATTCGGATCGGTGACAGCGAGCAAGCCCAGCAGCGGCGCCGCTGCTTGCAGATCGACCATGCCATACGACAACACCTTGTCGGGGTTAAAAATCGGCGAGCACACATCGCCGCGACAAAATCCCTCAGGCTTGAGCTTCCATCCGGTGAGCGACTCGACCGCCTCGGGGGTCATCAGCCAACGCGACGAGAGTTCGGCTTTGACGTCTACATGCTCTGTGTCATAGATGACCGTTGCCATGGTTGCCTCTCTGTCAGCGCCGAAGATCACGAGACTGCGATTGCTTCTTCCACGATTGTGCCATGTGCGAGCAGGTAGCTTCGCACCTCGGGCGCCTCGCGCTTCAGACTCACGATGATGTAATGCCACGACGGGTCAACCGCTTGATTCACATCGGTCTGGCTGGGATACGGCTCGGTGTGCGTATGGCTGTGCATCACGCCGATGATTTCCATGCCCTCGGCCTCGGCCTCACGCTCGGCACGCAACATTGCTTTGGGCTCGATGGTGTACACCTTGCCCGACTGCGTGGTGTTGGCGCACGCCACAAAACGAACCACATTGTTGCTTCCTGGCCGGCCGATCAAGAGCCCGCAAGCCTCTTCGGGATAGCAGTCGTATGCCTGCGCGATCATCCCTGCAAAGGCGGAGTGAGAAACAGCCAACATCGTGGCGAACGCTAGCGGTACGCTTGCCCCTTCCTCACATTCGACCCGTTCGAACCACGAGCTACTTTTGCGGATTCACCACTGACCCACCATGGCTACTGACGGCATCAAGATCATCGCCAGCAATCGCAAGGCGCGCTTCGATTACAACGTGCTCGACACGTTCGAGGCGGGCATTGTGCTGCAAGGCAGCGAGGTCAAAGTGCTGCGCCTTGGTCACCTGCAGATTGCCGATGCGTATGCACGCGTGGTCAACGGCGAACTCTGGCTCGATGGCGTGCACATTCCGCCGTACGCGTTTGCACATGGTGTGGGTGCCCATGACCCCGACCGGGCCCGCAAGTTGCTGGTGAAGTCAAACGAGATCACCAAGCTGGCGGCACGCATCGCCCAAGAGCGACTCAGCTTGGTGCCGCTCAGCTTTTACTTCAAAGAAGGCCGCGTAAAGGTTGAGCTTGCGCTTGCCCAAGGCCGACGCAAAGGCGACAAGCGCAACGCACTGGCCGAGAAAGACACCCAGCGCGAAATGCAGCGGGCACTCGGGCGCCAGCGCAAAGGCATGGACTGAAACTCGCACGGAGCGGCCGCGAACTCCGATACCCAATTCGGTGGCTACACTGGCCGAGCACCAAGCGGTGCACCAAACATACGGGGCTGACAGGTTTCGACGTCAGTGTCGCAGTTCGGTCATGCGACCCGAGTTGCTCAGACTCGTAAAACGGGGCACAAACAAGAATTGCCAACGAGCAGTTCACTCTCACCGCCTAATTTTTAGGTGAGTGAAGAGTAATCGTGAGCAGAAATGTCGCACGGGGCCGATCCACCGCAGCCCGGCAACAGAAGCGGGGGATGACGGCGAGAAAGAACGCTGACTGCAGGAAAGTCTGCTGACGATTCGGAAAGACGATTCGCGGGCCACCACTTTCGGGTGATGGCCAGCCGACCCGCCGGTGTTGCTGCGATAGCGATATAGCGGGAATGGTCGTATCACGGGCGTTCAACGGCTGATGGACGGGGGTTCGATTCCCCCCAGCTCCACTTAGGGGGACTAGTAGAAATACCGGTCCCCCACTAGTAGAAATCAGGCGCTTGGCGTCTGCTCCGATACGCCACGGTTTCATGCCGCTGAGCCAGTGGCTCAGTGGCTGCGGACGAGTTCGATGCGGAACGTGTTTGCTTCATGCAACAGAACTGTCCGAACAGCGTCGATGCATGCAAGTCAACGCACGCGGAGCCCATTGAGCGGCGCCTGACGAATTCACCGCTTTCGGCGTCACCCACGACTCCACACCGGGGGTGCGACTTTCCATCTACTGACACGGCTCACTTTTCACATTGATGCCAGTAAGTCTCGGTGGTGAAGTTTGCGCCTCCTGAGGTGAGCCCGTTGTAGTGGTCCAGTTGGTGTGCGACTTTGTTGCCCGGT
>JBAXER010000057.1:0-18935 GCA_037140375.1 Actinomycetota bacterium
CGCGGCATTATCAGCCAACTCAGCGATCTCGAGCAGGCCCACTCGCCACTGTGGACTCAGCGTTCGCTGCGCCGCCAGATCGAGGTGTTGCAAGCCCCCTACGCCGAGACACGAGCAGTTGCAGCCAAGCTCGGCGGAAAACTCAATACCGCGTTTCTCACCGTGGCCGCTGAGGCCTCAAGTCGCTATCACATTGCACTCGGGGCACCCGTCGACACGCTCCGCGCCTCGATGGCCATCAGCACCCGCGGCGAATCGTCAGGGGCCAACGCGTTCTCGCTCGCCCGCATCGAGGTACCCACTGCAGCGATGTCGGTGGCCGAACGATTCATTGCAATCAACGAAGCATCGCAGGTCGCCCGCGAGAGTGCGGCGCCGGCTTCACTAGAGACTCTGGCGGCTGTGGCCTCGACCCTGCCCACCTCATTGGTCACCCGGCTAGCTCGCACCCAGGCTCACACCGTCGACTTCGCCACAAGCAATGTTCGTGGCGCTCCAGTGGCGTTGTTTCTGGGCGGCGCACAGGTGTTACAGAACTATCCGGTAGGACCACTTGGCGGCGTGGCGTTCAATCTCACCCTGTTGAGCTACATGGGCAGCCTCGACATGGGCGCGAACATCGACACTGCAGCGGTTGCTGATCCGGCGTTGCTGCTCCGATGTCTGGTCGGCGCATTCAAAGACCTGCTGGCTATCTAGCGCCCAACACGTGGGCGAGACAAGGCTCAGGCAGGTGCGGTGGTTGCTGGATGCGTGAGCAAGGTGCGCACATCGAGCAACAGGTCGGCGACTTCGCCGGTTGACACGAGCTCGCGACGCAGCATTTCTGCCAGCGCTTTGTCGATAACCGCCAAGGCGTCGGCAATCACTGCCTCGTTCGAATCGGTCATCGGCTGCTCCCCTCGTTTGGACTCAATCTTCATTGACTCACTGCTTACGACGTCACCGTAACTCGGCAACGCTTACTGCCGGTGCATGGTATCTCTCAAGCTTCAGATTCGCGGTCGTGACATTCGTCCGCATCTCCCGATCCGATCACACCGCATCGCCATGGCGAGGCCTACCATCTCGTCAATGGATCTCTCTGGCAAGCATGTTGTTGTAACGGGCTCAGCAAACGGAATCGGCAAGGCACTCGTCGAACGGTTCCACGCTGCGGGTGCGCGCGTGGTCGTCGCCGACCTCGATGGTGCTGGCGCGCAGCAGGTTTCGCAAGCGCTCAACGCCCTCCGCGCCGGTTCCAGCATTGGCGTCGCCGCCGACGTGTCCAGCGAACAAGGCAACGTGCAACTGATCAACGATGCAGTCGCTGCGTTCGGACCAATCGACTTGTTCTGGGCCAACGCTGGCGTGGGCATCGGCACCGATCTCAGCACCACCGAAGACGTGTGGGACGCAGCGTTCAACATCAACGTTCACGCTCATCGGTGGGCCGCCAAGCACCTGTTGCCCGGTTGGCTCGAGCGTGGCCACGGCTACTTCTGCTCCACCGCCTCAGCAGCCGGGTTGCTGTCGCAGATCGGCTCGGCGCCTTACAGCCTTACGAAGCACGCCGCTGTCGCCTTCGCCGAATGGATGAGCCTCACCTACGGCAACCAAGGTCTGCGCGTGAGTTGCCTGTGTCCACAAGGCGTGAACACCAACATGCTGCGCCAAGGCGATGAGCCAGGCGTGGGCGGTTCAAGCAGTGTGGTGCGATCAGCCGGCGTGGTGCTTGAGCCTGCCGAGGTTGCCGAGGCTGCACTCGCCGTCATCGAAGCCGAAACTTTTCTCGTTGCGCCGCACCCCGAGGTGCTCACCTACTGGTCGCGCAAAGTCGCCGACTACGACCGTTGGTTGGCCGGCATGCGCAAGCTGCAGGCCCGCATCGTTGGCGGTTAGTCGTTGGTCGAAGCAGTCGTGCTCGAAAAGATTGGCCTGAAAGCTGGCGAAGCCGTGCGGTTCCGTCGCGGCGAAACCGGACGATGGGTGCAGGGCCGCGTGGCGCGGGTCAACCCAGACGGAAGCATCACATTGCACGACATCGATGGCGCGGCGCGTTCGTTGCGTCCCGATCGCCTCGAGGTGCGCCGTCCCGGATCACGCGGGCGGCTGTCGTGGCAGAACATCGAGAACGTGGCGATCACTTGGGAACAGCTCAGCCTGTGGCCCATCGAAAGCGGCTTGTAATTTCGTTGCGGTCAGCGGCCACTACGAATCGCTGACAGGTTTGCGTTTAGGGTGACGCGCATGGCAATCCGTCTTGATCCTTCCGACGAATACATGCACGAACTCGGCCCTGAGTCGAACTTCAACGAAAGCATGTACATCAACTGTTTCGACCCAACCCATCAGGTGGGCGGCTGGTTCCGCATCGGTAACCGTGCCAACGAGGGTTACGCCGAGATGACCGTGTGCATCTACTTGCCCGACGGCAAGGTGGGCTTCATGTTCAAGCGCCCCACCATCACGAACAACGATGCGTTCAACGCTGGTGGCCTCACCTGGACCATGGTGAAGCCGTTCGAAGAACTGCGCATCGATTACAGCGGCAAGGTTGTCGTGCTCGATGATCCGCTGCAGATGGCCAACCCCAAAGAGGCCTTCACCAACAACCCATACGCCGAGTGCGAAGTGCACATCACCTTCACCGGCAAGGGCAAGCCCTCGATGTTTGGCGGCGAACCAGATCAGCCACACGAGACACCCGGCGAAGAGTTCGCGAAGGGTCACTACGAGCAGCTCGTCGAAGCGCATGGCACCATCCGCGTGGGCGATCAAGAATTCGACATTGCCGGTTGTGGTCTGCGCGACCACTCGTGGGGCCCTCGCTACTGGCAGGCACCGTGGTACTACCGCTGGCTCACTGCCAACTTCGGACCCGACCTTGGGTTCATGGCTAGCCGCGTCGCTAAGAAAGACGGCCCCGGCACCCGCGGCGGTTTCGTGTGGGACAACGGCCAGATGCACTACTGCGATCATTTCGAGCTCACCACCGAGTTTGAAGGCGACGACACGTATCACCAACGCATCTCGGGGCTACTCAAGTCGTCACGCAGCGAACGCGAATGGAAATTCACCGGCGAGGTCATGGACCTCATTCCGTTGCGTAACCGTCGCCAGGATCCAGAAGGCAACTGGTTAGTTACTCGCATCAGCGAGGGCATGACCCGCTGGACCATGGCTTCAGGCGAGCACGATGGCGCCGTGGGCTACGGCCTATCCGAGTACCTCGACCAGATCATCGACAACAAGCCCGTGGGCTTCAACGAATAGATCTGTGCGCCCGCTGTTCAGCGGGCAAGTAAGAACTCGATCACATCGGGGAACGCTGTGCGGTCCTGATAGAAGAACGCATGCCCGCCTTCGTATGCCCGAAACTCCGCGCCCGAGATCTGTGCCGCAATCGCCTCACCGTTTGAGGCCGGGGCGATGCCGTCGTACAGACCAGACGCCACCAACGTTGGGCAAGTGATTACCGGCAGTCGGTCGTACACATCGTGGGTGCTGCGAGCCTGCAGTTGCAGCGTCTCGCCGCGCAGCACTTCGGCTGGCTTCTCGCCGCCGCGCTGAGCCATCGCATCGCTGAGCATCCGGTCGCCCGGATGAGCGTCGAGCCACTCGGGAGTGAACCGCTGATCGAGGATGCGCAGACCGATCTCGGCGCGCTCGACGGGATCGAGGCTTGCCAACGTGTGTAACGGATACGACGATCCGCCGGCGCCGCCCGGCGATGTGCAGATGAGGGCGAGACGCTCGAGGCACTGAGGAAACGTGACCGCCAGTTCTTGCGCCACCATGCCGCCAAAGCTCACACCAACAACCGAATAGGTGTGCCAGCCGAGATGCTCCACAAGCGCCGCAGCGTCGGCGGCGTATTGAGCCATCGTGTACGGCCCATCGGGAATGCTTGTGAGTCCGAGCCCGCGCTGGTCGTGGGCCACGAGGTCGAACTGTTTGGCAAACAGGCTGAGCATCGGCTGGCTGGCCGCCAAGGTGGCACCCGAACCGTTGACGAACAACAACTTTGGTGCAGTGCCCTGATGGTCGCCGTAGCGCTCGTAGTAGATGTCGATGTCGTTGAGATGAACCACAGGCATGAGCACGAACCGTACTCGGCGAGGGCGTCGCTAGGTGAGGTTGGCCGAAGCTACAAACCGAGCGCCGACCGCTGCATCGCCAATGACATCAACGGCCTCAACCGGAATGCGCCGCCACAGAGCGAGCAACAAATCACTGGCGGGTCCGCGCAGTGCGCAGTCGCCTTTGGCGTGTTCGCGGGCAACGTCGAACGCATCGCCGCTCGACGCAGTGATCGGACGAATGGTCCACTCGCCGGGCACATCAGTGCAGTGAATATGAACCGAGCCCGCAACTGGCTCAGCGTCATCGGCAATGTCGTTGACGAAGTGTTCTAAGAACTCGTCGATGCCGTCGCTGGCAAGCGTTGGCTCGATCGATGCTGACAGCCCAGCAGCCTGCTCGGCGTCCCAACGATGTACGGCGGTCTCTTGTGCCATGCGACGGACCACGAAGCTCACATCGTGTTGGTCCGACCATGACCACACCTTGGTGGTGGGGTCGGCAGCAGACAACACATCAAGAACTCTCGCCAGATACTTGTCGAACGTATCGAACAGCTCGTCGTTGCTCACCCGAGAGATGAGCGTGACCTCGTTCCACTCAACAGCACGAAGGTCAACAATCGAGGCCCAGAAGTAATACACCTCGGCGTGATGCCACACCAGATCGGCCATGAGCCAACCGGGACACGACGCAACGGGTGCGTCGAGACCAGCGGCGCGCGCCGCTGATGCAAACGCAGCACCATCGCGACGTATTGCAGCGAGGTACTCGGCGGTGTTCACGACGCGAACGTCGTCACAGCGAGGGCAACGCCGAGGCCAACTCGCGCCACTCGGCCATTGGCAACCCAACGCCATCGGATGGCAGCACCTGCACGCACACATGGTCGGCGCCGGCATCGAGATGCGCCTGCACGCGAGCGACGATGGTCTCGAGCGACCCCCACACAACGATCGCGTCGACCAATTTGTCGCTGCCACCGTTGAGCAGATCGTCGTCGCCCCAGCCGAGACGGCGAAGATTGTTGGTGTAGTTCGGCAAGCCGAGGTAGGTGCTCATCGCACCGCGGGCAATGGCCCGGGCCTTGTCAGGATCGGTCTCGAAGACAGCCATCTGTTCTGGCGCCAACAGCGCACCCGCGCCCATTGTTTCGCGAGCGAGCGCGGTGTGCTCGACCGGCACGAAGTATGGGTGAGCTCCGAGTCCGCGCTCGGCGGCCAACTTCAACATCTTGGGGCCAAGCGCCGCAAGCACGCGCTGTGGCTGAGCCACCGGCGGCGACGCGAAATACATGCCGCGATCCATCGCATCGAGATAGGCGACCATCGTGCTGTACGGCTTGTCATACGAGTGGCCGTGCACGCCTTCAACCATCGGCTGATGGCTGGTGCCAATGCCGAGCAAGAACCGATCAGGGAAGGCCTCGGTGAGTGTCTTCCATCCGGCTTGCATGGTCATCGCGGTGCGCGCATGCATGCTGGCGATACCCGTGCCAATAATGAGTGACTCGGTTGCCGACAACAGCAACGCCGAACTCGCGAACGGTTCGCGGCCCACGGCTTCGGGCACCCACACTGTCTTGTAGCCAAGCGATTCGATTTCGGCAACTGCCTCGCGCGCACGCGACATCGGCTGCATGTCGAGTTGGAATGTCCATAAGCCCATACGTCCAAGATTCATGGACTGAAGGTTAGATGAGCGGCAGTTTGATACCTCAGCCGAGGCGACCTCGGCCGGACTCAGCCGTCGATGAGCCACGCATCAATGAGTTTGCGGGCGATGCTGATGCCGGGCGGAATTGATGGCAACGCATCGCGGCGATACCACTGGGCATCGACGATCTCGCTGGGATCACACACGATGTCTCCGCTGAGGTACTCGGCTTGGAAACCAAGCATCAAGCTGTGTGGAAACGGCCATGGTTGGCTGCCCCAATAACGAACGTTGGTGACCTCGAGGCCAACCTCTTCGCGCACCTCGCGGATGACCGCGCCTTCAAGCGTTTCGCCAGGCTCCACGAAGCCAGCGAGACAGCTATACATCGGCGCTCGAAACTGCACGCCGCGAGCAAGCAGGGCTTCTTGATCGGCACCTTCGCCGCGGGTGACCAAGGTGATCATCGCTGGCGCCAAACGCGGGAACGCCAACATCGCGCACGCCGGACACTTCATCGCGCGCTCGCCAGGAGCCTGAACCGTTGGTGTGCCGCATCGACCACAGAAGCGGTGCGTGCGCGCCCACTCGACGATCTGCACCGCGCGCCCAGCAATGAGCCAATCGGTTTCGCTCGCCCTACCGAAGTAGCTGAACAAATCGGAGGCGGCACCATCGGCGGGGTCGAGGCCGCGAGGCACATCGACACCCCACATGGCATGGCCACCACGCATACCCAAGAAATGAAGGTCCCAGTCGGAGTCGACAGGCTCGTCGTGAACCCACACATTCGAGCCCACCACATGCACGTATCGATGCGACTCGATCTCGTGGGTTGGCGGGTTCACCAAGGGGACAAACTCGGTCTGATTCGTTGGTTGGTTCTCTGGCACCTGTTCAGCATGGCACGGCGAGATAGCGTGAGCGCATGACGAACGTAGTGATTGTTGATGCTGTCCGTACCCCTATCGGTCGCCGCGGTGGCGGATTGGCCTCTGTGCACCCAGCCGAGTTGCTGTCCATCGTGCAAAAGGGCCTCATCGATCGCACGGGCATCGACCCCGCCCTCGTTGGCCAAGTCGTGTCCGGCTGTGTCAGCCAGGTCGGCGAGCAGAGCTTCAACATCGGTCGCACCGCCTGGTTGTCGGCCGGTTTGCCATTGGGCGTAGCCGCCACCACAGTCGACACGCAGTGCGGCTCGAGCCAGCAGGCAACCAGCCTCGCCAGCGCTCTCGTGGGTTCGGGTCTGGTCGATGTCGCCATTGGTTGTGGTGTCGAAGTCATGAGCCGCGTACCTATCGGATCCAACTCTGGCAAGAAACTCGGCCTCGGCGTTCCAATTCCACGCACCTACTTTGGCCAGTACGAAATGACCTCACAGTTCGAGGGCGCCGAGCGCATCGCCGACAAGTGGGGCATCAGCCGCGAAGACACCGATGCGTTCGGTCTGCTGAGCCAGCAGCGTGCCGCCCAGGCATGGGCCGAAGATCGCTTCGCTGGGCAATACATCTCCATCGATGCCCCAGACCTCGACGAAGAGGGCAAGCCAACCGGCACCACCCACCGCGTCAGCCGCGACGAAGGCTTGCGCGAGACAACCCTTGAGAAGCTGCAGTCGCTCAAGCCCGTGGCCCGCGAAAACGGCGTCCACACCGCAGGCAACTCGTCACAGATCAGCGACGGCGCCGCCGCAGTGCTGATGATGACCGAAGACAAGGCCGCCGCACTTGGCCTCAAGCCTCGTGCCCGCATCATCGACAGCTGCTTGGTGGGTGTCGATCCAGTGCTCATGCTCACCGGCCCAATCGATGCCACACAGCGTTTGTTGCAGCGCAACAATCTCTCGATCGACGACATCGACACCTTCGAGATCAACGAAGCGTTCGCCTCTGTAGTGCTCGCCTGGGCCAAAGAGCTCGGCGCCGATATCGCCAAGACCAACCCCAATGGTGGAGCCATTGCGTTGGGTCACCCACTTGGCGCAACCGGCGCGTTCCTCATCACCAAGGCCCTCTACGAGCTCGAGCGCACCGGCGGACGTTACGGCATCATCAGCATGTGCTGTGGCGGCGGCATCGGTACCGGCACGCTCATCGAGCGCCTCTAGATTCATCGGCACCGTTGGTGCCACGAGCCTTTGTCGCACCCATCCGGTAGACATGGCTGCATGAAGCTGTGGCTTGGCTGGCTCGTGGTATTGGCCGCCGCATGCGCTCAGGGGTCTGACCCCGCGGCGCCAACTACCACCGCCAATCCCACCGACACCAACGCCGTAGTGGTGCGCGTCATCGATGGAGACACCGTCGATCTTCGCTTCGGTGATCGCCGCGAGCGCGTTCGCCTGATCGGCATCGATACCCCCGAGACCAAGAAGCCAAACACGCCAATTCAGTGCTTCGGGCCCGAAGCCAGCGACTTCACCAAGCACCTCTTAGAAGTTGGCACGTCGGTGCTCGTGCGTCGCGATGTCGAGGCCCGAGACGACTACGGACGACTGCTTGGCTATCTCTATCGGTCCAGCGATGGCTTATTCGTCAACCTCGAACTCGCACGATTGGGATACGCACGGCCGCTCACCATTGCCCCCAACAACGCCTTCGCCTCCGATTTCGTTCGAGCCGCCCGCGAAGCCGAGGCGACGAATCTGGGCCTGTGGGCCGCTTGCAGCGGGTAGCGTCGCAGACAATGAGCACTCTCGCCGAACGACTTGGGCACAGCAGCACCGATCGTCTCGTCATCATTTCGTGTGACGACCTCGGTTCTTGCCACGCAGCGAACGACGGCGTGTACCTAGCGCTGCGCACCGGTATTGCTTCGTGCGCTTCGCTGATGGTGCCAGCGCCATGGGCGCGTGACGCCGCGTTGCGTTACCTGCCCACCGACGACATCGGTGTGCACCTCACCCTCAACTGCGAGCACCCCACCTACCGATGGGGTCCCATCACGCACGCGCCATCGCTGCTCAGCGGCGAGTCTGGCTTTCCGCGCACCGTCGACGATCTGTGGGAACACGCCGACCCGGCCGAAGTGCTTCGCGAATGCCGTGCACAAATCGAGCGCGCCCTCGCGTGGGGAATCGATGTCACCCACCTGGCCCCGCACCTCACGGCCATCACGCTGCGCCCAGAGTTCTTCGATGTCTACCTCGAACTCGCCGTCGAGTTCCGGCTGCCCGTTCGCCTGCCATCAACCATCACCAAAGATCAGGCTGGCTTCCCGTTCCGCGATCTCGCCGCCTACGAGGGCGTGGTGTTCCCCGATCACTTCAACCACGATTGGCGCTCCGGAAGTCGCGAGCGGTTCATTGAGGCACTCAGCAATCTGCAACCCGGCGTCACCGAGATTCACGTGCAACCAGTAGTCGACACGCCCGAAGTTCGGGCCATCTCCGATACTGCCCAAGGCTGGATCGACGACCTTGCGCTGGTGACCACCGATCAGAGCATTCGAGAACTACTCAGCGCCACCGGCGCAACGGTGATTGGCTACCGCCAACTCCGTGATGCAATGCGCGCCAGCTAACGAGCGCCAAGTCTGGCCAGCACTGCTGGCATCTCGCCCGACTTCAGCAGATCGAACAGCGCACCAGTTGGCCCGGCTGCTTTGAGCTTGCCCTGCATGAACCCCACAGTTGGGTTGAGCCCCACGTCGGCCACGCCTACGGTGACTACGAGCGCAGCGTCGTCGGGACCGTCGGCCACTTCGTCCTTCTTGGCGAAGACCACCCGGTATTGCACAGTGACTGCTGAGTCGCTCACTGCCGAACCTCGGTCACGATCTCAATGCCAGCAAACAGATCTTCTTCGACGACCCCTTCGGGCACGTAACCAACGTGCGAGTGGGCCAGAACCCAATCTTCGAACGGATACACCTCGGCGAGTTCGTCGTCGGACAAGCCGAACCAGAACGGCTCGTCGGGATTCACCTGCGTTGCGTGCGCCAGCAATGCACCCGAGCGCGCCCACAAGTACTCGCCAACTTCGAGGCGGGTAGTCACGCGCTCGTCTTGCCCCACGCGGTTAAACCAACGATCGTCGTAGGGGGATGATCCGCGCAGACGAAGCATGGCCTCGTGCACAGCGACAAGGCGAGCCTTTGACCACAACGTGTAGTACATCTTCGCCGGCTGAAATGGCTCTCCATGCTCGGGGTACCAATTGGGGTCGCCAGCGCGTTCGAAGGCCACGATTGAGATGTCGTGCACCTTCACATGATCGGGGTGCGGGTAGCCGCTGTGATCGTCGCTATAGGTAATGATCACCTGTGGTCGGGTGCGGCGAATGGCGCCAACTAAGCGACCCACGGCGTCGTCGAGAGGCGCCATGTGAAATGAATCAGGGTGAGCGTTTGCTTCGGTGTCGACCATGCCCGAGTCGCGGTAGCCAAGCATCACCACTTCTTCGAAGCCGATGATTGCTGCCGACTCGGCAAGCTCGAGTGGACGAAGCTCGGCCATCTTGAGCTTTTCCTCATCGGGCGTCAGGCCATGAAATGGCTGACCTAGTTCGCGCAGGCGCGGATTTTGGAGGTCGCCCTCTTCGCCGCCGGTGCAACACACCAGCACGGTGTGCACCCCTTCGGCGCGATATTTGGCCAGAGTGGGCGCACCCTTTGAGGCCTCGTCATCGGGGTGGGCGTGGACCGTCAAGATGCAGCGGCGTTGAACAGACACGCTCGCCACGCTACAGGCTGCACGATGCAGCAATGCTTGAACACCTAGGCTCGTGCCTTGTGCGTCTCCAGCGAATTCTCATCTCCACTGTCGGGTGCGTATTGGCCCTGAGCGCGTTCAGCGCCTGCCAATCTGATGGCCGCACGCTTCGTCCAGCCAATCCGTCGCAAAACGCAAGCGTGTTCACCGCCTCGACCACCACCACTGTCCTTGATGACTCGTTGCAGCCCAGCGAGTCCGACGGGTCCAACGAGGTGTCGGAAGATCTTCCAGCCGAAGATTTCGAACTCCATACCGGGGCTGTCGTTACCGACGGCGACTTCATCAATGCGCGCTTTACGTGTTCGGGCGACGGCATCGCACCCTCGTTTGGTTGGACTGCCTTGCCCGACGAAACTGCGTCGCTCGCGCTTGTGGTCACCGACCTCGACGCCAACGATTACGTCCACTGGGTCATTGCAAATATCAGCCCGAGCACATTTGGTGTTCCCGAGGGTGAGGTGCCCGTTGGCGCCATCGAGGGCACCAACGGCGCCAGCACGGCCGCAGTTCCCAGTGTTGGATGGACTCCTCCATGCCCACCAAAGGGTGCCACCCATCACTACCGCTTCACGCTCTACGCACTTGATCAACAGATCGATCTTCCCACCGGTTCGCCATCGGCCGACATCTTGACGATCATCGATAACTCGTCACTCTTAGCGGCTCAACTCACCGGCGTCTACACCACACCTTGACGGAAACTTGAGCCATCGCGGTCAATGATTTGTTAGAAAGAACGCACGGCAAAGCGGGACAGGAATCTCACGTGATCAATGCACTCCCGGTTGGGATGTTCGAAACAGACCTTCTTGGTCGCCTCGTCTCCGCAGACGAGTCGTTTCGCGCGTTGGCACTCAACGGTGGCGCCGTGCCCATTGGTGCCGCACCATGGGCAAATGCCCATCCCGGCGACCGAGCCACGGCCGAACTTGCATGGTCGCGCCGGCGTGAGGCCAACGAAGCAGTCACCGCTACCTTTCGGGTATGGACCACACAAGGCAAGCTGGTGTGGCTTCGCCTCGATGCAACACCCAAGCGCGATCTTTTTGCACAGCACGTTGGCTACGCCGGCTGCGTCACCGACATCAGCGAAGAGCAAAACCAGCGTCAGCTGAGCCAACGCCTCACCGGCCTGCTCGGCGTGAGCCCCGATGCGATTCTCATCATCGACCGCCACGGCTCACCAACGTTCACCAATGCCGCTGCTCGCAGACTCTTCGGAGTCGACGACGCAGTCGATCTCGTGCGCGAACCCGCAATGCGCGGCTTGCTGCAAACCCTGCGCGACCAAATCCCGCGCGAGATTCTGGCCAATCCAACCAGCGGCGACTGGAACGGCGAGGTTGTGTATCGCGGAGTCGACGGACTGGCCCGCACGCTGAGTGTCACGGTCTACGTTCAGCGCGCCAGCGATGGCGCCATCGAATATTGGGCGTCGCAAATTCGCGACGTCACCGCCAACAAGCAACTGCAGGCTGAGCTTGCCCACCAAGCCACGCACGACCCGCTCACTGGGCTGCCCAACCGCATGCTGTTGCTGCGCACGCTGGCCGATGCGCTCAACCGTGGTCGGTACCAAGATCAACAGATCGCCGTATTGTTCGTCGACCTCGACCGACTCAAAGATGTCAACGACAACGCCGGCCACGACGTTGGCGACTTGTTGCTTGCATCAATCGCCAGCCGACTTGCTTCGGCCACACGCCCCGCCGACGTCATCGCCCGCATTGGCGGCGACGAGTTTGTAGTGATGTGCGAGGGCGGCATCGACGAACAAACCTCGGTCGAAGTTGCCGAGCGCGTGAGCCATGCACTCAGCGGAAAGCTGATGCTCAACGGCGTCGAAGTCGATCTCAGCGTCAGCATCGGCATTGCGCTGTCGCATCCCTCGTTGCCAATGACCGGCACGCCTGGCGACGAAGCATTGGCGCTCTTGCGCAACGCCGACACTGCCATGTACCGAGCCAAGCATCGCGGCCGTTCGCGCTGCGAACTCTTCACCGAGGCAATGGGCACAGCCGCCCACGATCGCAAGCAGCTCTCAATCGCGCTCGAGAAGTCAATGGCCGGCGACCAGCTGCGCTTGGCCTACCAGCCCATCATGTCCACCCACACCGGACGCATGGTCGGCGCCGAAGCACTACTTCGTTGGCACCACCCCGAGCGCGGTCTGCTGATGCCCCGCGACTTCGTGTCCATTGCCGAGGAGAGCGGCTCGATTCTGCCGATGGGCGATTGGGTCATCCGTCAGGCGTGTCGCGATGCCCGCGCGTGGCTCGACGCCGATTTGGTCGAGCGCAATTTCAGCGTGCACGTCAATGTGAGTGGGCGCCAGATGAGCGAAGGAGCGTTCGTCGAACGAGTCATCGCCTCGGTACGCGAACTCGATCTGCTACCCAAGCAACTCACCCTCGACTTCGACGAGAACACCCTCTACGCCGACCAGCCAACCACCATGCGCGCCTTGGCAACCTTGCGCCGCTTTGGTGTCAGCATTGCGCTCGACAGTTTCGGCACAGGCGCATCGTCGCTTACTGCGCTTCGCGACTACCGCGCCGATGTACTCAAGCTCGATGGATCGATCGCCTCAAGCCTTGGAGCCGACGGCGACAACGACCCAATTGTGCGCTCCATCATTCAGCTCGCACACGCGCTCGACATGGAGGTCGTGGCCGAATGGGTCACTGCGCCCGATCAGCTACACCGACTCAAGATGCTCGGCTGCGATATGGCCCAAGGCTTCTTGCTTGGCGAGCCAGTGACAGCCGAATCATTCGCTGCCACCGCTCGCGCTCGCACCCACTAGGTGTAGCTGGCCGAAGCCAAGCAGTCGGTCAGTGGCTCACCGCGATGTCGTCGAGATACGCCGCAAACTTTTCTTGTGCCGCAAGCCGACGCGTAGGAATGTGCTCGAGTGGCGGATCCGATGCCCGATAGCGCTTGAGCAACTGACGCGCCACGGTGACCTTGTGTACCTCGTCGGGACCGTCGTAGATACGAGCAGCGCGCGCCGCGCGATACATGGCTTCGAGCGGCAAGTCGGTGGTGTAGCCGAGGCTGCCATGAATCTGAATGGCTCGGTCGATCACGTTGTAGAGCACCTTGGCACCCCAGAACTTGATGACGCCGATCTCGACGCGGGCATCGCTGTGATGCTTGCCTTGCGCGTGCAGTTGGTCCATCTTCCACGCCGCTTGCAGCGTGAGCAGACGAGCAGCCTGCATCTCGGCGTGGCTCTCGGCGATCCAATCTTGGATCATCTGCTTCTCAGCCAAGATGCTGCCGTGCGAGTAACGCGTGAGCGCTCGCTCGCACAACATGTCGAACGCCCGCTGACTCTGACCCAACCAACGCATGGCGTGGTGAATACGACCCGGCCCAAGTCGCTTCTGTGCTAACGCGAAACCTTGGCCAATGCCCGCCTCGCCGCCCACTACGTTGTCAAAAGGTACGCGCACGTTCTCGTACAAAATCTCTGCGTGGCCACCAGGCTCGCCAGTCTTGTGGTCGGGCTCGCCCATCGTTGGCACATCGCGAACGATGTTCACGCCGGGGGTTCGAGTTGGCACGATGATCATCGAGTAGGCCTTGTACGCGCCGTGCTCTGAGTCGCCGGTCTTGCACATCACGATCAAGAAGTCGCTGATTGATGCATTCGACGAGAACCACTTGTGGCCGTTGATCACCCATTCGTCGCCATCGCGCATCGCGCTGGTGGTGAGCAACGTGGGGTCGGCCCCAGCACCGGGTTCGGTCATGCTGAAACAGCTCCGCATCGTGCCGGCCAACAGCGGTTTCATCCACTGCTCGCGCTGCTCGGGAGTGCCACCCACGGCGAGCAACTCGGCGTTGCCGCTATCGGGCGCGTTGTTGCCAAACACACTTGGCGCAAACGCGCACTGACCCAGGATTTCGTGCATCAGACCGAGGCGCACCTGACCAAAACCCATGCCGCCCATATCGGGGGGAAGGTGAGCGGCCCACAGCCCTTGCGCCTTGACCTGTTCCTTGAGCGGCGCAACGATCTTCGCGAACATCTCGCGCCCACCGGGCTGGCGAAATTCGTGAGCAAGTGTCTCGAGCGGAATGATCTCCTCGCGCACGAAACGACGCATCCATTCGAGCTTGGCTTCGAACTCTGGCTCGGTCTCAAAATCCCATGCCATCAGTGGCTCCCCCTCGTATCAATGTTTCGACTGTAGCCAGCCAGCCTCTGCATACACTCAGCGTGTGGACGGACCAGCAGGCAGCATTCTCACGATTGCCGTGCTGGCGTTCGTGGGCACCCGCCTCGTCACGGGGCTACGTCGCTCCATGGCTCGCGACGGACGCGATCTCATCGTTCGAATCGTGCGCGGCGTTCGTTGGCGTCACGTGTGGCCCGTTCCGTTCGTGCTCAGCGCAGTCATCATCGCTGCCACCGCACTGGCGCGAATTCCCGGAATGCAATGGGGTTGGTGGAGCGCCCTCGGCGGCGAAGGCAATCCCGTGTTCGGGTCAAACACTTCAACCATCGGCACCGTTTGGGAGTGGCTGATTCCAGCCGTGTTCATGGTCATGCTCGTGCCTGCGCTGCCGCTGTTTGCCTATGCCGAGGAGCGCATGTTTCGCAGCGGCGCCGAGCATTGGAGTCCACGCCGACGCGCCCTCAAGATCGGACAGTTCGGCCTGATTCACGCTGTGATCGGCATTCCAATCGGCACGGCCTTGGCGCTCAGTATCGGCGGCGCGTATTTCATGTTCACCTATCTACGTTCGTACCGAACGCTGCCTTCAATGAATCACGCAACACTCGAGTCGGCTCGAGCCCACACCAGTTACAACGGCTGCATCATCTTGTTCGTCATCGCTGCGGTAGCCATCGACACGCTGAGCCGCGCCTAGCTCTCTCTCCTACAAGGACCCGATCCCATGACCCCATCAGTAACCGACGTGAGCATCGAGCGCGGCGAAAGCGTGACCATCTCATTCGACGACGACATCGTGTGTATTTTCGCAGTGGGCGATCTGCGCGCCGCTTGCCCATGCGCAACATGTCGCGGATTCCGCGAACGCGGCGACAACGCGTGGCCGCGCCCCGGGCATCCCACCAACATCTCCATCACCAACGCCGAGTTCGCCGGGGCATGGGGTATGTCGATCTCGTGGAGCGACGGACACGACACGGGCATCTACGCGTGGTCATCGCTGCGACAGTGGTGGTTCGATTCGCAAAACGAACCACCGCACCAAGAGGCGTGAGCTTGCCGGCCACCGGTACTCTTGCACCATGTCGCTGCCTCAGCCACCAATTCTCACGCGCTGCTACCGCCATCCCGATCGCGAAACCGGTCGCAGCTGCACCCGATGCGGCAAGCCCGCCTGCAGCGAATGCCTCGTTCAGGCAAGCGTGGGTTCACATTGTGCCGATTGCCGCAAGGCCGCTCAGCCCGACATCAAAACTCGTGTGCGTTATGCGAGCGCCCGACAACCAACGCTGGTCACCTCAACCATCATTGCTATCAACGTCGCTGTCTTCGTTTGGATTTCAGTGCAGGACCCCAGCACGTTGTCGGGTGGCGGACACGTCAGCCAGGCACAGTTCGATCTTGGCCTCAACCGAATCGTGCTCGGCGCAACTCACCATTGGTACCAACTCATCACCAGTGGATTCATCCATTTCGGATTCCTCCACATCGGTTTCAACATGTACATTCTGTGGCAGCTCGGTCAGCAACTCGAGCGCACATTGGGTCGCAGCGCATTCGCGTTGCTGTACTTCGCCAGCCTCCTTGGTGGGTCCGCAGGCGTGCTGTTACTCACCGATCGGGGCATCAGCGGCGGAGCGTCAGGTGCAGTGTTCGGGCTCATGGCTGCTCTGGCCATCTCGATGCAGCGTCAAGGCATCAATATCTTCCAGACCGGTATTGGTCGACTGCTGATGCTGAACCTCGTCTTCACGTTCGTGATTCCCGGCATTGCTATTGGCGGACATCTTGGCGGCGTGGCTGCGGGCGGCCTCTGCGGCGCAGTGATGCTCGCCCCGAAATGGAAGCCCGTTCCGAAGTGGGCGGTCTATGCAGCTCCGGCCGCGGTTGGTCTTTTTGCAATCGTGATCTCTGTGTTCGCCGTGGGCTGACGCTCGCAACATCGTCATCGCCCACCCCGCCGCCGTAGCCTGTGCACTCGTGGACGCAGCCGTGCTCATACCGGTTAAAGATTTCCGGCAGGCCAAGGCACGTCTCGCGAATGTGTTGGCCCCACACGATCGTCTGCGCCTCGCTCGATGGACCGCCGACCGAGTGGTCGCCGCGGCATCTCCGCTGCCCGTGTTCATCGCATGCGACGACCGCGATGTCGCGGCCTGGGCCGAAACACACGGCGCCACGGTGCTGTGGAGCCCCGGACGCGGCCTGAACGCCGCTGTGCACGACGGCATCGCCACATTGGCCGCTGCGGGCATAGAACACGTCATCGTCGCTCACAGCGACCTACCGACGCCGGCACCGTTGGCCAACATTGTGCTCAGCGGCGGCATCGTGCTTGTGCCCGATCTGCGCGATGACGGCACGAACGTGATCGCCATTCCGTCGGACGTCGGCTTTCAGCCGTCATACGGATCACAGTCGTTTCGCCGCCATCTCGCTCAGGCCGTTTCGCTTGGCCGCCCCGTTCGTGTGCAC
Source organism: Actinomycetota bacterium (assembly GCA_037140375.1). Taxonomy (GTDB): domain Bacteria; phylum Actinomycetota; class Acidimicrobiia; order Acidimicrobiales; family Ilumatobacteraceae; genus WLMZ01. Next base: position 17,095 of record JBAXER010000057.1, read on the forward strand.
CGAGATATTCGCCTCGCGCTCGACATCGATACACCCCCCGATCTTTCCCACCCTCTCGTTGCAAAGGTGCTGCCCGAATGGCTGCAAACGAACCCGGTCAACCAAGCCTGACACCGCCATCTGGCAACGTCGCGTGGACATCGAACATCGCCACGCCCACATCGGTGCTCGCTATCGGCGCGCATCCCGACGATGTCGAGTTTGGCTGTGGAGCCACACTGGCGAAGTGGGCGTCGCAGGGATGCGTAGTGCATCACCTCGTGCTCACCGACGGCTCCAAGGGCACATGGAACCCCGACGCCGACATCACTGCTTTGGTCGCCGCTCGCAAGCTTGAGCAACGCGAGGCAGCGCTTCGACTCGCGGGCTCACAGCGCGGTGAGGTGGTATTTCTCGAGCAGATCGACGGCGAACTCGACAGCACACTTGCATTGCGCGGCGAGGTTGCACGCTGCATCCGCACGCTGAAGCCCGCCGTGATAGCGGGGCATGATCCATGGAAGCGTTATCGCCTACATCCCGACCATCGACATGCTGGTTTGCTCGCGTGCGATGCCATCGTGGCAGCCCGAGATCCGCACTTTTTTCGCGAGCACGGCTTAGCCGCACACCGCCCACACAGCTTGCTGCTGTGGGAGGCTGATGCCCCCGATCACTTCGAAGACGTCACTGCATTCGTGGACACCAAGCTTCACGCGCTCGAGGCCCACGCCTCGCAATTCGAAAGCACGATGAAGGCAACATCAACCGATCAGCTTGAGCAATTCAGAACACGAATTTCCAGCCGACTCGAAGGCCTCGGCGCCGCACACAATGTCGGCGCAGCCGAGGTCTTCAAGCTCATCACAGATTTGTGAGCCCACCTCATGACTTCACTTCAGCACGTCGCTCACGACGCACCAATCGAGACCATCGTCAGCTCGTTACATACCGACGGTGCAGTCATCGTCGATCAACTGCTTTCGCCTGATCTTGTGACGCGGTTTCGCGATGACATGGAGCTCGCTGCGAGCACGTTTCAGGCCGGCACGCGCTGCGCTGACTCCGACGTTCAAAACTTCTGGGGAAGCACCACCAAACGGTTCACCCGACTCGCTCATCGCAGCACTGCCTTCGTCGACATTTTGCTGCACCCAACGCTGCTCGCCGTGGCCGACGCGCTGCTGCTTCCGAGTTGCTCGGGTTACTGGATGAACACGGGCCAGATGATGATCATCGGCCCAGGCGAGGCCGCCCAAGGGTTGCATCGAGACGCCGACAACTGGCGCACGATGTGCCGACCCGATGGGTTTGAGGTCCAGGTGAGTTGCATGTTTGCGATCACCGACTTCACCGAAGAAGTAGGCGCAACACGCGTAGTGCCGGGTAGCCACAGCTGGCCCGACTACACCGCTGGACCCACTCAAGAAGCCACCATTCCGGCCACGATGTCGGCAGGCAGCGGAATGATTTATACCGGCCGCGCATTACATGGCGCTGGCGCCAACGAGACCACCGAGCAGTGGCGGTTCGGTTTGCACTTGTCGTACGTGCTCGGTTGGCTCACGCCCGAAGAGGCGGGGCCGCTTGGGGTCGATTGGGACACGGTGAAGCACTTGCCCGAACGCGCCCAGCAGCTGCTCGGCTGGCGCTGTTACAACACAGTGCCCGGCGACGCCACACGCTTGTGGACTGTCGACTACGAAGACGTGCCCGTGGGTCTCGAGTTCGAGTCGCCGAGTTCGTAAACGCCTGGTTCAGGCGGCGCTTCACTCACCCGAAAAAGCACGAACGGGAGGCCGTAGCCCCCCGTTCGACGCGCTCCAAACCGGATGGTTCGTTGACTACTTCTTCTTGGCTGG
>JBAXER010000058.1:0-18672 GCA_037140375.1 Actinomycetota bacterium
CCGCCACTATGGAATGTCCCGGCCTGTTTGGCCGGGACTTTCTCGTTTTCGGCCACGGTTGGTCAAAGTGTGCCCTGATCTGGGTACACAGCCCGCAAAAACGGGTGTTTCGGTCCTTTTCCCGACCCGCCACGAACCCTGTCCGAACCCCCGAAACCGCGGTTTATCGGTCGGTTTATCGGTGGGTTTGTCGTGCGCCGCCGAGCGCAGCGTCGAGATGTCAGCGACATGTCAGGGCAAGCACAGGAAACGCTCGAACCAGTTCAGGCTGCGTGCAGAGAAGTCAATCTGCGCCGGGAACGTGCGAACACCGTGGCCTTCGAGCGGGTACTCGACGTAGCCGGTGGGGACGCCACGCTCGGCGAGGGCACGGTGCAGTGCTAATCCCTGGCTCGCAGGGGTGATGAGGTCGCGTGAGCCGGTGAACAACAACGTAGGAGTGACGACGCGGTCGACGTGTTCGAGTGGACTGTTGGCGATGCCATCGGCGAGCAGGTGATCCTGGGCGGCCATGTCGTTGGTGGTGAGGCGCATGAACTCCCATTCAGTGACCGGGCAGTAGGGCACTGCGGCCCCGAAGCGTTGGGTGACGGTGATCAGCCATGCCGCCATGAATCCACCGTGGCTCCCGCCGAACACTCCGAGCCGCTGTGGATCAGCGATACCAATGGACTCGAGGTGATCGATACCGCTAAGAATGTCGCCTGCCTCAGCGCCACCGAGATCGCCGAGCACTGCGGCGCGAAAGGCCTCGCCACGTCCGCTGCTGCCGCGCGGGTTCGGGTGAAAGACAGCGAATCCGTTGCGCACGAACAGTGCGGTGTAGGGATAGCCCATCGTCCAGCGTGAGCGCCAGGCCCACACCGGCCCACCGTGCACGTAGGTGATGAGCGGGAACGGGCCCTCGCCTGCTGGACACGCGACGAGACCGTCGATCAGAGTGCCATCGGGTGCGGTCCACGCCACGGGCTCCAGCGTGCCCGCTGACTCCAACATTGCGTGGTGTCCGGCATGGGTGAGTGAGGTCGTGGCTCGCTGCGGCCCCGCAGCGACGAGCACGGTGAGTTCGGGCGGCGTGCCATATCCCTCACGAACCATCGCGATGGCATCGCAGTTCGACGCGATGGCGACCTCGGGATAGCGCTGCCCACATGTTTCCAATAACGAGGACCAACGTTCGCTTACATCGCCCGTGACCACATTGACCTCGGCGATCACGGTGTACAACCCGCGCTGGCCGGCGATGACGAGTAGCTCGTTCGTACGAAAAGACTGCCAGGTGACGTCGATATCAGCAGTCGGCAGACGCGACTCGACACCCGCTCGGATGATGTAAACATCGCCGGCTACCACGGTGCGGTCGCTGCAACTCGCGCGCACGACTGCCGTGGTGAGCCCATCGGGTGTGGCCGTCGGCAATCCGACGCACATGCCATTGCCGTTGCCGTTCGCGAGGGTGGTCGAGGAACGTGAGACAAGGTCGATACGGGCAACGCGTGCCTCGAACCACGCGGCCTCGTCGGGTCTATCTGAGATGATCGCCACAATGTCCGATAGCCCGCACCACACGGCTTCCCAGCACGTGACACCGTCGGGAGAGATGCATGACCATGCAGTCTCGATGCCGGGCCGAATGGTCCACACCCTTCGCCACCCGCCTACCGGCGTGCCTTCACCAGGCTGATCACCCATCACCACTGGCATCCATTCCGGAATGTCGCCGCGGCTGATTCGTCCCGAACCCTGCGCGCCCGCAGCGTCAGCGCCGGCGTCGGCGACAATGGCAAGCAACGTGGATCCATCGGGTGACCACGCAATCGTCTCGGCGACACCCGGCAGCGTTGGTAGTGGATGTATCTCGTCGTTGTCGATCATGACCACATCGAACATGCCATCTGCCGCAAGGTCGGCGAGCGCAGCAAGACGAACCGCTCTGACAGCACCGCCCTGGGCGAAGCGCGGCAACCGGACATCGCATGGTGCGTCGATGGTACGCATGCCCGTGCTGTTCTGAATCTGTACGGCAAGCCGCGGAGCAGATTCCAGATCGCTTCGAATCAACACGGTGCAGGCGGTGGTGCTGCCATCCGAAGCGATCGCTGGATCACAGGGCTCACCCGAAACCCCGAAGCCGGGAGCAAACAACTGGTGATAGTGATCGGAAACGCGTTGCCACGTGGCTGACCCGCGCAGGTCGGGCCGAAGGGCGTCTATTGGTTCCATACGCCCAACTCCATGTCGGCCAACTCGACGGCTTGCCATGCAGCGGCGAATGCCGTAGGTACGTCGTTGGCCCTGATGCGAATCGTTCGGATATCCACTCGCTCGACAGGAAGGAAACGCGTGATCCGATCCGCTTGGCGGTGCGACTGGGTATCGATCTCGATGACGACCGGCGTTGGAGTGACCACGGGCGCAATGGAGCTTCGGCCTGCCACGGCCTCTTCGGCCGTGGTGCGGATCATGTCGCGCGTGGTCGGCAGCGGCAGGCATGAAGCGTTCTGTCGCCCAGTGAATTGCTTCACGGTCACGGTATGAATGCCAGCCACGGTTCGCGCCGCCTCGGCGGCGAGCACTTGATCACCGACGGCGAGCACCACCGGGACGCCGTGGTGCCCAGCAACGGCCGCAGTGATCGCTGTCTCGCCGATGGGTACACCGTTCAGACGGAACTGCGCCACGACGCCACCGTGCCAGGTGTGCGAGAGCAGCCCATCGCTACCGGCCATCGAGTGGTATCCGACCAACAACACGCAGTCAAACGAATCGTCGAGGCCCTCGACCTGACACATCACCCGTCCCGATGCGGGTCCGCGGTGGGCGATGACGCCGGCTGGCAAGTCCTCGAACACCAGATTGCGCATGCCTCCGTGGCCATCGACGACCACGATCTCCGTTGCACCTGCCGCGAATGCGCCATCGCACGCGGCGATCACATCGGCGGTCATCCATCTTCGTGCCCGTTCCCATGGTGCGGTGCCGGCGGTGAGTTCATCGCCATGAACGACACCACTGATGCCTTCCATGTCGACCGAGATGTAGACCTTCATGAGATACCTCCGAGTTGAGAATGAGCGGGCAGTCGCGGCAACAGGCGCATACCAGCGAGTACGTGATCGCATGGTTCGGCGGGTGGTGGAAACACGAGTACGAAGTCGCGACCGTCGAGTGGCATGAGGAACACGCGATCGTCAACCGCGGCTAGGGGAATTGCTTCGATGGTGTGCGGCACAGACGAGGTGCGGCCGAAGGTGAGTGCTGCGACCAGTGCGCCCTGCCGCTGTGACACCTCGACTCCGATGCCGGCTGCGCCGTAGGTACCAACGTACCTCGCGCGATCAACGACGATCGTTGAGTTCGCCTGCGCTCGCTGCGGTGCCGTTATGCCTAGTGACGTGTGCGCGAGCGAGCGGAAGACGTCACGATGAAAGCACTGCGGCACGCCACCGGTGGACATGAGTGCAAACACAGCGTCGTGTTCGGGCATGATGCGCAGATACGCCGACTGGCCGTTGACGCCTCCGTCATGGAACACCACGGGAGTGCCCCAGCGGTCATCGAGGAACACGCCGAGCGCCATCGTGCCCCCGTTGTTCGGGTCGGGTACCACGATCTGTCGCTTACGCATCGCCGCGAGCTCTGGCGTGCGCAGGTGCATCTCGCCGAACGCGAGCAGGCCGTCTATGGCGCACCAGGTTCGCGCCCCAGCGGCAGCCATGCTCGCCGGACCTTCCACGACAGTGGTTGGCTCGAATGAATGGCCATCGTCGCCGCGCACGTGTCCGGTTGCGCGGGGTCGCTGATCCAATTTCGTCATGTCGGTAGTAATCAGAGCGTTACATGGCCCAGCAATGTGCTGGTCGATCGCCGACTCGAAGGTTCCACCCAACACGCGCGTGATGATCAGACCGAGCACTGCGTACGAGGCGTTGTCGTAGGAGAAGAACGACCCGGGCGCGAACAACTGCGCGGCGTCGCTCAAGTGCGTCAGGATGTCGATGTTGTCGTCTGGCCAGATGTCACCATCAAAGCCTGCAGTATGGGTGAGTAGATGACGGACCGTGACGTTCGCCGTCGCTCCGGGGTCGGCCACGGCGAACTCGGCGAGCACGTCGACCACTCGATCGTCAAGGCTCAATCGGCCTTCGGTGACGAGCTGCGTCACGATAGTGGCTGTCATTGCCTTCGTCACGGAGCCAGCGAGAAAGTTCGTTTCGACACTCACGGCATCGCCTGTCGCCAGATCGGCTACGCCGTGCCCCACCGCGCCACGTGTGCCACCGCTACTCCAACCGACTACGGCCCCGACCATGTCGTGCCGGTCGCAGAGCGCAGCGAAATTGGCATGATCGATCACTTCAACGCGCGCATTTCGATGATCGCGCCGTCGCGAAGGTGGTATGCCACGATCGCGTGAAAGCGCCTGCCGTCGCGGCCGGTGACGTCTTCGTGATCCACGACCCAGTCATCAACCGCAATACGGTTGATGACCTCGACGTGCAGTTCTGGGATCTGCAGAGTGGGCTCATAGACCGCTCGTAGCTCTGCCCAACCACTGGCGCGCACCGTGCCATCGGAGTCGGTGAGGCGAATGTCGGCGTCGAAACAGGCGACGAAGGCGTCGAGATCGTGCGCGTTGTAAGCGGTGAGTTGGCGCAACACCGAATGCTCCGCTGGCAAGGGGCTGGATGTCATGGCGAATCCTGCGGTGCCGTGAGGCCCGAACGGGCCACTGCGATTGCGTCGTCGCCGAGGTACACCCGAATCACCTCAGGATCGTCGCGCACCTCCGCCGGTGGTCCATCACGCATCACTTCGCCGCCAGCCATCGCGATCACTCGATCGGAGACCTCCATGACAAGTGGGATGTCATGTTCGATCACAACGATGGTGATGCCCGAGGTGTCGCGCAACGATTTCAGCACGCGCCCCAGCGCCTCGACCTCACGTTGGGCCAGACCCGACGAGGGTTCATCGAGAAGGAGCAGCTTCGGCTCCAACGCAACGAGACAGGCAAGTTCGGTGATGCGTCGAGTTCCGGTGGACAATTCGCCCGTTGGGATGTCGGCCCACGAGCTGAGACCGAGCGAGGCCACCAATTCAACTGCGGCGCTCGTGCGTGCACGGCGACGGCGGTCCCACCCGATCACGGCGAATGCGGGAGCACATGGATAGCGCAGCTCGAGCGCCATCTCAACCGTTTCACGCACGGTGAGCGATGGGAACAGGCCAGCGTCTTGGAATCCCCGCACCAGGCCGAGTCGGGTGCGTTGCGCGGGCGAGAGCTTGGTGATGTCGCGCCCCGCAAAGGTAATTGTGCCGGCATCGGCACGCGTGAAGCCGGAGAGGAGCTCGAAGGTGGTGGTCTTGCCGGCGCCGTTGGGTCCGATAAGCCCGACGATGGTGCCGGCCTCGACGGTGAGGTCGACGCCGCGCACGGCGGCGACCCCGCCGAAGCTCTTGGCGAGGTTCGCCGCGGTCAGCAATGGCACACGCTGCGCAGGACTGCCCGCTGGTGCCTGAAAGCCACCGATCGCCGCCGCCCGGTCTGGAGCGCCGCCGAGCAGCAATGCTGGGTCGAGTCCGCGACGACGCATGATGAACGCGATCAAGCGCTCGCGCACGGGTGAGATCAGTTTGGCGAGGCCACCCGGTACGTACATCAGCAACAACAACCAACCGGCCGCCGATGCCGCCAACGCCGCCGAGTCGAGTGGGATGAGCCGGGGTAGGCCGACGATATACAGCGCGCCGAGCAACGGACCGGCGACGATGCCAAGGCCACCGATGGCGGTCATCGCAACAACTTGGATGTTGTCGACGATGGCGAACGATGTCGGCGTGGCCACAGGCAACGCGTGCGTGTACAGCGCGCCGCCCAGACCTGCGAATGCTCCGCCGATGAACAGCCCGAGCAACTTGGCGCGAAGTGCCGAGACCCCAAATGCCTGCGCGCCGGCGGAGTTGTCGCGGATTGCGATGAAGCGGCGCCCTAACACGCCGTTGCGCACATTGCGAGCGACGATTACCGCAACAGCGAGGAGCACAAGCGTGAGCCAGGCGTACCGGCGACCGGTAGCAATGCTCATCCCGCCGATGACCGGCCGGCCCGGCCGTTTGCCGCGCCCGAACGCCCACGACTGCGGCAGTGCCCACACCACCGTGGCGACAGCGAATGCGAGCGTGGTGACGGTGAGCAGCAACCCGCGGGCGCGTAGCGACGGCACGCCGGTGATGATCGACAGGGAGCCAGCGACAATTGCTGACGCGGCGAACGCGAGCAGGAAGTTACCGGTGTTCGTGGCGACTGCGATGCTGGCCACGCTGCCGAGGACTCCGAAGGCAGCAAGGCCGAGCGACAATTCGCCGAGCAATCCGGAGATGATCGTGACGCCGAGACCGGTGATCGAGAGCGCGAGGATTGCGACGACGGTGTACGCCGTGGCATTGGTGACCACTCCGATCACGACCGCAGTGCCGACCAGAGCGACGAAACCAGTGATCGCACCGAGGTGGCGCACGAGCCAGATGTCGCGTGCCTCTGCGGGTAATGGTCGCCACGGCTGGAGAGCGGTCCATGCCGTGCGCTCGGCAAGACGCCCGCCGAGGGGCTTCTGCAACGAGAGGCCCACGACCACCAGCACGAAGAGCGCAACATCCACAGATCCCTGCACATGGCTGTTCGCGAGGATTGCCTGTTCCATGATGCCGATGCCGACACCTGCGCAGAACGCAAGGGTCAGCTTGTTCATACGCGCTAGCACGGCAGCGGCCAACGCCTTCAACAACAGAGACGGACCAAATGCGCTCGCCGCCGCAAAGCCGCGCGTGGGCGACACGAGTATGGCAGTCAGCGCCGAGAGCCCACCGGCAATACACCACGCAATGGTGGACATACGCGCCGCTGGGATCCCATCGAGACGGGCGGCATCAGGGTTGGCTGCTGATGCACGGATGGCCTGACCGATGCGACCCGAACGAAGGAATGCGGCAAGACAGAGCACGACGATGGGGCCGACGATGAGCATCGCGCTATACGCCGGAGTGATGCGTAGCGAGCCGATGTCGAAGGTGGGCATCCACGGCGGCGAGGGGTACGTGAGCCCCGACCCAGCTGAGGGGTTGACCGCTGCGGAGAGAGCGAGCAACAACTGCCCGATGCCGAGTGTTGCAACCACACTCATCAGCGCGGGAGCGCGGCGCAGTCGACGGATCGCAGCAACTTCGGCGACACCGGCAATGGCAGCCGCGACGAGCAGAGCAACAGGCAACATCAGCCAATACGGCAGGTGCCAGCGCACCACTAGGATCGAAAAGATCGCTGCGCCGAAGGCACCGATCTCGCCATGCGCGAAGTTGATGACACGGTTGCTGCGATAGACCAGCACGAGCCCAACCGCGAGCAGGCCGTAAAGAATTCCGGTGAGCGAGCCGAGCAGCAGCACAGGCATCGAGACTTGCAGGGCGATCACGGTGCCGCCTGCCCGAGGAACACTGAGCGCAGCAGGTCGTCGCGTTGCAACAGGTCGCCGCTACGACCCTCAAACTGCACTCGACCACGCTCCAGGAAGTACGCACGATCGGCGAGCGACAGGGCGACGTTGATGGATTGCTCGACGAGCACCACCGAGGCGCCGGAGGCGTTGATCCGGCGCACGGTGGCGAGCAGTTCGCCGACCACCACGGGGGCGAGGCCGAGCGACAACTCATCGATCAGCAGCACACGTGGCTTCACAATCATGGCTTTGGCCAGAGCGAGCATCTGCTGTTCGCCGCCCGACAACGTGGCTGCTGGTTGGTTGCGCCGTTCGGCGAGGCGGGGGAATGCCACGAGTGCGTCATCGATGCGGCTTTCGACCAGACGGCCGTCGTTGCCGAGCGTGAACGCGTGAGCGCGGAGGTTCTCGATGACCGACAACGGCCCGAAGGTGGACCGTCCTCCGGGTACCTGCACGATGCCCAGTGGCACGCGGCGCTCGGGCTCGAGCCAGGTGATGTCGCGACCGTAGAGCCGTACGGATCCGCGGGTTGGGAGATTGAGTCCGCTGATTGCTCGTAGCACAGTGGACTTGCCGGCGCCGTTGGTTCCGAGTAGCGCCACCATCTCGCCCTCTTCGACCATGAAGTTGACGCCAAAGAGCACTTGCACCGGTCCGTAGCCCACATCGAGGTCTCGACACACGAGCGCTAGTGGCAGCCGACCCGAACGCTGCTCGGCTGCGAGCTCGGCCTCATCGACAGCGTCTTCGATGAGTTGGTCGAGATCGGAATTTACCGTATTGCCGCATCCCCAGAGCAGGGCTGCGCCGATCACGCCGGGAATGATGATGGCGACGAGCGCTCCCGCGTTGCCGAATCGTCGGTCGACCGTTCCGAGCAACAACGCCCCGGCGAATCCGCCGACGCCTGCGAGGTAGATGCCCGCGAGTGCAGCGAGATGCGAACGGAATTGGGCAGGCACGACGCCGAGCATGGTCACAGCAAGGGCCGGTCCGAGGGCCGCGGCGAGCGCGGACGAGAGCATGAAGAACAACACCATCGGCGCGAGGAAAGGCACTAGAGCGCCCGCGCCGATCGCCAGCACGCTGGCGCAGAGCAACACCGACGCGAGGCGTACAAGCCGTGCCGGGTCATTGCGGAACAGCCGCTCGCCGATCGGTCCGAAGAAGCGCAATGAAACCAGCGCAGCAACGGCGCTGCCTGCAAAGAAGACCGATCGTTTGCCGGGCCCGAAGTTCCATCGCTCGTCGAGGAAGAACAGCAGGAACGTGGAGTACGGCACGACGAGTACGCCGAACGCGGCCTGCGCTGCGAGCGCCCGTCTCACTGTGGGGATCATCAGTAGACGCCGCACTACCTCGCCGAAGCGCAGCTCTGGAACCTCGAGCTGGGCCACGTTCGCTTGCGCGCTGGCCGCGATGGCCGATCGGACCTGCGCGTCGTCGATGTGTCCGACACCCGGATCGCGCAGACGTAACGCCACGAACGCGGTGAGCAACGATGTGAAGCCAACGGCCAGGAACACGCCGCGCCAAGTGAGTCCGAGCCATGCCGTGAGGAGACCAACGAGTAGGGGTGCCACAACGCCACCCACATTCGCGGCGGCAGAGTACGCGGTCTGCACGCGCACCCGCGCGCTATTGGGATACGAGTCCATGAGCAACGGCTGGTGCAGCACACGCACGCTTCCGCTCGACACGCCATCGATGACGACCACCACGAGCAGACCCCAGACGCCCACCACGGTGACGGCAAGGAACGTGGCTGCTGTCCACGCGAACGCAGTAATGAGCGAGATCGATGCCCGCCATGGCCGCCGCTGTACGAGGGCGGCCATCGGTAGGGTTGCGAGGGCGACGGCGAGCAGCTTGGCCGACAGCACAGCGGCAAATGAAGCGGGCGACATGCCGATTGACCGAGCGATCTCAGGACCGAGCACCGAGAGCACGAACCCGAAGAGTTCGTCGACGATCACCAGGCCGCCGATGGCCAACAACGGATACCAACCGATTCCGGACGTGGCCATGACGCTGCGCAGTCGCTGCGTAGTCGCGGGTATCGCGGTGTCGTCACCGAGATGGATGCCGAGCGCATGCCGTGCCGCGAGACGCGCCTGCGCGCGATCGATGATGTCGGTCATCGCGCGGCTCTGATCTCGACGGTGACCGTGAAGGTTGCCTCCGTGTCGCGCCGGCCGTCTCGGTCGAGACGCACGACTGTCACGTCGTATCGCTTGTTCCGGCTGTTCGCGTTTTTGCGCGGAATGATTGCGATGTCCGCGAATCGATCGGCGGTGACGGTGATCCCTCGCAGGCTCAACCAGCGAGCGTTAGGGCATCCGGGGCTCGCAGCACAATCCTTGTCGTCGCGCGCGAACCATCCAACGTCTTGACCCACGGGCATCGGCGACCGATCGATCAACACCATGTACGCGCCGCCATTTCGCGGTGCGACATCTGTCCATTCCACGTGCAGCGGACGATCAGCGGCGGTGCGATCGTGTGGTGCCGTGATGGTGATGGTCGCATCGCGGCGGAGCTGCAAGCTGGCCGTGGAGAACTGCGAGCAGGCGGTGAGGGGCAGCAACAGTGCGCATGCCGCGAGTACTGTCCGCCTGCCCCGACGGTGCAGGTCGGCTTCAGCCGATGGGGGTTGGCCCATTTTTGCGGTACACGTTGCAGGAGCAGGCCGGGTCGTAGTCGGTGATGTAGTACTCGGACACACCATCGTGCTTGCTCGGCCCGAACGTTGTGCTGAGCGCGGCGGGCGACTGGTACGAACTGCCGAGGCCCTCGATGGCCTTTTGCAGATCGGTGGGCGCCACGGGTCCGCCTGCAGCTTTCACGCCCGCTTGCAGCAGCCATGTTGCATCGCAGAACCGAAGCGTTTCGCTGGTTGCGTTGGGCGACGTGAATGCGGCGCGAGTGCTGTCGATGAGGTCGAGGCACTTCTTTGCCTCGGGCGACTCGGGCAGCTCGCTGGCCGTGGGCACGTCGCCCACTGGGGACCACGACACCGAGGTGCCGCCACCTTTGATGTTTTGGACCAGACTCTCGCCGCCACTGAGGGTGGAGAAACCGAGCGTCGGCGCAAAACCCTGACCCTTGGCGGCAGCCAGGAAGAAGAAGGGAGCCCCGCCGCCGGACTCGAAGAACATCAGGTGGGTGACACCCGCCTCCTTCATCTTCAGCACAGCAGCCTGAGCCTCAGTGGAGAAGCGGGCGATGTCGTCGTTGGTGGCGATTTCAGCAATGGTGGTGTACACCGCAGGCTTCACCCCGATGGCGGCCAGTGCAGGGTCGAGGCTGTTCTTCGCCGCTGCGTCGAACGCAGGGCTGGTGAGCCGGATCACGCCCAACACAGCGTCGGTTGTGAACCAACCGGCAGTGTTGAGGCCTTGGACAAGGGCTTTGGCGGCGCTGTCGAGGTTAATTCCGCTGCCGTTAAAGAAGAGTGGGTTGGCGTCGTACGCGGTCTTGTCGGCGAATGAGAACGTGCCACCGCTCGACACGATCAGCGGAATCTGGGCTTTGTTGAGGCAGGCCAACAACTGATCTGATGGCGTGCTGTTGCTGAGCACGGCGTACACCTGGTTGTCCTCGGTGAAGGTCGCGCAGATCTCGTTGGAGATGGTCTGCGGATCGGCGCCTCCGGTGACGTCGGTGACGTGCAGAACGGGGACGAGCTTTTTACCGGCGAGGCCGCCGTTGGCATTGAGATCGTCGACGAGCTTGGTCACGATCTCGTCGTGAGGTACGAAGGTGATTCCCGTTGTGCCGAGCTTGGCCTGTGCCGCGTCCTGGTTCTTGGCCGTGAGGAAGCCGATTTTGATGGTGTCGCCTTCGACGCCGCGCACGGGAGCAGGCGGAGCGGCCGAGGGGAGAACCGCGGTCGCATCAGTGGATGAGCCGGTGGCTTGGGTGCTGGTGCTCTCCTCCTCGGTGGAACTACATGCGGTGACGGCAAGCATGCACCCCAGCATCACTCCTACGAACTTACTCATGGTTGGTCTCCCCTGTGCTCGATTGCCACACCGCAAGACGGTGTTGGCGGCAGTTGAGTCATCCTTTCTTATCTCAACTGGTGCGATCACGTAAGCTTCACCGATGACGGTTGTGCAATCGCACAAACGGCGGAGGCATGCGGCTCACCTGATCAGCTCGATGCCGAGCGCGATCACTGCAAGCACCGTGACGACATCGGTACGAACGTCGCGCTTGGCTCGGTTCCACATGGGAGCGCCGATGGCCTTGCTCCACACGTTGGTGCCGCCATGGATCAGAACTGCAGGCCACACGCTGCCGGTGTACTGCCAGGAGATCGTCATGAGAATCGACAACATGAGGCAGAGCCACAGGAACTGAGCTTGATTCTTGACGAAGTTGGGGGGTGCCTTACGACGCTTGAGAGCCGGCACCTCGCGAGGGAAGTGCCAAGCCCACCACAACAGAGCGAGGAGCGCCGTTGCCCATACTGACGAACCAGTAGTTACCACCAACACCGGCAGTGCCCATCCGCGCCATCCGAGTTCCTCGAGCGCGCCGCCTTCATCGATGAATGCGCCACCCGCAAGACGCAGCCAGACCTGTACGGAGTTGCGATCACGAAGCAACGGTGGTTGCTCCTCAGGCGCCGCGGATCGAGCGACACGGAGATAGCCGATAGCGCCGACAATGAAGACCACCACGATCGTGGCATAGGTCAACAGCGCGCCGCGTCGGTCTACGCCAGTCCACGGTGCAAGCCGATGTGCGAACGCTGTAAAACCCGCGGTGTTGCTCCCGAAGGGCGCGACCGCGAGTGCAGCAACCGACGGCGCCGACGCGAACACGATGATGGCCCACGCCGGCGGCCGCGCGATCGAGTAGCGCGCGATCGATACAGCGTTCGCGTATGTTCGTTGCTCGTCGAGCCACGGGAACATTTCGGGGATCACCCGGCGCGACGCTGGATGATTCTTTTGCCGCCGTCCGGAGTGAACCATCACCGCACTGGCGATGGCCAGCGCGATTACGTAGTAAGTGGTGAACGCGATCCAATGATTCATTTGTGACCCGAGGCCCCAACGTGACGCGGCGCGCGTTGCAATGCGAACGGGTTGCCGGCCCATCCAATGCCGTCGGCGAGATCGGCCAATCGCCGCCCGATCTCAGGAACGAACTTGAAGCCATGACCGCTGAGTCCTACGCCGATCACCACGTTGCCGACGCGATCGAGCACGAAGTCTTCGTCGGGCGCGGACGCGTACAGGCACGTCGAAAAGTTCACGGGCTCGGGTTCGAGTCCGGGGAACGTCTCACCGACCCAGTTGCACAAACGTTGCCACGTGACGGGTTCGATTTCGAAGGAACGGTCGTCAGGATCGACAACTGGCCCCGTGTGATGCTCGGCCACTTTCACCAATCCGTCGGGAGTGGTCAGACCGTAGCGGCGCGGCGTGGTACGTGAGATGAAGGTGGGCCACGGCGACTGCCGAAGATCGCCCGTTGGGCGGAAGTAGGCCAACTGTTCCTGCGTGACGCGATAGCCGGGAAGGTCTGCGAGGCCTTCGAGCATTCGTGAGGCCCAAGCTCCTGCGGCGATAACCACCGTCGATGCCTGATACCTTCCGTCGAGCGTGGAGACGTGAACACCATCGCTTGTGGGCTCAATCGATACGACGCGTGCGGCATAGCGGAAGACGGCGCCCAATCGCTGGCCCATCCCGCGTAGGACGCGCAGAGCCTCGGCGGCCCTGACGGTGCCGCCTTGGGAATGGAACAATGCCGACGTGTGCGGATACATACCGGGAAAGCGGTTCGCCACCTCGCGCGGGGCGAGCCAATGCATCTCGATGCCGAACTCGGCGCATGCAGTCGCCATCTCGACCAACTCAGCGTCACCCGCGCTCTCGTCAGACAGATCGATCGCGCCGGTCTGGTTGATGAGCATGGCACCCGAGTGGCGTTCGATCTCGCGCCAACCGTCGAGCGCGTCGAGCGCAAGACTCACGTAGATGGGGTCGACATGGGCCAGCCGGACAATTCGTTCCGTGCCGTGGGAGGAACCTCGGTCGTGGCCCGCCGTGAAACGATCGAGCACGAGTACGGATCTTCCCCGCCTTGCAAGGTTCCATGCCGTGGACAATCCGCACGCCCCGGCGCCAACCACGATCACGTCGTAGCGGTCACCGCCAGTGTTGAGCGCCATCAGCGCTGTGTGGGCGCAGGTTGCGCACCGCGCACAACGCGACCAGGAAGTTCGTCGGTGGATTTTCCATCGACGAAGGTGACGGCGCCGGACTTCACGGTGTAACGGTAGCCCTCGGCCTCTTGCAGCAACCGCGTTCCTCCTGCTGGGAGATCTGCCACGAGGTGCGGCGGCCTGAGCCGAAGCGCTGCCATGTCAATGACGTTGAGGTCAGCGATGTAGCCCGGCGCGAGGACACCGCGGTCGAGCCAACCGACATGCGCGGCGGGGCGCTGGGTCTGGTGATGCACAACGAACTCGAGCGGTAGACCCTCTCCGCGGGTGCGGTCACGGCACCAGTGCGCGACCGCCGTAGTGGGGAAGGTTGCGTCGCAGATAAAATTGCAGTGTGCGCCGCCGTCGCTGAGACCGAACACGATGTTGGGACTGGTCATCATCGTTCGCACGTCGCGTAGGTCGCCTGCGGCGTAGTTGTTGAGCGGCATGTACAACATGTTGCGTCCGCCGTTTGCCAGAAGCAGGTCGTAGACAAACGCAGTTGACTCGACCCCGGCGCGAGACGCCATCGCGGCAACCGACGTTTCCGGCGTCGGCTCGTAGTCGGGCGGATCACCGAGGGGGAACATCCGCTCGAACCGTGTCGACACGAAGCCACTCAACCCACTCGGAACAAAACGAGCATGTTCGGCGAGGATGCGTGATCTCGTCTCCGGATCGCTCATTGCTCGATGACGTTCTGACAGCGGCAGGTCGGCGATACGCCGATAGCTGGCCGCCCCCTGAAAGGGATTGGCCGAGCCTGATAGGCCGAGCAGCAGACCAATCGGGCGCGGGGCGACTTGGCCCTTCACGTCGAGACCCTCGGCGCACAGTCCGTCGATCACATCCAGCATGTCTCGCCAACGGTGACTCACGGCATCGACTTGCTCGACGGTGAACGACAACGGGCGACGTACCTCGCGGGCGATCCGCCGGAGCAACGCGATCTCCCGCTCGACTTGCTCGTCGTCGTCGGTGAGGTATAGGTCGCTGACGAGTTGCACCACACCGCGACGGCGAGTGGTGAGCGCGCTGGTGATCCCGATGAGTTCCTCGGCTGCAGCTGTCATCGTGCCAACAAATGCGCCCGAACCCGTGCGATGAATTGACGTACGCGAGGTGGCGAAACCGAGTGCTCCGGCGTCCATCGCCTCGTCGACGAGACGACTCATCGTGGCTAACTCATCCGCGCTCGGACGTGCGGTGTGGTCGGCGCCTCGTTCGCCCATCACATACGCCCGCAGCACGGCGTGTGGCACGTGCGCTCCGATGTCCACCGTGTGCGGTCGGCGATCAACCGCATCGAGGAACTCAGGGAAGGTCTCCCAGTCCCACGGCAGACCCTCTGCCAGGGCGGTGCCTGGGATGTCCTCGACACCCTCAAGCAGTCCGATCAGCCAAGCGTGCGCGTCGGGCCGGGCAGGGGCGAACCCCACACCGCAGTTGCCCATTGCGATGGTCGTCACGCCGTTCACCGACGACGGTGCCACGATGCTGTCCCAGGTGACCTGACCGTCGTAGTGAGTATGGATGTCGACCCAACCTGGTGCAACCACGTGCCCATCGGCATCGATCTCGCGCCGGGCGGCGCCGACGTCGTCGCCCACAGCCACGACAAGATTCCCGGTCACGGCAACATCGGCGACCATTCCGGGGCGGCCTGTACCGTCGACCACCAAGCCATTTCGAATCACGAGATCATGCATTGCCTGCCATCGTGGCGGTGTTGGCGTCTGTCATGTCTCCAAACGATGGTGCGGCTGTCTGTGCGAATCACCAAGTGCCGAGATGCCACGCCAGTTCGAGCATGAATCGATCGACTGGTCGGGCGAGGTCGACCCCAGTGATCTCGCCGATTCGTTTCAACCGATAGCGCAAGGTATTCGAATGCACGTTCATAGTGGCCGCCGCAGTCGCGATGTCACCGAAGGCCGCGAGATACGCACCGAGCGTCGCCACGTAGTCGGTGCGTTGATCGAGGTCGTGGCTTTGCAATGCGATCAGGCGCGGCGAGCGCAGGCGGGGATCATCCTCGAGCACGTTACGTAGGTGACGCATGGCCACTTCGTCGTGCATGTCGTCCATCGTGGCGACCCCATTCGTGCGAGCGCCCGCTGTACCTCGCGATTGCTCCACCAACACTTCGTGCACCTTGGCGGCCTGCCAGCGCGACTCCGCTAGATCGGAGGTTACGCGCGCGATGCCGCCGATTCCCGCGAACACCGGTTCGCGGAACGTGTGCTCGGCGCGACGGATGATCTCTGCAGCGACCTCGCGCACTCGGCGAAGTGTCACGCGATCGCTGAGCGGCACGATGGCCCAAACGCGTTGCTGCATGCTCACGGCGACACTGCGCGAATCGAGAGCCTCGCAATGAAATGCCACGAGTGTGCTGAGCCGCCCGAGGCGCTCGATCGCATCGATGTCTTGCGGGTCGGGCGGGGTGACGCCCGCGAAGGCGACGACCGCAAAGCTGTCCGCTACCGCTATCGAGCTGAGCTCTCCGCCGCGACCTTCCAGCAGCGACCGCACGGCATCGCTTCGCTGTCGACGTTGGGGATCGTCGTCGGTGAGATGCTGGATCATCCGCAGTGCTGCAAGTTTGCTGGCTTCACGCAGCGTTGCTTCTGCCTGGGTGTCGAACGGCCTGTCACCCTCCACCACCCAGATGGAGCCCACAACCGCACCACCTGCCCGCATCGGCACGCCCATACGTGATCTCACTCGGCCGTCGTCCCGGCGCGGCAGGCGCACCACATCGTCGCTCGACCACATCGTGCGGTACATCGCGACGATGGCATCGTCTTCCATCACGTACGACGGCACGCCGCGGCCGAGAATCGAGTCGCGACGAACGTCGTCGATGGGTTGGTCGAGACTGGAATACGCCACGACACGGAACTGGCGATCCTCGATCGTTGTGGCTCCGCCGATAGCAGTTGCCATGGCATCGGCCAACGAGAACAGGTCAGGTATCGCGACGTCGTCGCTGCCGAGGGGTGATCGTGCTGAGCTCGCAGCGGCACCGAGCAAGGTGTATATCTGGCCCCAGTCGGCGTCGGCCGGCGCGGTGAGTATCGCAATCGGAGGCGCAATAGCCAGTGTCTCGCCGACCGCTGCTTTCACTACCACGGCAGCGGCTCCGCTGGAGGCGGCAGTTCGAACGACGTCGGCGAAGAGCGCAGACTGCAGCGATGTACCAATGGAGACGACGACGTCGCCGGCTTCGTTCGATGAGGTATCCGCTTCACCCGCAGCGCTGATGCGGATGCGGTTAACACTGATGTCAAGCCCCGCCGGTGCAGCTATGACTTCGAGCACCATTGGAGACAGCCGCGTCACAAGCGATCGCAATGTCAGCGGCTGATCAACATTCACCTCGTGCAAGATAGCCCGATACTCTGCGGCGAATGGATCAACTCAACGCTGCGCTCGTCCGCTTTCTCGCCGCCAATCCCGACAGTCCCGGCGTCATGATGCACGTAGACGCGCCTCGGGCCGGCGTGAGCTGGAGCGGTGCCGCTGGGGTGAGCGAGATCGGTGGTGAAGCCCTGCTCGCTACCCAACCCATTCGCACTGCCAGCATTACAAAGACCTTCGTGGCAACGGCCATCCTCACGTGTATCGAGTCGGGCGCGTTCGTGCTCGACGACGTGGCGCTGCCGCTTCTTCCCGAACTCGCCGCAATTCCATTCGCTGCGGCGATGGGCGAAGCAGCGAACGAGATCACGCTGCGCCACCTCCTGCAGCACACCAGCGGACTATTCGACTTCGGTAACGCGGCGCAATACCGCCGCCTCATTGCATCCGAGCCCACCAAGGTGTGGACAGCGCTCGACTTGATCTCCATTGCATTCGACCACGGCGCGCCAGTGGGCCGCCCCGGTGGGCAGTTCCACTACAGCGACACCGGGTACGTGTTGTTGGCGTTGATTCTGGAACGCGCGACGGGCATGCCGATCGCATCGGCGTTGCGAGATCGAGTTGGCTTCGAGTCGTTGGGGTTGCACTCCACGTGGTTCGAGGGCAAGGAGTCGATGCCCGACGGCGTGCCGCCGCGCGCGCATCAGTACATGACGGGGGCCGATACGTATCACTTCGATCCATCGTTCGATGGCTATGGCGGGGGTGGGCTCGCCTCCACCAGCCGCGATCTGGCTGCGTTCGTTGGTGCGCTGCTGGGGGGTCGGATCATTGGCTCAGCGTCACTGGCCGAGATGCTTTCATTCTCTGCCGTCACCGATCTGGGTGAAGTGGGCCAACGCTGTGGACTGGGTATCTTCGAGTCGGTCGTCAATGGCGTTCGCCGAATCGGGCACGAGGGCTTCTGGGGCGTGTGGATGTACCACTACCCAGACCACGACATCACCGTTGCCGGCGCGCACACGGGTCTGCCGTACGACATTACGAGCAAGCGCGAGCTGCTCCACATTCCGGTGAGTTTGTTCGGCATCGCATGATCTCAGCGACGCGGCGGGCTCCCTTTGCCCGCGTCGGGAGCATCTCGTGCGCGTCATTCGCGCCGACGTGTACAACTTTGATCTCGCGTAGGTACACGGCCAACACGTAACATCCGGCGGTCGCTCTGTCTACTCGCTGCCGTCCGCAGCGGTGAGCGTGGCCACTGATGAGTGTGTGCAGGGTTGGAGGCGGCGCTCGTCCATTTTCGGTGTCTGATCGCGTTCGTTGGCCACAAGCATGGAGCGCGACAGGTGAAGGCTCGCGACTACGCGTGGACGATAAGCGGGAGCATGGTGAAGATGGGCAAACTTAACCGCCGCGTCGCTTTTCTCGCCGCAATCTAAGCCTTCGTCAACGACCATGGCGCTTTGGGGTGGTTGACGTGGCTCAACGAACACGCGCCGATAGTGCTCCTAGCGTTCCGGGTTCGGAATAGCTCAGGCGGACGTGTGTAGATGGCTTTGACGCCTCACCGGGCGCTAA